>CAYZET010000295.1:0-7074 GCA_964477215.1 uncultured Syntrophaceae bacterium | reverse complement strand
TCACGGGTACATTCCGGGTCTCCAAGAATCGCATGGGTGAACGTGTGACACCCAATTTCGTGAGGCTGGCGAGCTGAAATAATATCCTGAATAATGTCAGGAGCGTAATAGAGTGGATCCTTCTTCACGTCCGAATACGGATCGTGGCTCAGCCAACCCCGAGGGTACCAACGGTATTGCGGTTGAAGCACATGATTGTGGCTGTCCTCTCCGGCCGGTGAGCAACGTGTCAAGAAAAGGTGGCCGACGACGGCCCACGTGACAGCTATCGAATAGGTGTCCAACAGAGCCAACAACTTTCTGACACAACTTCGTGTTTCCATAAGGAGATCTCTCATGGATTCGAAGCTCGAGCTGTCGAAGTATCCCCAGCCCAGCTCCGTGTCCAGAGACAGCACAAACAAGGATTTTTTCGTCTTAACGCGGCGTGCAGACAAGGTATTGTTGTTATAATCGTGGGTGCCCAAAGAGATATCCGATTCCGTCCCGGGAACTGCGCTGAGAGCCCTCTTCCGGATCAAGTCATAGACAGGGCACGGGCCCCTGAATTGAACACACTATCCTCGTAAATTCTCTCAAGACTCTTAACCGATTGATGTATGTTGTACGGACTGGACGTGATTATAGCTAGGGCCTCAGCGGGGCTTACTGGCACGGGCTTTCTCGCTGTTGCAAGCAGAGCTTCAGCCCAGGCTCCCGGAGGTTGCGAGAGCGACAGCCTCGTTACGAGGTCCGGCACCAAATCGGCCTCCTCCGGAATGGTATCCGAGATCACGCATCGTAGCCGGGCAGCTTGAGCTTCCACCAAAGCCAGGCCCAACCCTTCCGAAAGAGAAGGAAACAGAAATATATTGACGCACGTGATGAGGAGCCTGGGAATATCTGGCCGGGATCCGAGGAAAAGGACGTTCTCTTCCAGGCCCATTTGTTTCACGCGTGTCCTGGCATGAGATTCCAGCAATCCGTCGCCGGCAAGCACGAGCACCGCATTCGGGTCTCGGACCAGAACTTCCCGAAAGATCTCCAATATGAACGCATGGTTCTTCTGAAGCGTGAACCTTCCTACGTGCCCAATAACAAGGGCGTCTCCGGGTAGTCCAAGTTCCTTGCGGACTGACTGTGCGTCATATGGGTGTGCGAAAGGCTCCAGGTCTACGCCGCAAGGAAGTATTGAGAACTTGCCGGAAGATTCCCAGTTGGGTCCATAATAGTCCTTTGCGGCGGAACGACTTGCAGCCAGCCCCACGGTAGAGCATTTCCGCACGAGCAGGCCCATCGTGCGGTAATATACTTGACGGGATACGCTTTCCTGTTGCCGCGAATAGCGCTCTGCAGTATGGCTATGGACGATCCGTACAGGTACGCGCCACAGCATTGCCAGGAGCATGTTCAGCCCGGAGAAATATCCTCCGTGGGTGTGCACCACATCGTACGGTCCGAAGGTGCTCAGATATCTCACAAAATCGAAAGCGTACTTCCAGGGGCGTCGATAGTGGGGGCAACGCAGTATCCGTGCTCCAAGATCTCGCATCTCGTCTTCGTAGGCCCCTTGCTCTTGCTCGTGGACAAGTATGTCCATGGAGAATCGAGTGCGGTCCAGCTTCCGAAGGACGTTGAGTATCCACGTCTCAATTCCCCCGCGCTCCGTTCCGCCGAGCACATGGAGAACTCTTATCATCGTGAAAAATTCATCCTCGCTGAGGTAAGCCTACCAGTGGCCATAACCGTGGATGAAAGTCGGGAGATCTGGATGTCGGCTGCACGAATGGCCATAAAATCTCTTAGCAGACGACGTCACAAATACGGTGTCGTATTCACGGCGACGCGGTTTACCCGATTGCGGTGGGACGCGGTAAGAATGGCGGCGAGGGCCGTATTCAGGCGAGGGCGGGTTTGAAGCCAGCCCCTACCGGCGATCTCTTGCACGGATCTCCCGAAGCGCCGGCGTCTCGCCGGTATTCTTGTCTCAAAGTTGCCCTGAAGAAAGGAGGGGCATGAAACCAGCCCCTACCGGCACTGCTGCTGTAGCTCTGCCGCAACGCTAATGCGCTCCACCGCAGGTGTAACGACACGTCGAGGCGCCAGGATAGCTCTCCATATGCGCACCCCATAATAGCAATACAGAAAGAGAAGGAGAGCTTCAGCAACGAGGAACCCGACAGCCCCTTTTGGTGACACATTCTTCGGAAGATTGAGGAAAAACAATCCCTGAAAGTCATGCCGCAGAAACCAAGCCTGCCACAAATTCGGTTCCACAACGAGCAGAATGCCGAACAGAGCGAACAAGAAGATTCCCCAGAGGGCTCTCGTCGTGTGTGAAACTGCCAGGCAAATCGGGAAAAAACATATCATGGCGTAATAGGTGTACGACTTGGGACTAAATAACGCGAACACAAGATACATAAATGCAATCGAGTGGAACAGGAGCAGATGGCCGTCGTGGCTACCGTGGACGGTACGAAGTCGCATTGTCACGAGAGCGAAGAGCAATCCCACGGTCCCATAAGATGCAATCTTGGAGATGAGGGTATCCTGGGAGAATCCGAAAATTGTAAGAAAGAACGATATGTTCCCAGGCGAGTGCATGTGGGCTTCCTGGAGCAGGGGGAGCAACGGATTTGCACCCAGCAGGACGAAGAGAGCGTATACTCCCAGTACTGTGACCCCAAAAGCACCGAGCCAGCGTCGCCAACGAAAGCAAGAGCCGGCAAGTATCGGTGCGAACAATCCGCCTAGGATCTTGACCAGTATGACCGACATCCCCAGGAACATGCCGGATAGAGCCGGTCGACCCTTTAGTAGCACATATGTTGAGACAGCAACGAAGAAGGAGACCCACACCTGATTCTGCCCAGAAACTCCCACGTTGGCAATGGGCAAGAGACTTGTCGCGTAAAGGAGAGCCGCTTTCCTCACCGTTGTTTCTTCAAAGCATTCCTGGGCTGCGACGATCCACACGAAGACCGATGCAAGCTCCATGAGAATCGAGAAAAGCACGATCGCAGTTGGAGAATTCCAGCCAGAAACGACAAGCGCACAGACGTACGGGAAGAGGGGTCCGTAATGTACGGGAAAGTCACGAATTGGGAGCATATTCTGGAGAACCGACTGCGCCTGCGGGTAATAGTACTCCGGAACGTCTCCTGTGGCTCTGATCGTGCCGAATGCCAGAAAGAAGAGCACGAACGGCATCGCGCGCATGGCTATGAGAGACGCTGCATAGATGGTCCAAAATGTTGTTCTGCGCCAGAGTAAAGGTCTCTTCCACCACATCACGATAGCTGCAAATGCGGCCAGTAGTACACCGACCAGCACTTTTTCCATGACGAGGGGACTAGTTTGCAGATGACTGATCATGAGAAAGATTGCGGTAGCTCAGGACGACGAATGTTGAGATCTTTGCCGGCCTTGTTCCGAAAAGCTGCGCGGAGATCGGGTGAGACTTGAGGGACGACCTTCGGCAACAGCTCCAGGAGTCTTCTCTGTTCTCGGACATGCTCCCTGAACAAGATAGGCATCAAAGCAGCGACAAGTATTCCCGGGATCATTTGTACTCGCTGCCGGACGATGATGCCCTCGATGGGGAGATAGGTGAATATGACCGAAAAGAACAAGCAAATGATGACCGAGGACCAGATCGCAGGAAGACGAAGAAGCTGTCGTCGTTCATTGGAGTTGAGTTGAAACCAGGCCAGAATGAGAATCAGGGTCAGACCCCATGTCTCGGCAGAAGCGATCAACGTTCTCAGTGACTTGATTTCCCATGGAAAGGGCCGGAAAAATGTGGCGAGGAATCCTGACACGAAGAAGATGGGACCTTCGGTGCCATAATCAATAAAGGAGCCTGCCCCAGGCGCATTGAGGCCCTGGTATTGTCTCTCCATTACTTCCAGAGCCTCGGTGGGGGACATCAAGCTACTGCCCACAAAAGCCCGTAGGGCCAGAAAAACCAGTGGCATGAGGAGAAGGAGCAGAACTGCCCAGGCAATCCGCTTTCTGAATATCAACATGGAGAACCCTGCGGCAAAAACCCAAATCATGGCAATATGCGGTCTGAAAAGACCCGCTAATCCCAATCCGACCACGCCCATAAGAGAAATGGGGTCTCGCCGAGTCGAGGATGCCTCAATAAGGGGCGCGAGTATCTGGCAGATTGCCCAATACATGAGACCTTCCTTCATGTTGGCTGTTGTCCAGAACACGGTTGACGGGCAGAATATGAGGAGAAAGAACCATTTCTCCCTCCCTCGTCCGAGAGGGAAGACCCGTGCCAGGGAGCGGGTCAAAGTCAGTCCGCCGAGAAAGGCCAGGAATCCGTTGATCGCAATAGCACCATAATTCGTGGCTCCCAGTATCACATGGAGAAACGTGAGATACGCAACGTACGTCTCATTCCCCAACGGCAGTGCCCTCTGGAATGGCCATTTGCCTTCTTCCAGTTTCTGGGCTGCCTCCAAAGCTGCTCTCCAGTGCACTGCTGCGTCGGCTCGAGTGATGCCGAGCATGAGGTACACATAATCTTCATTGAAGAAAGCAAGACAAATCCACATAAGACCGCCGAGGATCACGAGGTCGCGGAAAAGCGTGGACACCCGAGCGGAGCTCAAGTACCAGATCACGGCTGCCGGAACGGACATGGCCAGAAGCACGGCAAACAGAATGTCGATTGGTGCTATCTCGTACAACTTTGCGCCCGCGGCTCTGAAGAATGATCTGCCGGCATACTGTCATCAAGTCGTGGCGGCCGTCTCGCGTGGAGGAATTCGGAATAGAGGTTCAGCAAACGCTCGGCAGCAGGTCCGACACCGAAAAATGCGTCCACCTGTTCCCTGCCTTTCATCCCAAGCGACCGAGCTCTTTCAGGGTTGGCAAGGAGACCGATCACCGTATCCGCCAGAGACCCGATGTCCTCCCCGGGATGAAGGATGCACGCGGCTCCGTGCTCTCGGGCCTCGATCAGCCCTGGAACGAGGGACCCGACCACCGGAATACCGGACGCATTGGCTTCCAGAGCCACTATGGGGAGTCCCTCGAAGAGGGAAGGGAGGAGGAGAAGATCGCTCACGGACATCAGGCTCGCCACGTCGTCCCTGGCTCCAAGAAATCGCACGACTTCACTTAAGCCCCGCTCTCGCGTCAGCTTCTCGATTTGCCCTCGAAGTATGCCTTCCCCCACGAGGAGCAGGCGCGACCGTGGGATCTTGTCGACGACTTGTTGGAATATCTCGATGACCCCCCGATGGTTCTTCAATTCCATGAAACGGCCTACGTGGAGCACTACGGGAGTATCTTCCTGGAATCCGAGAGATCTTCTGAATTGTGCTCGGCCTTCTGAAGTGGAGGGACGCTGCGTTTCAACTCCCAGGTACAGGACTCGTGGGGGCAACCCGTGAGTGACCTTTCCGGCAATCACCGACCCGAGTACCCCGCGAGAAACGGCAGTAACCAGGTCCGCATGACGGATCGAATATCCCATGCTGAAGTAGCCGTACGATCTCCGGATCTGTTCCATGATCGGCAGCCTGAGCCACCATGGGTGAGCCTTGGAGAAATCCGTGTTGTGGAACGTGCAAATGACTGGCACCTTGCTTCGTTTCGCTATCAGCACTGGAAGCCCGCTGTACACGTCCAGGTGATTATGCACGATGTCGTATGGGCGATCGATCAGTATTCTTGAGAAACCTTTTGCAAAGCCAATGTGAGAGGGGCCGAGTGGAACGTGAAATATTCGAGCCCCGGCTTCGACGGCGTCCTGGGCCCAAGGGCCCGTGTCTTGCCCCTTACAGCAGACGTCTATTGCACACAGATCCCGTGGGATCGTGCGAAGCATAGATAACAGCCAGCGTTCCAGACCTCCCCTATTGAAGGCATGTATAAGATGAAGCACCCGTAACACGCGCTATGCACTCCGCTGATACAACTGTGCCATGAGACCGAAGCCCATGAGCAACATGGTGCTGGTCGATGCCCGGGAGCGGTGTTTATTCGAGAGGTCTTGCTGTCTGGCCGAAACTCTTATTGGCTTCACTATCGTTGATTCCTGTGGCAGCAATCAATTGTCAGCAAGCACAGATACCGGCCTCTTTGCCAGCTTCTCATCGACCAGCGTGACCACACTGGGAAAGCGGCTGTCGTTGAGCTGCTCCGCAAAAAACCGTCTCGACTTCTCCCGCATTTGGTGTGCAGTGTCAGGCTGGCCGAAAAAGGAACGCACAAGATCCCAGAATTCCTCGGCGGTCCGAGCTACGGTCGTGCCTTCCTCAAGGATATGATAGGGAAAATCTGCTCTTCTCTCGAGTGCGGGCCACTCCGTAAGCAATTGAATGACCGGCTTTCCTGCTTTCACTGCGTGGATAAGGGCCGTGCCGCGATAATTGAGACCTACCACGAGATCAGCCCGTTCCAGCGCCGTATGAAGATCGCTTTTCAACGGGAGCAAAAGCGGTATCACGTTGTTTCCCGCTGATTCTATGATTTCCATATCCGAAATATGGGGATGCGTCTTGATCCAAACTTCTGTCTTGTCGGCTAAATCTTCCGGCACGCTTGCCACGATCTTGAGAGCTCTCACATGAGCCTTGGGGCTAGTGTATGTGACCAAGTTCACCCCTTCACCAGTTGCCTCGGTAAGAGCAAGGATGCACCAGCGACAGCAGCTCTCCGGCTTGTGAAAAGGAGAAACCTGGTACTCATTGGCCGGAAGGAGCCCTTTGCATACCACTGTCCGGGTTGGAGGAATATTTCGTAGCACAAAGCGAGATTGCTGCAGAGGCGAATTGCACAGGACCCAATCGTGGGCGAGGGGGGTGCTGTCACGCTTGAATCCTGAATTTCCCCCATGGGGTATGCAGAAGGTGAGGGCCCCTGCTTCCTTGGCCGTTATGGTTGCGAGCGCGAATACCGCCTCGTCCCGTGAAGTTACGAGAACTCCGGCAGGGCGAATCCGGCTCCACAGATTCCTCCAGTAGACCAGGGATTCCGTGAGAAGGTGCGGCCAACGATAGACACAGTAATACTTGAAATGGAATCCAAGATGCTGCATAGGCAATTGCCACACCGTTCCGTCGGCAGCCT
>CAYZET010000294.1:3569-7079 GCA_964477215.1 uncultured Syntrophaceae bacterium | reverse complement strand
CATCAGGTCAGGTGGAATTCAGGCGGTCTTGTCGCCGCCGACTGAGGTACGGCCTTCCCGTCGGCCACGGCTTGTCCGCCGAAAGCGAAGGAGCAATCATGGGTCGAAAGCGGTTCGTTGATCTAAGTATCAGTATCGAGGCGGATCTTCCCAGCGATCCACCTATGATGATTCCGAAGATCCAATATATGGATCATGCTGTGGGTGCGCAGCAGATGGAGGAGTTCTTTCCGGGGCTTTCTCGCGAGCAGTTGCCCGAGGGGCTCGGCTGGGCGGTGGAGTTTCTCACCTTGACGACACACAGTGGGACGCATCTGGACGCGCCCTTTCACTATCACCCAAAAATGGACCGCGGTCAACGCGCCCTTTCCATCGATGAGATTCCGCTGGAATGGTGTCTTGGTGATGGAGTCATCCTGGATTTTCGCCATAAGCCGGATGGAGACCGAATTACCGTGGACGATGTTCGGCGAGAGTTAGACCGCATCGAATATGAAATCAAGCCGCTGGATATCGTGTTAATTCAGACTGGGGCAGACGCTGCGTGGGGAACTCCCCAATATCTCGTCAAGGGTGCGGGTATGGACAGAGAGAGTACCCTGTATTTGACGGAAAAGGGGGTCAAGGTAGTTGGAATAGACGCTTGGAGCTGGGATCGCCCTCTGCCGTACCTGGCGGCCGAATTCAAGCGGACGGGAGATCCGAAAGTGATCTGGGAAGCTCATTTCGCGAGTATAGAGATCGGCTACTGTCACATGGAGAAGATGGCCAATCTCTCTGAGGTTGGGCGACAGAAAGGATTCACTGTCTGCTGCTTCCCGGTGAAGATCAAGGGTGCGTCGGCGGGCTGGGTCAGGCCTGTCGCAATCGTGGAAGAAGATTAGCGTCGGATGAACCGCATGTTGACGGGGAAGCACGTAAGCAAGAATTTTGGTGGACTGACGGCACTCTCGGGCGTGGATTTTCAGGTGAATCGCGGGGAAATCGTCGGTCTTATCGGTCCGAACGGGTCCGGAAAGACAACGTTGTTTAACGTGATTTCCGGTCTGTACAAACCGGACAGTGGTGAAATCTTTCTCGAAGGGAACCGCATCAGCGGTCTGCCTCCCCACAGGATCGCGGCAATGGGTATTGGCAGGACGTTTCAAATCGTCCGGCCGCTGATGGATTTGACGATTCTGGACAATGTGACCACCGCGGTGCTCTATGGGAGGCGCGGCATAGACCGGCTCGATCCGGCACGAGATGAAGCGCATCGGATCCTCACTTTCACTGGCCTCGGTGCAAAAGCCCACACGCTTCCCGGTCAGCTCGGCCTTGCGGACCGCAAACGTCTCGAGGTAGCCAGGGCCCTCGGACTGAGTCCTGAGATTCTCCTCTTGGACGAGGTCTTCGCGGGACTGAATCCCAGGGAGATAGGAGGCGCCATAGAGCTCACGTTCCGCATTCGGGACGAGTATAGCGTCACGATCCTCATGATCGAGCACGTCATGAAGGCTATCATGAATACGTGCTCCCGCGTCATGGCCTTGCACTACGGCGTCAAGATTGCGGATGGCGACCCTGCTGAAGTGGCGAACCATCCTGAGGTCATTCAGGCATATCTGGGAGCCGAATATGCTGAAAGCTGATCATGTCGTGGTTCGATATCAGGCGCTTAGGGCTCTCAGGGGCGTATCGTTGCGAGTGGACGACGGACGCCTTGTCGCTCTGATAGGCTCCAACGGAGCGGGGAAGACGACCCTTATGAACGCAGTGTCAGGCCTTGTGCCGCTGGAATCGGGTCGGATCTCGTGGGAGGGAATTTCTTTGGAGGGATTCTCCCCTGACAAGATCTGCGGAAAGGGTGTCGTTCAGGTTCCTGAAGGCCGAAAGCTCTTCGCGCAGATGACCGTAGATGAGAATCTCGATATTGGTGCCTATCTGCCCCTGGCTCGGGCCCGAGCCGAGGAGACGCGTACCCGGATCTTTTCTCTCTTTCCCGTGCTGAAGGATCGCAGGAAGCAGTCTGCAGGGAGCCTTTCGGGAGGAGAGCAGCAGATGGTGGCCGTCGGGCGAGCCCTTATGGCTAGGCCCAAGCTCCTGATGCTTGACGAGCCCTCACTCGGGCTGGCTCCCATCGTGGCAAAGGGGATCTTCAGAATCGTGGCCGATCTCAATCGCGAGGGCATGACCATCTTGTTGGTCTCACAAGAAGTACTTCAGACGCTTTCCATAGCTCATGAGGCTTACCTGCTGGAAAACGGGGAAATGGCGCTCTCCGGTCCGGCGGATTCACTGCTCGCTGACCGGAGAGTGAAAGAATCGTATCTCGGACTCTAGATCTCCGGCGAAATTGGTCCGAGTCTCTGCATGCGCGACAAGACGGAGCGATTTTCAAGCCAGTATTCAAGAGGGGAGGAAAAGCATGAAAGGAAGAGTTATTCAACGCGCTTTTGTGGTGGCAATCGCGGCTCTCATCGCTGTGACGCTCGCGGTTCCGACGTTCGCGGCGGCGCAGGAGAAGAAACCGATCGTGATCGGTGGCTCCCTGCCGCTCACCGGAAAGTTTGCCGAAACCGGGATCTGGATCGAGAGGGGGATGAAGTACTGGGCCGAAGAGGTGAACAAGAAGGGAGGTTTGCTCGGACGACCGGTAGAGCTCAAAATTTATGACGACGAATCCAACGTTAGTAAGGCGGTCACCTTCGCGGAGAAAGCCATTACAGTGGACAAAGTTGACCTGCTGTTCGGCGGGTATCCCGGGACCGCAGCCCGAGCCGTGATGCCGGTGGCGGAAAAGCACAAGTTCGTATATGTCTCCATGGGCGGCCACATGAAGAGCTTTGAGCAAGGCTATACCTACTCGTTCGGCGGGCCGCCCCTTATGGGCGAGTGGTGGTACGAAGGCTTTTTCGAGTGGCTGGCGACGCTCCCTGCCGATCAGCGTCCCAAACGTGCAGCGATCTATACGATGAACAATCCCATCGGTGCCTCGCTTATGGATTCTATTGTTCGCTGGACCGAAAAGCTGAAGATCGAACGCGTTATCGACGAGAAGTACAATCTTCCCCTTCCTGATGCAACTCCGCTCATCGTCAAAGCGAAGCAGATGAATTGCGACCTCCTTTTCTCCAATGGCTTCTTCGCGGATGGAGTGATGACCATTCGAGCTGCCAAGGCGCTGGACTACAACCCGAAGGCCATACTTCAGGGAATCGGGTCAGTGGTGCCGGAGTGGACGAAAGAGCTGGGACCTGACGGAGACTATGTCTTTTCAGGTACTTCCCTTCACAACAAGCTCAATTACCCTGGCAACAAAGAGCTTAATGAGTATGTCCAGAAGCAATGGGGCTTGAATGCATATCCGCTCTATTTCGGATTCGGATATGTTTGGATGCAGACTCTCGCCCAGGGTGTGGAGGGAGCCAAGACGCTCGACCAAACCAAGATTCGCGACTGGTTGAAGTCCCACGAGGTGTCGGGAATCGCTGGCCCCATGAAGTTTGATGAAAAAGGACTTCCCAAGCC
>CAYZET010000294.1:0-3559 GCA_964477215.1 uncultured Syntrophaceae bacterium | reverse complement strand
TAGAGCTGATCTGGCCCATGGAGGTCAGGACCCACGACCCGGTCTACCCCAAGCCGCCGTGGAAGAAGTAACGTAATCCCGGGGAGCCCTTTGTCGTATCCTGGGCTCCCCCAATCCGTCTGCTCTTTGCCGCCGTTGTACAAGCGCGGCGAAAAGACCCGGTTTCCACATCTCGACAAGTCCGGTGATGCACATGAGCTCGGTCCTCGTAATCCAGTCTCTCATCGGCGGCATTATGATGGGAGCCATTTACGCTCTTCTGGGCGTAGGTTTTTCCCTCACCTGGGGAGTGATGAAGGTGATCCACATATCCCACGCTGCGTTCGGGCTGGCTGGAGCATATATAGCGTATGTGCTCCTCAACTGGTGGGGAATGGACCCAGTGGCTTCCCTCGTCGTGACAACCCCCTTTCTATTCGTGGTTGCATGCGCTGCGTACAGGATGCTCATTCTCCCGATCACGAGGTCCAAAGAAGTAATCGTTTCCTCAATGATCCTGACGTTCGGGATTGCCATCATCCTGGAGAATCTGCTTCTCCTGATCTGGGGTCCCGCTCCCAAGCTTCTCACCCCGCCTTACATTACCTACGTGGTCAAGGTCGGACCCTTCTATTTCCAGTATCCCTGGGTTGTGGGATTCGTCATGTCCATTGTTGGTGTGCTCGTCGTTCACCTGTTTCTGAAGAAGACGTACACCGGAAAGGCGGTTCGCGCTTCGTGGCAGCAGCCGGAGTCAGCTCAGCTCTACGGGATTAACCTCAAACGTATCAGCATGATCACTTTCGGGATTGCGGTGGCCACAGCCGGTGCAGGGGGAGTGGGATTGGCCATGATCTATTCCTTTGAGCCGCACGCTCACAACCTGTGGCTTATCTATCTTTTTCTGGTGGTTATCGTCGGTGGGGTGGGCAACGTGCTGGGCACTGCTTTGGCGGGTCTCGTCATCGGCATCATAACGGGGCTCTCCCTGGCATTCCTGCCATACCAGTGGGTGAACCTGATTACATTCGGGCTTCTTATCGTCATCCTTGTGGTTCGGCCCCACGGCCTTTTTCAGAGCGAGGTGTGATCATGGAGAGTGTGCGCCGCGCATCTCGCGTCTGGATCTTCCTGGGTATTTCTCTCGTAGTGACTCTAGCCCTATTTCCGCTTTTCAGACCGCCGGTCTACTTCCTTTCCTTCCTGTTTCAAATCTTCCTCTACATTTCTATCGCGAGCGCGTGGAATCTCATCGGGGGGTACGCGGGATATCTCTCGTTCGGGCACGTCGCCTTCTTCGGGATAGGCGCATACACGACTGCCATGATGGCCAATGCCTTTGATTTGTCCAGTGTCGGCACTCTGCTGTCGTCGATCCCGGCAGGTCTGGTCGCGGCCGTTTTCGCCGCGATCGTAGGGTATCCTTGCTTGCGCCTTCGCGGGCCCTATTTCGCCGTTGTGACCCTCTGTTTTGCGTTTGTGGTAGAGCTCGCGGTGAAGAACCTGGGATTCCTGGGCGGACCGGACGGATTATGGCTCAAAGGCATGGCGCTTCCCATAGAGGTAAGCAGATCGATTTTCTACGAGCTGATGCTAGTGCTCATGCTCATCACCGTCGGTGTCAGCGTTTGGGTTGGCAAGTCGAAATTCGGTGCAGGGCTGAAGGCCATAAAGGAGGACGAAGAAGTGGCCCAGACTATGGCGATCAATGCACCGTGGCTCAAGCTCAAAGCCTTTGCCCTTTCGGCCTTTTTCCCTGGGGTGGCCGGCGGATTGTACGCCTATTATCTGACTTACATTCATCCTGACATCGTGTTCGAGGTGAACATCTCCATCCTGGTGGTTCTCATGGCCTTGTTCGGGGGAGGGGCTTCGTGGTTGGGGCCGCTCGTGGGGGCAGCATCGCTCACCATCATTAACGAAAGTCTCACCACATTCGTGAAGGCGGAATGGGCTCGGATCATTTACGGTTGCCTCTTTATTGTTGTCATCATCTTTATGCCGAACGGTTTGATCGAATTCTTCAGCTCCCGCGGAGAACACTCGCAAAAGGTGCCGGAAGCGCACCCGTCCGGATCCTGAGCGAAAGGAGGATTGGCGCATGAGGGAATGGACGATAACACCCCTGGTTTACGGGACCATCGAGGTAAGAAAGGAGCAGTTGACGACAGGATTGGACGTTGGACTCCCGATCACCGTCCCGTACCTGGGCTTCTATTTGACAGACGGATCTCACCAGGTACTTCTGGATAACGGAATCAATGCCAAATACATTGTCGACGGCAAGGCATGGGCCGGGAGTCCTGCTGAGGGAGGCGAAAGGTTCGTGCTCGAATCGCTGGACGGGATCGGTGTGGACGGAGACCAGATAGATTGCGTGATCTACAGTCATCTGCACAACGATCATGCCGGAAATTGCCATTTGTTCCCAAAGGCCGTTCATGTTTTCCAGGAGACGGAATGGAAGGAGCTCCTCGATCCCCTGCCTTCCATGCGGATCAGGGGCGATTTCGATCAAAGCCTTATTCCTGAGCTGGAACGTCTGGACTGCCAGAAACTGGTCGGAGACGTGGAATTCCTGCCAGGGATGGGCGTGATTCTGACACCTGGTCACACCGCCGGGAGCCAGTGTCTTCTTGTGAGAACCAGGGAGGGAACGTACCTCCTTGCAGGGGACACCGTCCATGTTCTTCCGATCGCGTATCCAGATATGACAGAAATAGTCCTTATGGACGGCTCTCTCTTGCCGATCACACCCGCGCCGAGACACTGGGGGCCGGCTGTACCGTCCAGTCTCGTGTATGACCACTACGCCTGGTTCCGGTCCATCTACAGGATCAAGTCTCTCATCAAGGATCGCAAATTCCTCATACCGGGACATGAGACCTCCGTTGTGGGCAAAGTGTTCGGCTAGGAAGCGGGTGCGAGACGGTAACGCCTCATCCATCGGGCATTGCTTAGTCGTCACAGTGCCCGTTTCGCACACTGACCTGTCCCATCGCCCCTTTCAATGGGGGGCGCTTTGCTATCCGACGCTCTGCTGGCCGTTCGGATGCGTCAGAAAATTTTACAACGTGTAAAAGCCGACTGACCGCCGCATGTCTCGCGAGCTTCTCTCGAAGAGGAGCGGACGTATAACGCTGCCACCTGACACCTTCAAAGCGTCCCCACGAATCGGACACATCCTCCGGCAATGACTACTATCTCCCTATAGGGCAGAAAGCCGTTGGTCTGGTCCCTGTAGGTGGATTGGTGGCTCGAAGGGATTGCAACCCCGTCTATGCATCCATAATACAGGAGGGACGCCATTCTCAACGCGTGCCTCTGCGACCAGCAGGGATGCTTGTGACGCAGGGGCGTACGTGATAGTGATAATGCTCTATCTGCACATTGTTGCGGAAATGAGGTGGTCGGCACATATATTGCACTTGGCAACTCTCATGACAGTGCCACAACAAACCGCCAGCAACGTGGTCTAGCGATGACTGCCGATCTACTCCATATAGCGATTGCCGTTACGTTCCTGTTCGCGTTCGTCAACGGCTTCCACGATGGTGGCAATGTGATCGCTACTATTGTT
>CAYZET010000293.1:6889-7110 GCA_964477215.1 uncultured Syntrophaceae bacterium | reverse complement strand
TGTGGCACTATCGGGTTGTCGACGCGTTTTGGTACATCAACATAGAAGAAACCCACGGTGCAGATGTGGCCAACCAATTCAATGAAAAGGTCTGGTCTCGTGTGGCCGCCTTGGCCGCCAGAGACATAAGAAAGAGGTTCGAGATCAGTGAAAAGGGGCTCGACGGCTTTGTCAAAGCACTACGGTTATTTCCGTGGGCCATTATTGTGGGCTACGACATC
>CAYZET010000293.1:0-6879 GCA_964477215.1 uncultured Syntrophaceae bacterium | reverse complement strand
ATCGATCACCGCGGTCAAGAAGTGATCATAACGGTTCCCGAATGCCCTACCCAACGGGCCCGCCTGGACCGGAATCTCGGGGAGTACGCGTGCAAAGAAATGCATCGTGGTGAATTCCAGAGCTTCGCGAGAGAGATCGATCCCGCCATTCAGGTTGAGTGCGTGCACGCGCCTCTCGATCCGCATCCACCGGACCGGTTCTGCCAATGGAGGTTCACGGTTTCACCCTGATCTTCAGCAGCCCGCCGCTTGACACGCGGATCGGCTGGATGATATTTTGCAGCAGTGATAACGGCAGAATAGAGCACTTGATGAGCGTGGTGCCGCTTCTGAGTTAAGCAATAATGACTTCCTATTAGAGGTGGCAGGGGAATGCCGCTCTTCCCACAACGAGGCATTGTTGAGCCATGTTGAGAGAAATCGAAGCCAAGGTCCTAGGGGCCCTTCTTAGCGACCGCTATCTCCTGAGCCGAGTGATGTCCGACGGATTCAGCGCGGAGCTCTTCTCGGACTCCAATATTCGCACAATATTTAAGACCGCTTGGGAAATGAGCCAGATTCCGGGTCAGGTGATCGATTGGATAACCATCGAGGATACCCTGAATCGAAAACAGTGGTACACTCCGGAGGTAGGACAGGCTCTCGACCTCATAAAATCGGAAGAGCCTCCTGTTGCCGACCAGCTTTTCGCGTACGTAGAGATCCTGAAGGACGCGAGCCTGCGTGAGAAAATGCTCAAGCTCTCCAAGGTGATAACCAACTATTGCCAGCACAAGGGCCCATACAAGGATCAGGATTACCTCGAATTCAGCAGCCGCATCATTCAAACTCTGATCGAAATGCAGAAGCAGAAGGTGAAGAAGCGATCGGCTCCCCTCAAGGAAACCATTCGTGAGATCCAGGACCTGACCAAACGTCCGCGGGAAGGGACGAAGAGCGTCCTCGGGTACCGGATTACACCTTTTGACAGGTTGGAGCACCTGCTTTCCGGTATTCGTAAGGGATTTTACTATGGCATTGCCGGTCCCCCCCGTCGTGGAAAGACGACCTTTTGCCTCGATCTCGCTGCAAAGCTTGCTGAAAACCATAAGTTTCCAGTGCTGTTCTACACATGGGAGCAGACGAGGCGTACCCTGGCAGCCAGGCTCTTGGGACGTGAATGCTATATTAATCCGGTGAAGCTCCTCACTGAAGTATCGCCCGAGGAGTCGCAACGCTACGCCCTCGTCCAGAAAGTAATCGCCCGGTCGGAATCCTATAGTGGGAATCTCTTTGTTTTTGAAGCGGGGCGCCAAGACACTATCGAACGGATCAAGGCTCAGGCCTACAATATCATGCACGAGTTTCGCTCCAATGAGATCGCAATATTCTTCGATTACCTGCAGAAGATCCCGCTGCAGAGACAGTACGAGGATATTCGAGGCCAGGTGAATGAGGCGTCGGCCCAATTGGCGGACTTAAGCCTGGAGCTGGAGTGTCCGGTCTTCGCGATATCAGCTATGGACAAAGAAGGGTGCAAGCTCGACGAGAAGCCACCGTCATATGATGAGTTTTCGACCACACTTTACGCCAGACCCACCATGCACAACTGTGTAGGGGGAGGAGACCTCGAGTACGATTTGGATGTCGCCATGGTCTTGTCCAAAGACTGGGTGGCTACGAAGAACCTCCACGAGAGGTTGAACCTGAGCGATAAGGGCAAGGAAATTCCCGATCTTCCGCAGATTGATATCATCAATCTGCATGTGGACAAGAATAGGGATTCCGCGGGAGAATCCGCGCCTACGATCCAGTATGCTTTCTTTATAACCATCAACAAGTTCGTGGAAGTAGGCTTCAAGACTGAAGAAGAATACAGCAAAGAATTTCGAGGTTTTGCCAAAGCTGAGGACATGTTCGGTACCTTGCTCGACACCGGCATATTCAAGCTTTGATCCTCTGACGCCACGAGGATAAGATCAAACGACAACGAAAGTGCCGTCTCAAAAGCCGCGCACGCAGTTGCCCGTGCCCAGACCACACTGAGTTGCGCCAGGACAGATTTGCAGCGACAGAGCCGTCACGCACTATGTATTTGACATCGTTGACAATAAATCACGAATCATTTCCCACCCGAGAGTGTTACCCTTTTGACATTTCTGTGTTCCAAGAGACCCGCCGCGTCGATTTCTCGGCGCCCGTCACGTTCCTGTGCGGCGCGAATGGATCGGGGAAGTCAGCCTTGCTTGACGCGATAGCGAGAAAAAGTGGATTCCTGCCATGGGGAGGTAGCAAAATCCACAAGGCTCATGGCAATCCCTACGAGACGAGGCTCGCTAACTGCGTTACCCTGGATCTGAATCCCAGGCGTCCCTACGGGTTCCACTTCAGGGCCGAGTCCTTTTTCAATTTCGCCGCTTCCCTGGATGACATCCTCATAATGGACCCTGGGAGGGACCAATATTTCGGAGGATGCTCTTTAAATACCGTGTCGCACGGAGAGTCATTTCTGACGTTTTTCAGAAGTTACGGCTTCCAGTTGGACGGTCTCTATTTGCTCGACGAGCCCGAGTCTGCTCTCTCTCCTCGAAATCAGGTCGAATTCGTGCGTATCCTGCTGCACGGCATTCAGAAAGGGAAGAAGCAGTACATTGTTGCCACGCATTCGCCTATCCTCCTAGGGTGCCCGGGCTCACAGATTCTGAGCTTCGACGATTCTTCGATTCAAACGATCGATTACCGACAAACAGAGCCTTTTCGCTTCTACAGCGAATTTCTGGCGGCCCCTGAGAAGTTCTTCGAGTCTTGATTGTGCTTTGATCGTGCAGGCCGCACAGTGGAGACCAATGAATTGAGCGAACGGACACGACGATCCCCGACTGTGGACCTGTTTAGCGAAGAGATAGCCTCATGAAGCTCGGACTAGTGAGACCCAAATCGCCGGGTTTTGGATGGCAGACCGCCACAGAAGGCCTCATCGTCAGAATGGAATTGGTTTCCGGGCACACGAGGGCAGGTGCGTTCGCGTCAGATTTCCCCAGATCAATTATATCGCCGCAGGCACGGCAAACGGGTACAATGCGGATAAGGAGGTACAGGAGTGAGACCGTACCCCGTAATGATGAATCTTGAAGGAAAACAGGCCATTGTGGTCGGGGGAGGGCGTGTAGGCCTTCGGAAGGTCTTAGGACTCCTGGAGAGTGGTGCGCGTGTAGTGGTGATATCGCCCGAGTTGGTGGCAGATTTGAAAAATCTGGTCGATTCGGGAGATGTCCACTGGATTCCGGAAGGTTTTCATGAGCGCCTGCTCGATTCCTATCCTGGCGCTCAGCTTATCTTTGGAACCACAAGCTCTCGCGCCACCAACGTGGCAATCTACGAGGCATCGACGAAGCGAAGAATTCCATGCAATATCGCTGACGTACCGGATCTGTGCACCTTCATCGTGCCGGCAGTGATAACCCAGGGGGATCTCATGATAGCGGTGAGCACCGGAGGTTCCTCTCCTGCTCTTGCCCGGAGAATTCGGGAAGATCTGGAAAAGTCGTTCGGTCCGGAATACGCGTCGCTCACGCGTCTCATGGCTGAAATACGAAAACAGGTCTTGAGCACGGGAAGCTCTTCTGACGAAAACAAAAGACTGTTTCTCGAGCTCGTGAATTCGGAAATTCTTTCAGCTTTGCGCGATAATGACAGGAAACGGGCACTAGGCATCCTCAAGGGTATTCTGCCGGAGACGTTCAATCTGGAGGAAGCTCTCCGAGAGAATGCCATGTGACCTCCTGCGGGAAAGGAATTGTGCTGCCAACGAGGACAAATGCGGTCGCGTGGGGACTGGCTTGCTTATATGGACCTGATATATTAAGCTTTTCCTTTGGAGAGGCCGACGCAGGCGATCCTCCAGGAGTGTGCGTTCGTCAACGATTTCAGGAAGAGCCGGACACGGCGCGGGAACACACAGCGGTCTTCTGGACCGAAGCAAAAGGGAACCATTGGTGGATCTTGTTTTCTTCAAAATCGCGTTGATCCTCTATCTCGGCGCGTCGGTGGGATATCTCATCTTCTTGCTCGTGGCTTCCTCGAGTCAAGCCACCGTGGGCTTTTGGAGCACAGTGGCAGGATTCGTGGCGCACTCGCTGTCTCTTCTTCACAGGGCAATTTTCTCGGGATTCGTCCCTCTTGGGACCACCTTTGACGCTCTCTCGTTCCTCTCCTGGTCGATAATCGGACTGTTCCTCGTCGTTCGTTGCCGCGTCCCCAGTCCCGTGTTCGGGGCCGTGGCAGCTCCCCTGGCATCGGCATTGATGCTCGTGGGCTCGACACTCTCGTACCAGATCAACGAGCCCCTCGTCCCGGTTCTCCGGAGCTGGTGGCTTCCTATACATGTGGTTCTCGCTGTGGTCGGCAACGCGGTTTTCGCTTTCATGGCCATCGGCGGTCTGATGTACATCTTTCAGGAACGCCTCATCAAGACCAAACGGATCAACAGGCTTCACCGCCTTCTGCCATCCCTGGAAGTCCTGGACTTAATCAACAGGAGGGGATTGCTACTGGGCTTCTTTCTCCTGACGTTGGGGATAATCTCAGGTGCTCTCTGGGCAGGCAGCGCGTGGGGGTTCTACTGGAGCTGGGACCCGAAGGAGACGTGGAGCCTTATTACCTGGTTTGTATACGCGGTTATGGTGCACCAGAGGGTCGCCCTCGGCTGGCGTGGGCGACGCGCCGCATTGATGGCGATCTTCGGGTTCTGTCTCGTGATGTTCACCTTCGTAGGAGTAAACGCACTGCTGGGCGGGCATCACGCGTTTAGAGTGACCATGGGGGGAGGGCGCCCATGATCTCCTCGATACTGGTCATAGGGCTCAATCATGCTACTGCCCCAGTAGAGATTCGCGAGAAGATCACCTTCCCCGGTAATGAGGAGGGCCGCGTAGCCCGCAGTGTGCTAGACGTAGAAGGCGTCGAAGAAGCCTTAATTCTTTCCACCTGCAACAGAGCGGAAATCATAGGTCTTGTGGAAGATCCGGAGGCTACTGCGGAGAGGCTCATAGCTGCCACAGGCTCGATCCACGATCTGGCGACTGAGCTCTTCCGGACACACCTGTACGTGAAGGAAGGGCCGGAAGCGGTGCGGCACGTTTTCAGAGTCGCTTCCAGTCTCGATTCCATGGTGCTCGGCGAGCCCCAGATTCTCGGTCAGGTGAAGGAAGCATACCGGAGAGCCTCGCGCGCGGGCACCACAGGCCCCATCTTGAACCGTCTCATGCACAGGTCTTTCTTTACTGCAAAACGGGTGCGAAGCGAGACCGGCATTGGGCTTTCCGCGGTTTCGGTGGCCTACGTTGCCGTGGAGCTTGCCGAAAAAATTCTCGGAAACCTGAAAGAGAAGTCTGTGCTGCTGGTGGGCGCGGGAGAGATGGCTGAGATGGCTGCTCGACATCTGGTCAGTCAGGTGGAGAAGCCGCTCCTAGTGGTGAACAGAACTTACCAGACCGCGTGCGGGCTGGCCTGTCAGTTTAAGGGGTCAGCAATGCCCATGGAACAGATCGAGGAGGGCCTCATCTCCGCGGACGTGGTCATTACTTCCACCGGCTCGTGCGAACCGGTCATTACGTATCGTCACATGAAGGAGGTCATGCGGAAGCGCCGGTACCGCCCGGTATTCCTCATCGATATCGCCATTCCTAGGGACGTGGAAATCACGGTCAACGATTTGGACGGAGTCTATTTGTACAATATTGACGACCTGCAAGCCGTTGTCGAAGAGAATGTCGGTGAACGCCGTCAGGAAGCGCTCCGTGGTGAGGCGATCGTCGCGCAGGAGGTCTCCAAGTTCATGGAGTGGACGCGAACCCTGAGCGCAATCCCTACAATTGTCGCTGTTCGCAGGAAACTCGAGACCGTTCGTGCTTCCGAATTGGCACGACTGAATGGCAAGCTGTCCAGGTTGACTCCCGAGGACAGGGAGACGGTGGAGATGATCACCAGAGCGATAATCAACAAGATCGCGCATGACCCCATTTCCTTCTTGAAAAAGGTGGGAAAGAGGTCTCGGAGCAAGGTGTACCTGGACATCACCCAAAGACTCTTCAATCTCGACGAGACCGAGGTCGATCTGGGTGCACACGAAGGAGAATCCACAGATACATGAAGCTCATTATAGGTACCAGAGGCAGCTCACTGGCTCTCTGGCAGTCGCGGTTCGTAGCCAAATCCATACAGATGGCGTGTCCGGAGGTGGCCGATGTGGAGTTGGTCACCATAAAGACCAGTGGTGACAAGCTCCTGGATGTTCCGTTGGCCAAAATTGGTAGCAAGGGCCTCTTCACGAAGGAAATTGAGGAAGCTCTGATCGACGGCAGCATAGACCTCGCTGTCCACTCCATGAAAGACGTACCCACGGATCTTCCTGACGGACTTCACCTAGCTGCAGCAATGAAACGGGAAGATGCTCGCGATGTCTTCGTGTCGCGAGACGGTCGCCGCCTGGAGGATCTGAAAGAAGGGGCCCGGATCGGCACGTCGAGTCTCCGGAGGAGGGCTTTTCTTCTGCACGGCTTTCCGGAGCTGGAGGCGGTTCCCCTGAGAGGGAACGTGGACACACGTCTCAAGAAGATCGAAAGTGACGGACTGGCAGGGGCCGTGCTGGCAGCAGCAGGAATCAGGCGCATGGGATATGGTGATCGAATAACTCAATGTCTGGAGCCCAGTTTCATGGTTCCCGCGGTGGGGCAGGGTGCGCTCGCCATAGAAACGCGGGAGGACGATTCTCGCGTCAATGAGCTTGTCTCCAGCCTGAACGACCCGGGAACCGCTTGGTGTGTGGCTGTGGAACGCTCCTTTCTGAAAAGGATGGGAGGCGGCTGCCAGGTGCCTCTAGCGGCGCACTGCACCATGCTG
>CAYZET010000292.1:0-7129 GCA_964477215.1 uncultured Syntrophaceae bacterium | reverse complement strand
ACTTCCTGCAACGTTCGAGAGCGTTCATCCCCAGGAGGCAGGGGCGATTCTCCGGGAGCACTACGATATCTCCGTCAGAGTCGGAATTCACTGCGCCCCTCTTGCTCATAAGGCCCTCGGTACTTTTCCCGCAGGGACAGTCAGATTCAGCCTCGGATATTTCAATACTATGGAAGATGTTCGCATTACTAAGGAAGCGGTCCGGAAAATCGCCGAGAAGATCTATTGGGGCGACTCGGACTGAGGAAACGTGAAGCTCCATCCGCGTTTCTTGCGGTGTTTCCTTATTGCAGCAAAGTCAGTGCGCTGATGCGCCAAGTCGGTGACGTTTGGGCATGCCATTGCCTAGGACACTATTTCGCAAATGCGGTCGCGTATTCACGGAATGCCGACGAGACTGGATTTCTGTCCTCCGCAGGAAAGAAGGCCCTCGATGTCACCGAATTCACGCATCAGACTGCTTAGCCTCTACAGCTTGATCCACCCCATTCCCATAAGGTTGAGCGCAGCTCAGAGACCAGGCAACTACTGTCTTGCTTGATCGGTTGATTAGAGACGGAATTTGTTTGGGTCGCTAGTGCAGGATTCTGATGAACGACGAGCACTTCCGAAGACAAGGCGTCGATGGTGCAGGCCAACAGGAAGGATACGACAACAACTATTTGAACGCTTTGCCTTTTCATCAGGCTGCTACCATGCCGCTGGCACGCTCGATTCTACATCTGTCACAAATTCAAGCACGTGCTTATAGACTTGTCAAGATCGAGAGAAGGGGCGATTTCCGGACCGGAGCTATCGCTGACGGTGAATCGGGGCTCTCCCACATCAAATGAATCCAGCCCCCAGGGCAATCGCAAGCAATAGGAGCATGACCCCGACTATGAGGTGCACTGCCTTCATAGTGACCTTCTTCAACAGCCTGGTCCCCAGGAACGACCCTGCAAGAGCGGCAACTGTTCCGGCAACAATCAGTCCCGACGCATCGTGACTCGCCACTACTGCATAATCCTTAGGTCACGAATGTGGCTCCGTAGATGAGAAGTCGGGACGTGTCTACTGCCACAGTGGATACGACCCCGGTCGCGATGAAGGCCTCTTTGCCAAGGCCGCAACGGATCAGGAAAGCGCTGCGCAATGCGCCCTGAAGTCCGGACAAGCCACCGAAGAACCCTGAGAGTGCTCCGCCGAAAGGAACGTATTTCGGATCGAACACCAGCTTTTCCATGCCGGGGACTAGGTCCCACAAAGCGAAAAAGGCGATCAGAACCGCCATGACTGCCTTGACGGTCGTGACTTCGCACGTCCTCCCCCCTATGTGGTATGTCATCAGAGGAGCCAAGTTCGACAGAAAACCGAGAAGATACGCCCCGATCGCTGCCAAAACAGCGGCCGGTATCGTGAATCTGAGTGCCGTTTTGATGTCCGCATTTCTCCCCACGAGAATCACCTTGAACAGGTTGTTTGCCAGATGGACTACTGCGGTGGCGGCTACAGCAAGATTGATAGGGAAGAACACCGCAAATGCGGGCATGAGCAGAGTGCCCAGGCCGAATCCTGAAAACAAGGTCAACGCTGAAACAACAAGTGCGACCGTACAAATGACAAGGTAATCCAACGGTACCATCCTCCTGCCGGGCATAACTCCGGAACCAGCTATCTGTGATTATTGAGCTTCTTGCTGGGAGAATAGCTCCCCGAAGAGCTCCTGTGCCTTTTCTTTGGCCTCGCGCAATGTCACGCGGCCTGATTCAGTGATTCGGTAGACTCGCCTGAACTTCCCGGCTACGAGCTCCTTTTGGGAAGCAAGCAACCCTTTTTCTTCCATTCGGTGGAGTATAGGATACAAGGTTCCGGGGCTGAGCTTATATCCATGCCGGCCAAGTTCTTCGAGAATGCCGAATCCAAAGATCGGGGCCTCTGCGGCATGGTGAAGGATATGCAATCGAATGAATCCGGAGAAGAATTCGTTTTCCATGACGGGCCTGCTATCTGAAGCCGTTATCGAAATACGATAGTAATAGATTCGGTAGCCCATGTCAAGAGGAATGTTACCAGCCGAGAAAGAGGAATCCTTTGCTGAAATCAGTGCATTATCGGGAGGAGGCTTCTCGCTTCTGGATGGTGATCGCCACAAATCGGGCATCCGCTCTGATCCCTTCTCCGATCGGGCCAGGCCTTGTCGCCGCGGCCGGATACCGTGGACCGTGATGAGAGCGGGTCCGAGACTAATTCACAAACTGAGAGGGCTTTCAACAGTGCGCTCAGACATCCGCGATCCAGCCACAAAACTACTGGGTTTGTCCCTCTATGATCCTCTCGGTCAGGACCCACACGAGGCCGAATATCATGTCGAGATCGAACCAGCGCGTAATAGAACGGTCGAAGAGGACCGTAACTGACGCGGAAAACTCATCGTCTTGGCCCCATAGCACGTACGTTACCGGAATATTGGGAAATGGATAGAAGCGCAGGGCCGTGTCACCGTGGGGAACCGGAGTGGCGTTTAACTCCCTGCCGCGCTCCTCGAAAGCTTCCGGCCTCGATCCGTACAATTCGACGATGGGGGCAACATACAGCGTGTGAGGACCCTGGAAGAAGGTAACACCGCCGGGGAAGTCCTTTTCACTGACCTCCACCCCGTCCGGCTCCCCCCCGCCTTCAGAGGTGAGATATCTGATCAGAAGTATCTGGAATTCTTCGGTTAGCTCCCGGAAAGGAGACGGGGAGATCTCCACGATGCACTCTGCAAGGGGATCGATGCGGTAGACCGCGTTCAAGAAGACCAACTCGTAGCCGTCACCTTGCTCCGAGAGCTTCACGCCCGGGTGCGAAAGCAGTTGCTCCTGCGTACGGCTTCTAAGATCTTCCCAGTGAAAAGGATGAGGCGCTGCACATGACATAGGATGTTCTCAACACCTTTCTTGATTTAATGAATCTGTGTATCGGCGACTACCGAACGAAGAACACGAGGGTGGCCTGTCTCGTTCCAGGGGCGTCGGCCAGTTCTGTAGCGAGGGAAAGAATAGGGGAACAGCGTGAAAAGATCAATGGTTGGACGTGGGATGGCTCGGGAAGAAAAAAAGAGGCAACCTGCCGCGAGTTAATTTCAGCTCGCAGGTATACTCGATTAAGGTGTCATTTTTAGTAGCGGTTGGAAAAGATTTGATGAAGCCGATCGAAGAACTTGACATTGGATGGAAAAGAGGTAAAGTTAGTTGCTAAAGAATTTCCGGTTGGAACGGGCTGCAATGCTGATGCGAATACTCATAATTGTAACGTGCCTATCCATGATAGGTATCACGGTGCTTCCCGCATCGGCTCCATGTTGTTGTTCCCAGATGCCCAGCAAGTCGTCTGCCTCGCAGAAACCTGTCCAATGTCCGCTTCATGCGGCCCAGCGGAGCGTTCCGGATGCTCCAGTGTCGTCCTGCTGCGCAACCCTACCAGGCATGTCGACGGGCAGTGCGTCATGCTGTTCCCAGGGTACGATTAAGCATGTCTGTGGGATGTGCAGGTGTCACGAACAAATGCAGGTTGTTGCCCTCCCAGCGAATCAACCGCTCCAGACCATCGATGGCCTTGCTGTCTTGATGGTGGAATCGTATGAAGGTGTCGGCCTCCCGAAACGCAAAGCCGAACCGGTTGGGAGTGAAGATGTCAGGCATCCTCTGACTGTCGTATTCCTCCGAACGTGCTCCCTCCTTATTTGACTAGTTCTCCTCAGTCCTAAGTAAGAGAAGGGTCCCGAATATTCGGTACCTGCATAAGAACGCCGGGAGACCGGTATGGTCCGGATGTTGCGGTCAGACGGGCGAGCGTGTCCCCGTATGGCCCTCCCGGTGGATTACGTGAGGAGAGAAACATGTCTGAAAAGCGTCATGTCAAGAAAATAGACTTGAGTGCACTGGATGCGGCGGAGCGCAAGCTATCTGCAGGCAAGCTCAAGAAAGTCATCATAGCCTTCGTGCTGCTATTGGCCCTTTCGGGGGGAGGTTACGCTGCGTACAGAGTTGTGACTGGGGAAGTCGTGGCGTCGCGATTCGCGGTAGACAAGATGAATTGTCCTGCATGCGTCGTAACCGTGACCGAGGTCACGGAGAAACTCCCTGGGGTAGTCGGAACAAGAGTCAGCCTTGCTGCCAAGGACGTGACCGTATCGTTCCGTGATAAGCAGACCAATCCCGATGAGATCAGAAACGCGATCACGGGTGCAGGCTATCCGGCCAGCCTCGACGGAGTGTTCCGGGAAGATGGTTCCGGAGTGAGCGAGCGAGTGATAGCCACGGTAAACGGCAAGCCGGTGTTCGAAAAAGAAGTGGGTTTGCAGTTTGACGTGCTTTCTATGGATAAGACTCCCCCAGACCAGGTGTCGGCTTTTTTCACCGCTATAGGAAAGGAGATACTCCTGCAGGCTGCAGACAAAGAGACCGTAGTTGTTCAACCCTTCGAGATAGAACAGGAAGTTGACAAGATCATTCAACGTCGCGGGATGAACAAGGAAGAATTTCTCGCAGCCATGAAGACAGCGTATGGGTCATCGGAAAAATACAACCAAATAGTGGGACAACGCCTCGGCATCCGTCGTTTTCTCGACGATTACGCTCTTAACGGTATTGCCGATTCCGGCGAGAAGAATCGCAGGACCATGGAGCTTGTCGGCAAACTGTTTAACGCCGCGGACGTTCAGATCGTTGACGTCAACGTTCGCGAGAAACTTCATGCGGCCGCGGGTCAGGGTGAATGGAAGACATTCTGGCCCCGTATGATCGGGAGCCACACCGCGCTGAAAAGCCTGCTCACGGAGTGAGGATAGAAGGCTGGTCTGAAGCAAAGGCCTCTTGAGTGGCTGGCATCGAATCACGAACATTCATGAACGAAAGGATGGAGCTCATGTGTAGAAAATCCATGTCAATCATTGTCATTGTCGTTGTAGCGCTGTGCCTTCTTTCCATCGTCGCCGATCCCGCGGACTCCGCATGGAACTTCGTTGTCCCCGCTGCTGAGGTTCGCCCTGACAACGGAAAATTTTCATTCCCCGTAACCGCATTTGCTGACGGTCAAGCTAGGCACTTCATGTACAAGCACTCTCCGAGCCAGTGGATCCGTTTCTTTATCGTGAAGAGCACGGACGGGATAATCAGAGCCGCTTTCGACGCATGCGACGTTTGTCACCAGCACAAGAAGGGATACGTGCAGCAGGGTGATTTCATGGTCTGCCTCAACTGCGGTCTGAAGTTCCGCACAGACAAGGTCAATGAGGTGAAGGGAGGCTGCAATCCGTCGCCTCTGAAACGGGCGATTCAGGGGAATGCCGTGGTGATTAGCCAGGATGACGTATTGGCCGGATCAAGGTTCTTCCAGTAAGGGGGCTGCTATGAAGCTGAGAGATATAGCGATCAACAACTTGAGGCGGAGGAAGGCGAAAGTATTCTTTCTCGTTGTCGGGCTTTTGGTAGGAGTTGCGGCTGTTGTGGCCCTGGTCACCACCACCCATATTCTCGAGGAAGACATCGCCCACAAGATGGACGAATTCGGGGCAAATATCGTGCTGACGCCGCGGTCCGAGGGGTTGTCACTAACCTATGGCGGACTGAGCCTAGGAGGCCTCTCGTTCGATGTGAAGCACATCTCCGAAGAGGATGTAGCGAAGATTAGCAAGATCCCCAATGCGGAGAATATTCGCATCATCAGTCCCAAAGTATTCGGGGTATTCGAGGCTGCCGGCCATAAGGCCCTAGCGGTAGGCGTAGATTTCGAAGCCGAACTCGCCATGAAGAAGTGGTGGAAAATCATAGGGGAGCAACCAAAGGCAGACGACGAGGTGCTTCTGGGTCGAGAAGCAGCGGACCGGTTCAAAGTCAATCCGGGCTCGAGTCTTGCTATTCATGGCAAGACCTTTACGGTAGCGGGGGTCCTTCAGCCTACGGGGTCCCAGGACGACAACCTTGCCTTCGTCTCTTTGCCGGTCAGCCAGCAGCTTTTCGATAAAGAGGGGGAGGTGGCAATGGTGGAAGTTGCCGCCTTGTGCAAGAACTGTCCAATCGCAGAGATAGTCAAGCAGATTACAGAAGCAATCCCATCCGCCAAAGTGACGGCAATCCAACAGGTGGTGGAAGGGCGCATGGATACGTTGCGCAATTTCCGCAAGTTCTCTTTAGGGATTTCAGGTCTTGTGCTCTTGGTGGGCTCGATGGTGGTCTTCGTAACCATGATGGGAAGCGTGAACGAAAGAACGAGGGAGATCGGCATATTTAGCGCCATCGGTTTTCGGAGGTCTCACATCATGAAGATCATCTTGCTCGAGGCACTGGTGGTATCGCTCATGGCCGGTGTCGCAGGCTACGTGGTCGGAATCGGCGCCACCAGGCTGCTGCTGCAATTCGTCACCGAGCATGTTCCTCACTTCTTTCTGGATCCTCTCGTGCCGCTGGGAGCCGTATTCCTGGCCATAATTGTCGGTTTGGCGGCCTCGCTGTATCCGGCGATGACTGCAGCCCGCATGGATCCGAACGAAGCATTGAGAACTCTTTAGGAAGGTGTTTCATGAGCTATATCGTTGCAGACGGCGTATGCAAGGAATTCGGCACCGGTGACGGAAAAGTCGCTGCAGTCCGACATATAGATGTTTCCATCGAGCAGGGAGAATTCATTGCTCTCATGGGGGAGTCGGGAGCAGGAAAGAGCACGCTTCTTTCCATGCTCGGGGGATTGCTCAGCCCTACTGGCGGCACAGTCAGCATTGAAGGTGTGAACATTTATGGATTGACACGTGACAGGCTGGCTGATTTCAGACGTGAGTTCATGGGGTTCATTTTTCAGTCATTCCAACTGGTTCCCTACCTCAATGTGCTGGAGAACGTACAGTTGCCGCTGGCCGTCACCCACCATTCGGAAGCGGAGAAGAAGGAGCTCGCCCTGGCAGCCCTCGATCGAGTCGGACTGAAGGAAAAGGCCTATCGTCTTCCCAACCAGATCTCGGGAGGTGAGCAAGAGCGGGTGGCGATAGCCAGAGCCGTGGTGAACGAGCCCCCCATACTGTATGCGGACGAGCCTACGGGGAATCTCGATTCGAGGAATTCCGCGGAAGTCATGAAGCTGCTCAAGCAACTCAACTCGGAAGGGGAGACCA
>CAYZET010000291.1:0-7153 GCA_964477215.1 uncultured Syntrophaceae bacterium | reverse complement strand
TCCTCACGTGTGTGTCCGATTTTGCCTGTTGTCTTTTCGTCTGCCATGATGGCAACACTCCTTGCTGCAACGCGCAGCGAAAGATGTTACGTCGCGCCCGAAGAGGCCGGGAAATACCTTTTTCCGAAAAACACGGTTAGCCGCAAGCGCTTCTCGAAAAAAGCACCTGTCCCAGCTCAATGCGGCAGCATGGCCGACATGAGCAAGCCCGCGATGAGACCTCCCATCGCTCCCTGGACAAGCTCTTTCGGTGACTTCATGTCCAGAGCGAATGCGATGATGACTCCCGAAAGAGTCCCCACAAAGAGGAACATCAACCACGTCAGCACGACATATCCTCGTAACGCACGTGTTCCGGAGGCTCCCCGGGAATTACGACCCAGGGGCCTCGGATCCGAGCCGAGGTCCGCTGAGGACCTCCGTCAGACGCCTCGAGAGGGTCTTTGGAACCATGAGCCCGATGAGCAGCGCGGCAACGATCCCTCCTGCAATTCCCTGCAATATGGCAGAGACGTTCTGCTCGAAGAGAGCAAATGCCAGGACTCCGCCTCCCAGCGCGCCGCTCAGCACGAACCCCGTAAGCTGGAGAGCGAAATTCTTGGAGGAACTCTCCCCGAAGAGCCTAGCTCCAAAGAAGATAAAAACCACGTTTACCCCGACGATCACCAGCGCGAATTCTACTATGGTCCAGATGTCCTTTACGAACTGAGGATTGGTCGGGTCAAATACGGACAGATTGAGGAATTTCATGTAGATCGCTGCCAGTGGTGCCATGATCGCCATGGATGCAAAGGTGTACGCCCCCTTGATGAACCCCGTTTCCGCACGCATGGTGCCTTCGCCCATCATTCCTCCGCCTCCCAAGGGAGAGGGACCACACGATGTCGTGGCATTGATGATGTAGGCGGACATCACGATGGCAAGCTGCGGCCATGAGAGAAACGCGAACTTGGCCGGTCCGAAAAGATAGAGGACAGGGACCAGCGCTGCTGTAAGGATTCGTGCACAGGACAGCGGAAGGATGGTTTGAAACTGGACGAAGATCGCCAGCATTCCCGCCACTCCGAGAAACGGAACGGAGACGAGACTGTTGAGCATCACTCCAAGGGCGTTAAATCCTCCCGTCGCGGCCAGAGCGCCGGCAGCAAGGAATCCGGCGGCCATGGCTGTGACCGGCAAGAGAATGATCCCTTCCATGAGATCTCTCAACCGAATCCTGCACACGACGATCATGAGTATCGCGCCGACCACGAGGACGGACTGGACTGGCATCTTTCCCAGAGGCTGGAACATGGCGATGAGGAGGGAGACCACAAAGATCACCAGTGCCAGATAGCCCTCGCCGGGTGCTTCGATCTCCGGCTCCTTCTTTGAGCCGGCCTGCATATCCGAGGGCGTTTCCCTGAGGGCCACATCATCCGGATAAAGCCTCTGACTTACGAACCTCAGGAATAGTGCCACAATGGCTGTTCCAAGCATCAGGGAAAACGCCTGGGGCGCACGGAGAATACCTTCCGACGCGGTCGCGAAAAAACTGCCCAGGAACCCTTCACCGATTTGTCCCACACCACCGATGGGGGACGGGCCACACGAACCCATGGCATTGCGGGTGAATGCGCCGATAAGGACGATGAGCTGAGCCTTTGTGAGCAGCCCCATTCCGCCTTCGAGCCCGAAGGTGAAAAGCAGAGGTAGCAGGGCTGCCGCGAGAATTCGGCCACAGGGAAGAGAGCTGATCACCGGCAAGTTGATGAGGATCACCAGCGTACCCACCAGACCGATGGGACTCTTCCGCAAATACCGTAACAGCACCTTGAGTGCTTCGAAACCGCCCGATGCCTTCAGACCGCCTGCCAGAAATAAACCTGTAAGAAGCGCGGTGATAGGATGGAGAATGATGCCCCCGAGAAACTCGTTGGGCATCAACATGACGGAATCCCATCCTGAGTACCAGTAATTGAACGCCCCTCCCACTATGAGGATCAACACCGTTGCAAAGACTAGTACGGTCTGTACCGGGGTCCGGATATATCCAAACAGGGTCAGGAGCATTAGCCCCAGGAAAATGGTCAAAGTCAAATATCCGAGGATTTCCACAGCAGCGGTCTCCGTTAGGACGCCTGAGTGTGTCAGTCTCCGACCTGAATTCTGTTCCGATACCCACAGATCAGCACACTCGCCCTCCGGAAGAGCATTGAGAGCGATTGAGCCAAGGCAGCTCCACCACGTACCCGCTCCGTGAATTGGTCACCCGGACTTGGTCCCCGACCTTGAGCCTTCCAAGGCATGCAGTGCAACAGTTGAGCTGCGCGGACACTTCTCTGCCGTCTCCCAGTTTTATTCGTACAGCAGTGAGCGGCAAGACGAGAGCAGAAACCGGTGAATCCTCCACTGACACTATTACCCCGCGCTTGCCGTGAACAATCCGATAGATTTCCGCAGCAGCAAAGAACAGGAGGAGAAAAGCCAGTGTGAGGTGCTCCAGGGTCATGTATGTGCTGAGGTTAGAGGGTGCTTCCAATTGAGCGCGCCGCGAATCACGCGGCTCCTTTCCGATCCCGGGAAAAAATCTGAATTCTTCCGTTGCCGTTGTCTGCCACGTAGATCTTGTCGCCTCGGCATCTCACCGAGGTGGGATCTTGGAGCTCGCCTGGACCGGATCCGTTCCTGCCTATCACGGAGAGGAGGGTTCCGTCCGGGGAAAACTCTTGAACGCGTGCATTGCCCGTGTCAGCCACCCAGATGTGGCCGTGGGTATCCAGCTCCATCCCCTGGGGCATGTTGAGTTGGCCGGGGGCGCTTCCCGGCTCACCGAAGCTCCTCTTGAAGGACAGATCCGGACCGAAAAACTTGACCATACCGTGCTTGCTGTCCAAGACCACGATTTCACCGTCAGATCGAACAGCGCATGCGGTGGGAAGACGGAACTGATCGTTCGCGTCACCCATGTCACCGAGCACGGCGGTGAGAACGTAATTCTCAAAGATTTGGACCCGATGATTACGAGTGTCCGAAACGAACAGCCGGTCCTTTCCATCGATGAAGGCGCTCTGGGGAGTCGCAAAGGACCCTCCGATCGAGCCGATCGAGCCTATGATCCTCTCCGGCTCGCCCTTTTCGTCGAACACCTGAACGCGGCAGTTATTGGAGTCCACCACAAAGACCCTGTTTCGGGAATCCAGTGCTATGCCTCTGGGATAATTGAGTTGCCCGGGCTGAGAACCGGGCACACCGAACCACGAGACGGGCTTGTGCTCTCTGTCAAGTCGAACTACCCGATAACCGGGAGGATCGGTGACCAGGAGGTTTCCCGATCGGTCGAATGCGAGGTCGATCGGTCCCTTCAGCTTGCCGTCGGACAAGGCCGCGGGCCTGACTGACGAGACCTGTCGTGCCCCGCCCGAGCTCCCGTACAAGGGGATAACCCCCAGCAGGGAAAACATCCCGACCACGCCGACGGATTTGATAAAATCACGCCTTTCCATGGCGCCTTGCCCCATGAACCCGTTATCCGCTCTTCGGAAATCCGGAGCCCAAACATTTAGACCGGAACCGTCCAGAGTGAATGATCAATCAAATGGCGATGGGAACGAACCCTATCATAATCCTCGGACAAGGGAGAGTCAAGGATTTGGGGCCGGTCATCTGAGCATTCGCTATCGGGAGGACGAGAGAAAAAAGGGCGGGTTTGAAACCCGCCCCTACCTTGGGACACGCTCTAACGCCCTTTCGTCATGCAAATCTCAGGATCTCATCAACCGGCGTTCTGTTGCTTCTGAATACGCTGGCAGGAGCGTCAGGATGGGGAACGCCTACAGCAATACCTATGACCACTTTCTTGGATTCCGGGATGTCAAGGACCCGCTTCACGATGTCTGGAAAATGCATGGCCGCTGCGAGAAAGATGGTGCCAAGACCCTCCGCCACTGCGGCATTGCAAAGCGTCGTTCCGAAGGAGCCAATGTCGAGGCATGCATAGGGAACATTGAGGCCTTCGTCTATGAGCAGGTATATGCAGGCAGGGGCGCCAAAAAACTTGTACATATTTATGTAATGCTCCGCGCGAGCCTGCTTGTCCTCTCGCTGGATGCCCATGAACGTGAGGAGATCTCTGCCGAGCCCCACGTATCGGTCTTGGTGAGCCTTGGGGAAGGTGATCGGCATTTCGATGTCCGGCCGAGGTTTCGCACCACCTCGGGCTTCCTGCTCGAACAGTCGAGCCAGTTCTTTCGCCTTCTCTCCATCTGCCACGACCACTTCCCATGGCTGGGTGTTTCCCCAGGATGGAGCCCATCGGGCCAGCTCGACTATCTTCGTTATGGTCTCTCTTGGAACAGGGTCGGGAAGAAAAGCGCGGACACTTCGCCTGGCGCGAATCGCGTCACTGAGCTCCATAAGCAATACCTCCTGAAGATGAAATACGCGCACAAATGCGAAGATACCACGGAAGGAGCGGCACCGCCACACCTTCGCGAAGAAAAGGAGTTCAGGTGAAAGAACAATGGACCCAGGAAGATTTGCCGCCGGTACCCCGAGAACGATATAATTGAACAAGGTTTTGACCCGATCTCTCATTCTTGAGCTTTTCCTTTACAATTCCGGTGAATGAATGTAATCTGAATTATTATCTTGTCTTTTCACCCATGCGGTAGCATTAACCTCAAGGAGGACAAAACATGGCTTTTTCTTTCCGCGGTCGCACGATCGGCAAAGTAGGTGTGATCGGCTCCGGTCAAATCGGTCCGGATATTGCTTTGCACTTCGTTCAGGAATTGTACCGCCAGGGCGCTCAGGTGGTGGTCGTTGACGTGGCCGAACAGGCTCTGGAGAAGGGTAAGGCCAAGCTCTTCAAGAAAGTGGACAAGGGTGCGGAAAAGGGAAAGATCAAGCCCGAGGCCGCTGAAAAGATGAAGGGCAGCGTGACGTTCACATCCGACTACAATGAGCTGAAGGGAGCCGACCTCGTGGTGGAGGCCGCCACTGAGGATCTCTCCCTGAAGCGCAGGATCTTTCAACAGGTTGAAGGGCTCGTCTCACCCGAAGCAATCGTGACAAGCAATTCGTCCCATCTCGAGCCTGAGCGCATATTCGCGGAACTGGCTCAGAAGGGTCGGTCGTTGTGCACCCACTACTTCTTCCCGGCTGAGCGTAATCCGGCTTTGGAAGTCATTCCGGGAAAGGATACAAACCCGGAAGTGACAGAATTCGTGATGCGCCTGTACGAGAATCTGGGCAAGTTCCCCGTGAAAGTGGGCTCCCGCTACGGGTACGCTGTGGATCCCGTGTTCGAAGGATTGCTCCTGGCGTGTATCCAATGTGTGGACAAAGGCTTGGGTAACACCAAGCAGGTGGATATCGTGGCTTCAAAGTGTCTTGGGCTCACGGTAGGACCGTTTACCGCGCACAATCTCACCGGAGGCAACCCCATCAGCGCGCACGGCCTGTCTGAGATGAACACCATTATCAATCCGTGGTTCAGAGTGCCCGCGCGGTTGAAGGAAATGGTGGATTCGAAATCCGACTGGGAAGTGCCAGCTCGAGGTGATGTGATTGACGTAAGCGCAGATCAGGAAAAGGCAATTTCCGACGAGCTTCGGGGAGCCTATTTCGCGATCGTCTGCGACATTCTGGACGCCGGAATCATCACCACGAGCGATTTCGATTTCGTGATCAGTGTGGCCCTTGACATGAAGCCGCCGTTCGGTCTGATGAACTCTATCGGCGTGGACAAGGCTCTCGAGCTCGTGGAGAAATTCGCCGCGATGTATCCCGACATGCCGGTTTCCAAGAAGCTGAAGGAGCAGGCGGCCTCCGGTAAGCCATGGGACGTCAGAGACGTGCTGTTCGAGAAGAAAGGTGACGTGGGTGTTATTACCATCCGCAGGCCCAAGGCTCTGAACGCGCTCAACAGCAAGGTCTTCAAGGAACTGACCGAATACTGTGGCATCATCCGGAACGATGCGGAGATTAAAGCCGCGGTGGTGACGGGGTATGGCAACCGCGCGTTTGTGGCGGGTGCAGATATCAAGGAAATGGCCGGACTCACCAGCCCCGCAGAAGGAGAAGCGTTCGCTCGGAAGGGACAGATAGCCTCGTCGGAGCTTGAAGCACTCCCCAAGCCGGTCGTGGGAGCCTTGAACGGGCTCGCACTGGGAGGCGGTTGCGAGCTGGCCATGTGTTGCACCGCTCGCGTAGGACCCAAAGGTGTGGGCTTCTTTGCAGGCCAACCGGAGGTCAATCTCGGGCTCATCCCAGGAATGGGCGGGACTCAGCGTCTGCCGCGGCTCATCGGGTTCGAGAAGGCCTCAGAAATGATACGCACGGCTAATCCCATATCCTCGGCCCAGGCCTTGGAGTACGGGCTGCTCAACGAGACGGTCGACGGCGATGTTCTGGAACGAGCCATAGAGCTGGCCCGAGAGCTGGCGAGTGGTAAGACTACCGTAAAGCTCATAGAAAAGGGGCCGTTGGCAAACGTGCCGGAAAAGCTTCCGGATGTAGATATCGGTCATCTTTCCAGGGCTATCGACAAGATCGTTGTGGCGGCCATACTTGAAGGCGCGTCCATGACGCTAGAAGAAGGCATAAAGCACGAGGCCAAGCTGTTCGGCCAGTGCTGGACCACTGAAGACAACCGGATCGGGCTGCAAAACTTCGTAGAAAAGGGCGCACGCTCGAAGGCCCCGTTTGTCCATAGGTAATCGTCTCAGACCCACGGGGCGACAGCCGGTCGCCCCGACATCCACTGCTCCGGCACTTCTACCGCAAATATCAACGCTCGACCCCACAGTGCTAGTGACGGGTTTCAAACCCGTCCACTTCTCGAAGCCATCTCAAGAAAGAATACCGGCGAGACGCCGGCGCTACGGGAAATTCGCCCAGAGATCCCTGTGGGGCGGGGTTCAAACCTAACCAGGCCGACTAATCCTCATCGCAGAACAGCACCTTGCTTGATTGCCGGACTCCTCAGGCCCCAGGCCGATGGGGATCCCCTTTCGCGGGTTGAAAACTCAGCTACCCTAAGAGCCTGTCAGAGAACCTGAGACAGACTCGAAATCGTGGCACGTGAGCGCTTAGGCTCTCATTCGTCACACTCACCCCGGCCCACACAAGGAGTGTGAGGGATCCCATAATGAGACACAGGACCAATCCA
>CAYZET010000290.1:0-7165 GCA_964477215.1 uncultured Syntrophaceae bacterium | reverse complement strand
TGGTCCGGCGGAAATGGGAGAATCTTGTCCGAGGCAGACACGTAGTGCCACAAACTCCTAGCCGAGGGGGCTTGCTGCTGGCAACAGCCCAGGGCCATAATGGTCCAAAGAGGGGCAGAATTATCGAATGGGTGAGCAACTGCTGAAATTCGCGCATTTTCCCCACATTGCACGACTGCTCTCCGCAGAGACGGTTCCTGCGCACGCGAGATTGTCGGTCCTGGACGTGGGCTGCGGACCTGGTACCCTGGTAAGCTATTACCCGGTTCCGCTGCCGTATGATGTGTACGGTCTCGATCTCTGGCCGCATCAATTGCGTCAGGCGGCAGCGAAGTGCCTCTATGCGGGGCTTCTGCAGGCAAATCTTGTGGACGGTATCCCGTTCAGAAATGAGTCCTTCGACATCATCGTGTGTGGCGAAATACTGCTCTATTTGCCCAACCCACGGCAGATTCTCGCTGAGTGCTACCGGCTCCTCCGTCCAGGTGGAAAGCTGCTGGTCTACAATCCGATCTCACGTTTTCCCAAGATAATTGGCACGCTTAAGAAATGGTCGCGGATGGTCTATCAGGAAAAGTATACCATCGCTCTGGATTGCCAACGTGACTGGAAGATCTCCACCAGACCCTGCCGGGTCACGTACTACAAGCCCGGGGGGTTGATCGAAGACGTAAATGCTACGGGATTGCGCGTGGAAAACATCACCGCATTTCGACTGCTGCTCAATAGAATCAGAGCCCTGAATAAGCTTGAAGACTATCGGTGGTACAGGCGAGCGACAGAGCTCATAGCGCGGCGGTATCCCCATCTGGCCACGGACATCCTGATTGAAGCGAGGAAGGACACGTCCACCCAGGCGGGAGCATCTGTCCACGAGACCGAAATCTTCTCGACGACTCCTGGCGCTGGAATGCCATTGAAGCTTCGCTGTCCCAATACATGACCGATGGGACGCTTGCAGCACAATAACGCTCCGCAGGCAAGCATTTTCCATCCCCCACAAGTCACTCAATCGACAGAGAACGCGCTACGCGCTTCGACACGCCCCTGCCAGCACGTTCTTGCGACAAATCCGGCTCTTGGGGAGGCGAGAGTCTACTCCGCAGACTTCGCTTCCCCAAAATCGCCTATAGGCTCAATGGCTTACCAGCGGGAGTCGCGGCCCCTTCGGTCATTGGACTGCCTTTTCGGCTTGGCCTCGTTGACCTTCAAGGGACGTCCCCCGAGGTCTCTGGAATCCAGCTCCTTGATTGCCTTGACGCCTTCTTCCCGAGATCCCATCTCGATGAAGCCAAATCCACGAGAGCGTCCCGTGAATTGATCGGAAATAATCTTGACGGAATCTACTGCCCCGTATTGCTCGAACAGCTCCCTCAATTCGCTCTCCGCGGTGTCAAAAGACAGATTTCCTACGTAAATGTTGATACTCATTGCTTAATTCCTTTCAAAAATCACACCCAGAGGCTAGTTCTTGAGTGCGGCTGTGGGATTCAGGAACTCTCGATAAACGGGGATTTACATGAAGAGCATTTGACTGGAGTAATCCTCGGTACGGGCGCCTTATTCCTTGTTGATTGGTTTTCGTATTCCGCCCGTGTTCCCGATCGGGATTGAGGAGAAACACACTTTCACATGTAAGATTAACAAGCAATTTAACTCGTGTCAAGCCCATGGAAAACGTTTCCCGAAGTCTGCCAATTTTGGGATACATGAAGCGAGAGCGCTGGCCCAGGCCGTTTCCAGAGCTCGAGGAGGGAGGAGGCTTTGCCGTGACGATCCTGGCAGCGATACTACAAGACGTATGGCTGCCGCGTGAAAGTGGCTCCATGCCATGTTCCTCCGGCCGGAGTTGCTTTTCCCGTGCGTCAGGTTTATTGTCATCGGTTCGATTGATTGATTTCTGAAAGGAGATGCGGGATGAGTGCTGAGTCTCCTGGTCAAAACCCCTTCAATCTTAGAATGCTGCTGGTCTTGTCCTTCGGGCATTTCGCCACGGACATATGTCAAAGTGCTCTGCCCGCGATCCTGCCGTTCCTGAAGGCGAAATTGCTTCTTTCCTATGCTATGGCGGGCGTCATCATGCTTGCGTCCAATGTAACGTCATCGGTAATTCAGCCTCTTTTCGGATACCTGTCTGACCGAAAAGAAAAGGCAATCCTTCTGCCGGCAGGCTGTTTCTTTGCCGGTCTCGGTCTATCGCTGCTGTCGATTCCGAATCAGTACGAGGTCGTGCTCTTGTTGGTAATCGTCAGTGGCCTCGGAATAGCATCCTATCATCCCGAAGGTTTCAAGACGGCCCGTTCTTTTACGGGAAACAAGATGGCAACGGGTCTGGCGGTGTTCACCGTAGGAGGTAATCTGGGTTTGGCCGTAGGCCCTCTGGTTGCAACGTTCATTCTCACGGTGTTCGGTCTGAGCTATCTACCGCTGATCCTTCTGTTCTCCCTGACATTTCTTCTCTTATTGGGTTTCACTTGGCGTTCGGTGGCGCACGCCCGGCCGGCCACGGATTCGGGAGCGACTTCACGGGCCAGAATCCCGAAGACAGCCTACCTCCCTGTAGGGTTGATAGTCGCAACCGTTATCATGCGGTCATGGACTCATTTTGGTCTGATGGCATACCTTCCCTTTTACTACATCGACTATGAGCAGGGAGACCCGCTCTATGCAGGCACCTTGGTGTCGGTTTTCCTGGTAGGGGGCGCGGTCGGAACGGTGGTGGGCTCGCCTCTCGCGGATCGATGGGGCTACAAACGATTCCTGGTAATGTCCATGGTTCTCACAACCGTCCTCCTCCCCTTGATCCTGGTGACTCATGGCTTCATGCTTTTTGTCACCCTTGGAGTGGTCGGCATGGCCTTGATCTCCAGCTTCACAGTTACCATGGTGATGGCTCAAGAGTTGCTTCCCGACAATCTTGGCGTAGCCTCGGGCCTTATGGCCGGATTTGCTATTGGAACAGGCGGGATCGGTGTTACATTGCTGGGGGTGATCGCGGACCACTTCGGTGTGCCCATGGCAGTCAAAGCCATCATGCTGCTGCCGTTAGGAGGCCTTGTCCTCAGTGCTCTCGTCCCGTACCCCACGCACCGGGGTCGCGAACGACGATCTCCCTGAGCGGGCTCGGGGTGGTAAGCACAGTGTCGGTGCTTGCAAGTTGCGGTGTTTGACTGGCAGAACGACACTGCACGTCTGCGGAGCACCTGGCCAAGCAGAAGCACCTGCAGCGTGAGGCGAGAGGGTAGGCAAGAGGCCCTGAACAATCTCCTGGGGAGGTCTTGAGCGCGAAAAGCGATTCGTGCTCGATGTGGTCAATCATCACCGATAGCGGCTTTTCAAGCTACGATTCCCGCTTGTCGTGGAGGGCAGTATTGACCGCTGGCCCTCGATAGTATAGACATATCAATCGACATTGCGGACGCCTCGTCCGAAAGTTCAAGCGCAGCACGTTTGACGCAGCGGTGCGACCCTCGCTCTTTGCCGCATCGATCATAGACAGGTGAATTGGAGTGACTTGATGACTGTGCCATTGAAGATGCGCACGGAGAACGAAAGACAGAACCCTCTGAAAAAACTATGGAAGCGCAGACAGGCCAGGATCTCCGCTCTCGCTGGAGACGTGACGTTCGATGGCGGTCCCTATTTCACCACCTACCACGTTTTCCTGATATTGCTGGTGTTGGGAGCCATAGGCCTTTTTGCCGCTGGTTTTCTCACGTATCGCCACGTAGTGGTAGTGAGCACCTCCGGCCATGTGGCCGAGTCCGGCCTGTGCCGAGCCAGCGGTAACATAAATTGTGACGAGATCTTGCGGTCGGATTACTCCATTCTTTTTGGCTACTTCCCTTCAGCGGTACTTGGACTGATGGGCTTCGTCTTTGTGCTGTGGCTCGTATTGAACGGATTGGTGAACAATCGATCCAGAAAGATTGTCTGGGCGGCTCTGCTACTATATTTTTTCGCTGCCATCGGGTTTAGCTGGTACTACGCGTATGTCATGGCCTTTGAGGTGGATTTCATCTGCCCCTGGTGCATCGTGGTTCACGTTGTGAATTTCATCTCTCTGCTTGTTGTGCTCGTTGTGGCAATAAGAAATCGCAGAAAATTCCTCCTCCCCGAAATCTCGACTGTGGCGGAACGGCTCTACCTGATTTTGGGTGGGGTGGCGATTTCGCTGCTCGTTTTTCTAGGGTCCGTGCTCTGGGAGAGATCTCTCAGCTTTGCAGACGTTAAGGATCAGTATGAAGCTTTGGCCAACGATCCAGTCGTCATCCGAGCGGTGATCCGGGGCGCGCCCGAACAGAAGATTGCACTGACTCCAGACCACCCAGTCTATGGCTCGCCGAACGCCCCCTATACTTTGATACTCTTCAGCGATTTCAAATGTCCGCTGTGCGCTCGAACCGATGAGTTTCTGAAGAAGCTGGTAGACAAGAACCCGGAAACCTTGAAACTGATTTTCATAAATTATCCGCTCGAGAAGCAATGCAACAGTATCGTAGCTGGAGACCTCCATCCTGGGGCATGCGTCATCGCCAGGGCCGCGTACGCCGCGTACCTCCTTGGGGGACCGAAGGCATTCTGGTCATATGCGAATCTGCTGTTCGCCTCCCAAAAAAAGCTGAAGCCAGAGATGTTGCCTCAGATTGCAGGGCAGTTGGGACTTGATTTGGACAAATTCGGTGAGCTCATGAAGCCCGATTCGATTGCCGCGAAAAAGATCGAACAGGACGTACAAATGGGCGTCAACATGAATCTGAGCTCCACCCCCCAAATATTCTTCGAGGGGCGGAGAATTCCCGAGACGTTTCAGGGTCAGTTCCTGGTGGAGGCTCTCCAGTCTTTGATGGAATCAGGAGGTCAGGAGAGCAATGTAACCAAGCTCAAGTGGTGACCAAGACCCACCTGTCACGACGGGGCGCGGGCTTGGATGTTTGGGAGATCCGTATTCTGTGGAGAAAAACATGAAATGTGAGACGAGGAGCCGAATCCCGTTAATGAAGTTGCAAGCCGTTCTCGTCGTTGCGATTGCGGCTGTTCTCGTGCCCTGGATCCCGCCTTCAGCAACAGCGCAGGAGCCTTTCCCACCTCAGATACGAGATGTCAAAATGGGAGTCCCCATGGCTGAAGTGCTTGCCATGGTCAAAGGCGCGGGAACCCATGCGACAAAACCGCTTCCCCTGCCGGACAGGAATGCCCTGGTGTGGCATTTGCCTGACAATCCTAATTTCCGGCAGGTGGTTTTCCAGTTCACCGAGAAGGACAGGCTCTTTCTGATCCGCTTCGATATGAAGAATGTTCCGTTCAGGGATCTTCGAGCTCTCAAGAAGGATCTGTTCGAGAAGTACGGAATTTCGTGGGATTCACCCTGGACCATGAAAATAAAGGAAAACGATGCCGTCCTGTACGGCCCACCATCCATGGGAAACGTATACTTCTTTGAAATAACGAATCCGAAAACGGGCGAGAAGGCGTTGGAAATAATGGACCGGGCAATAAGCGGTGAAGATCGACGAGGACGACCGATTCCAAATGCAGACAAAGAGTCTGGTCAGCCCGTGACGACAGATTCGCCAGTTCAAGCCGGGCCATTGAAAGCCCCGGAGACCGAGAGCAAAGCAGATGCCCAGCCAATACGGGAGCGAGACGAATCAAAGAAAGAGGGTTCGGATCAATCCGCATCGCCAAAATGATGAGGCCCGTGTGGGCATGTGTCACTCTTTTGGAAGGCGCCAGTTGGAAAGCGAGCGACACGTCCCTCGTGGATCCGCATGTTTCGCCGCAACCAAGTGCGGAGCAGGATAAAGTCTTTGTGCGGCTGCTTCCCGCTTTTTCGGTCAGGATGAGAGTTGATTGTCTTCAGGCCGTGACTGAAGGCTCGGGCCTGCCTCCGATTTCGTTTCGGACGCATTAGCCGTCACGCGGGCTCCTGGAGAGCTGCTTTAGAACTTCTTCAGAGCACGGTCTCCCGTGTGCGGCCTCGTTGGCGCAGATCTCTTGAGCTTCAGCCATCCTGTTAAGCAAGATGAGCGCCCTTGCCATGTTGTCTGGCACTCCAGGGAGCCGTGGTGCAATGGCACGGGCTCGATCCAGCTCCTTCAAGCTCATCTCCGGGCGACCTTTCGCAAGATACACGACACCAAGTAGGTTTCGCGCTTCTGCAGTTTCTCCGTTCTTCAGAGACATCTCTAACTGGGTTATGGACTCATCGAGTCTGCCGAGCGAGTGAAGAACAGCCGCCTTGTTCAAGTAACCGATAGGATTGAGAGAGTCCACACGGATAGCCCTGTCCAGCTCGTCGAGAGCGTCCACAGGCCGGCCAGCTTCTTTGTACGTTCTGGCCAACTCGATTCTCAACAAGTACGCTCTTGGAGTGTCTTGCAAGCACTTTGTCAAGAAGTCGATAGCCTCGGAGTACTTGCCATCTTCTCTGAGCATGGTTCCCAACATCAGACGGGGAAAGTTGTCTTGGGGCTTGAGGGAGTGGGCTTCCTCAAACATCTTTCGTGCACCATCTCGATCTCGGCGGTTGTAATATAGCCTTCCGAGATTCTGGTACGCAGGAGCAAGATTTGGAGAGAGCTCGAGGGCCTTCTGGAACAGCTCTTCAGCCTTTTCCGGCTTACCGCGCATGAGTGCTGCCAAACCGTAATTGTTGTACACGGCCGCGGAAGATCGGTTCACCCGTAAGGTCGCCTCCCACAAAGCAAATTGATCCTGCCAGATCGACCCTTGATGGATTGACTGCACGCCAAGTGCGCACACGACCATATATGCTCCTGCAATCGCAACCGTTTGCAGATTCTTGCGATGTGCGATGCGTGCAGAAATCAACTGAAAGCCTCGTCCCACCACAAGGGACAAACCCACCATAGGAAGGTACATGAAATGGTCGGCCACAAATGAGTGGCTCATATGGCCGAAGGGTACGAGACCCGCTACGGGAATTACGTTGATCACGAAAAATAGGAGACCGAACAAGATTAATCGATCGATGCGGTTCCGCCAATACGTCATCGCAGCGGTCGCGGCGGCAACGATGCCCAGTCCCAGAATGAACAGCGGAAGGCTTCCCTCGACGTCCCATTTCGGATACACCGGTACAAGCTGAACCGGGTAGAAGAATTTGCTCACGTAGAAGAGCAGTGCTCCAGATACCAACAGG
>CAYZET010000289.1:6575-7177 GCA_964477215.1 uncultured Syntrophaceae bacterium | reverse complement strand
ATTAAACGGCTCGGCAACGAACTTCGGACAAACTCTCATTCTGGCGTCTTTGTCGATCAACGGATTTCCCATCATATGGGGTGCGGTCAAAGGTCTTTTGCAGCGCAAGGTCAACGTGGATGAGCTGGTCAGTCTTGCGATCATTGCCAGCCTTTTGCAGGGGGAGCTCTTGACTGCGGTAGTGGTAAGTTTCGTCATGGTGCTGGGGTCACTGATCGAACAGGTTACGACCGGCGCGGCCCATAAGGCAATCCAGTCTCTCATCGACATCCATCCGGAAACGGCAATTGTTCTTGTAGATGGAAAAGAGCTGACCAAACCCGTGGCACAGGTAAACGTCGGGGACATCCTTCTCGTAAAACCGGGGGATCGAATACCCGTGGACGGGATGATCAAGACAGGCTCTACCGCGGTGGACGAGTCAGCCATGACCGGAGAATCCATTCCTCGGGAGAAGACGATCGGCAGCCCTGTTCACGCTGGGACCTTGAATCAAAACGGTGTCATCGAAATTGAGGCAACAGCCGTTGGAGAAGGTACTACTCTGGGAAGGATGATTAGGCTTGTCTCAACTGCGGAGAACTACAAACCGCCCTCCGTGA
>CAYZET010000289.1:0-6565 GCA_964477215.1 uncultured Syntrophaceae bacterium | reverse complement strand
TCCGTGAGACTCATCGACAGGTATGCCGCTTGGTTTACTCCGAGCATTCTCTTGTGTGCCGGGATTGCCTGGTGGCTCACTGGGGATGGAGCTCGTGCCATCACGGTTCTGATTGTCGGTTGCCCGTGTGCCCTCATACTTGCTGCTCCCACCGCGGTTGTTGCCGCCATAGGTCGTGCAGCTAAGGCGGGCATCCTCGTAAAAGGGGGCCGGTTCCTCGAAGAAGCCGGTCGAGCAAATGTGGTCCTGTTCGACAAGACAGGGACGTTAACGAAAGGCGAACCTCGGATCAACGCGATTTTTGCGGTTGATGGAGTTGATATGATGGACGTCCTGGCCTGTGCCGCTTCTGTTGAGCAGAACAGCACCCATCCGTTAGCTCGTGCAGTCCTCAAAGCAGCCCATTATGCCAAAGTAACCCTTTCCAAAGCCGAAGACATGATAGCAGAAATTGGGTTGGGGGTAAGGGCTTGTGTCAATGGGAGGATGGTCGAAGTTGGAAGCGCGTACATTGGGGGCGGCAGCGTCCACTTGCCTCTCCAACTGCGCCAACACGTGGAGGACTTCAAAGAGAAAGGGGTGACCCCATTGGTCGTGTACGAGGACCGGCGTCCGCTCGGTGTCCTGGCGGTCTCGGATACAGTCCGACCCTCGGCCCCAAAAACGGTTTTGACATTGAAAGGAATGAGAATCGAATGTGTCGGCATGGTTTCAGGAGATCACGAGAAATCAGCCCGCCGAGTGGCCGATGAGGTGGGCTTGACCGATGCATGGGCAGATCAGAGGCCCCAGGACAAGATTCAAGTCATCAGGGATTTCCAGAGCGCGGGCAAGACGGTAATTTTCGTGGGTGATGGCATCAACGATGCCCCTGCTCTGGCCACCGCCAACGTGGGTGTGGCTATGGGTGCTGCCGGTACTGATGTGGCGTTGGAAACGGCTGACGTGGCTCTGATGAACGATGACATTTCCAAGATCCCTTTCCTCATATCACTGGGCAGAAAGACCCTTCTGACGATCAAATGGAATGTAGCGTTCGGAATGGTCTTCAATGCGGTGGCCGTGTTGGCAGGCGGTTGGGGACTCCTCTCTCCAATCATGGGGGCGATCGTTCACAATATTGGGTCGGTCCTCGTTGTCTTGTCCTCAGCGCGGCTCGCGTTCCTTGCTGAGAGAGAGGCTTAGCGGCGTGGCACAGGTCTGATCAAGGTCTTTCGCAGCCTGTAAAGGCCGAGAGGTCTTTCTGATGGCGGCAACGGCCTCCCCTGATTTGATCGCACTCGGGCGGCGCTATTTTGAACTTGAATGGAAGAAGGCTATGGCCTGCCTAAGCTCGGCGAACTGGTAGATGATGTAATCCGGCTCCACTCCTTTGGCGGTCTTTTTGCCCTGGTTCGATGAGAAGAACACCGTCTTCATGCCGAGCTGCTTGGCTCCGTAGATGTCACGGTACATATCGTTGCCCACGAAAAGGACGTTCTCGGGAGGAAGATCGAGCCCACTCAACGCTGCCTCGAAGATTCGTTTGTCCGGCTTTCTGAAGCCGAGGTCACCAGAGACGATGATAGGCTTGAAGTGGGCTTCTATGCCTACCTCCCGCAATTCGGGCAGCGCCCAGGCGCTCTGAGCATCGGAAATAGCCGCGAGCTTGAAGCACGGCTGCAGCTCCTCCAGTACGTTCTCGACTTCAGGATAGAGCTGCAAGCGGAAGCGAGAGATACCCCGATACATCTCCGCGAGAAAAACGGGCAGCCACCGCAGCTTCTCTGGAGGTAAGGCACGGCATGCTTCCGGTCTGCGTCTAAGGAACTCCCCCCACAACTGCACCGCGTCGAACTCGGGGAAGGCCTCGCCGCTTGCTCTCCGCTGCTCGTCCATAATCCTGAAATACTCGTCGCGCAGGTCCCAGCGTTCCACATATATCCCCTGGTAGGCCAGAAAATGGCTGATGCCCCTATAGACTTCCTCATGTCCTTCATCGGTGTGGATATCGATGAGCGTTCCGTTGATGTCGAAAAGCATCCCGTAAATGTTCATGGTAGTGCCCTCAAAATTTGCTCCGCCTCCCGCACGAGGCGCCAGCGGTAATCGTGGTCGATCCAGGAATTGCGCGCAATCCGCAGCAGGGTGATCCCCATGTAAAAGGGAATGCGCCGCGTAATGGCCCTGAAGGCGCTCATGCGATCTGGAAAGTGGCAGCAATATTCCCAGAGAAAATGCCCGATAAAGGGATCTGCCGCGTGTGGGTCGCCCTTGCCCTGGAAAAAGAAGTGCTTGAGCTCGCCACAAATCCTGCCTAGGTCGAACACTCGGTCCGCCCATTTCATCCTTTCCAGGTCTATGGCCATGACATCTTGGCGCCTGCCGAACAGGAAGTTGGACGGGGTTACATCGCCGTGAACCAATACCGCCCGGTCCTCCCACATGCAGCCCTGGTGTCGCCAGGCCTCACGCAGGCGGTACAGCTCATCTGAATGATCGTGCCCCATGCCCCGCTTTTCGACAAGCGAACTGACCAACTTCCCCATGTATCCATGGGTGTCGTCGAAGTTGACTGGCAAATCGCCCGCCGTTCGGTTGTGCATCGTAGCCAGAAAATACCCAAGAGCGGAAAGTTTGCGGTACAGACGGTCGCTCCTGCCCAAGTGAATGGCGTCGATAATCACGGAGCTGAGAAGATCGCTCTGAAGGTATTCGGTCACGAGCACACTGCCGATGTCAGGGTTGAAGCCCAACGGCTTGACCACGTAATGGGGCAGAGAATCAAAGCCCAGGCTGCGGAGAAAAATGAGGTTGTTGTACTCCGTCTCTCCCGTTTTCACCGCGTGCAGGATCGGCCTGCGGCCGGTAAGATAGAACTTGCCAACAATCCGGGTTCTGCTACGCTCTTCCTCATACAGGAAAACATGGTGGGAACGGAGAGGTTGAAAGACTCGGAAGGCGACGTTATCGGAAAAGACACCGACCTGGGGGACGATATAATCCCTGAAATACCCGTACAGGGGATCGTCGTGAGCAAGATGTCCGAGTAACTTACCGATCATGCCCCGCTCCTGCTTCGCGGCACGTGGGGTCAGGTCTTGTTTCTTGATGCCTTCCTTGAAAAGGAAGGCAATCCCATTAGTGAACTTGCCACAACGCCTCAGGCTCGGCATAGTTCTTTCTTGTAGCCGCGGTATTTTTGAACGCTGTGCCACAACAAAGGGAATACGGAATGAAAGTGAACAAGGTTGACCATATCTGCATTGCGGTGAAAAACCTCGACGAGGCTCGCAAGACCTGGGAGCCGCTCTTAGGAAAGGCTTCCCCTGACGATGCGTACGTGGACGAACGCGAAAAGATCCGAGTGGCCCGGTACTGGGTCGGAGAGGTGGGGTTCGAGCTCATGGAATCCACGAGTCCGGACGGTGATGTGGCAAAGTTCATAGAGAGGCGCGGCGAAGGCATCATGCTCATCAGCTTCCATGTGGACAACACTCGTGAAGCCATAGCAGAGCTGGAATCCAAAGGGTATCCTTTTATTCCCGACTCCCGGGGAGAAAAGGCTCGACCCTTCCGCAACTGTGAGTTCGCTTTCATAGCGCCAAAGAAGCTTAATGGAGTCCTCACGGAGCTCATCGATTAGAAGGACGAGGGGCAGGCCTTGCTTTTTGCTGTTTTCTCTCTTCGCGTAACGATCCCGCTCACTGAAGCGTGATGGGTCCGACGGGCTCAGTGATTTTCGGCTGGAAATCCGTGGCGTAGATGAGTCTTGCCATTTTAGTGTCTCGTCTCGAGCGATTTCTAGTGTCGCCAGTCATCTCTGCGTAATGGCCTTTGTTTTTGAATCAGAATTGACACTGTATATGCAGCGGTGAAAGAGATCTCAATAGATATTTCTTTCGAGTTGCACGGATTCACGTTCTCGTGGGATTCCGAAAAAGCTAGCAAAAATATGCGGAAACACGACGGCATCTCCTGTGAAATTGCACCCGCTAGGAGTCGTGAACCATAACCTGACAACTTACCTTAGAAACATGCTATACTATGTAATGCGCGTCGGCCAGACAGTGCTATTTCCGCATGGTTAGGCGGCTAGGGGGAGGCATGAAACCGAAAAAAGGTCCGAGTGGAGGCACTTTGCAGCAGCTTCGGCTGCAAGGCAGAAGGCTTGACCCCGACTGCGGAAGCACGGGCGACGGGGTCGACAAATCCTTCTCTGACAGTGAAGCCGAAATTGATTCAAACCCCTTACAAGAAACCGTTACCCTGCATCCGGCGCCGGGGGCTGCACCAAGATTCATTGGAGACAAGGTTCTGACCTTTGAAGGTGCCCATGAGGGTGAACGCAAGTATGTCACGATTCTAGTGGCAGACATTGCGGACTACTCTTCCCTGTCAGAAAAGCTCACGTCCGAAGAACAGTATCGCATCATGGCTCGATGCCATCAAATGTTGTGCGACGAGGTAGGGCGGTACGGCGGGACTATGACCCGAACCAGTGGCGGGACTGCCAAGGCCGTGTTTGGGGCGCCCTTCGCCCATGAGGATCATGCTCGGAGGGCATGCGATGCAGCACTGTCTATCTCGACACTATTCGCCCATTACTCCAAGAAACTGAGAGAAGAGGAGGGAGTGGAGCTCCGGACACGAATCGCGCTTGTCTCGGGGGTTGTGCTCTCGAGGTCGTTGTCGGGCGAAGCGGAGATAAACTACGAAGACCTCGAAGATGTTGACGATCTCATTCCGAAGGTTCAGGCTTCCATGAAGCCGGAAACGGTGGTGGTTGCGAGCAGCACGTACGAGTTGGTGGGGAATTTCTTCGAATTTAAGGCGTTGGAGGGCAGCGGAGAACCGTCCGAAAGCCATGGAATGAAAATGTACGAGCTTTTGAGGGCGGGGCCGTTTCTCGGACCGATTGAGTCGAGGCAAGTGAGGGGCCTCAGCAAATTCGTTGGACGGCTAGCGGAACTGTCAACGCTATTGAAGGCCTCAGAGAGGGCCCGGATGGGACATGGTCAAGCACTGGCGATTGTCGGCGACGCGGGCGTTGGGAAGTCCCGGCTGATTTTCGAACTCAAGAACGCCATTCCGTTGGGACAACGCACGTGGATCGAGGGCTACTGCCGCTCTTACAATGGTGTGCCCCCCTATCATCCGTTCCTGGATGTCCTGAAATCGGTGTTCGGCATCAAACCGGGAGATAGGGGGATTTCGGCCAAGAAAAAGATCAAGAAGCGCCTTTCAAGTATTGCAGGTGCCTCGGAAGAGATCATGGCCCCTCTTCACGAAATGATGGCACTGACGGTTGAGGATGAGCGGTATCTGGGACTCACGTTCAAGGAAAAGAGAAACCGAATTTTCAAAGCCGTTGAAACGGTCTTGGTTCGAGAAGCCCAAGGGAAGCTGTTGATCGTAATTCTGGAGGACCTCCATTGGATCGACAGGACCTCGGAGGAGCTCCTGGCGTACCTGATTGAACGGATTCAGGGAACGAACGTGCTCCTTCTTTTGCTCTATCGGCCTGAATATGAGGGATCATCACGTCTAGGGCCTGGAATCAGCCAAATTTGTTTACGTGAACTTCCCGAGAGGCCCATGAGAATGCTTGCAGAAACGGTCCTCGGGGATTCGGAGGTCGACACTGGCCTCATGAATCTCATTCGAGGCCAGACCGGAGGAAACCCGCTTTTCATAGAAGAATTCACCATGTCGTTGCTGCAAAGTGGCGCTCTGGACAAGGCCGATGGGAAATTCCTCCTTAAGAGCAATGCTCCAACCGACTTGGTACCGAAAGGAATACAAGGGGTCATCTCTGCTCGAATAGACAGGTTGTTGCCGGAAGTCAAAACGACCTTGCAGGTAGCTTCAGTTATCGGCTGCGAGGTTCCCTTGCGCTTGTTGGAACGGGTTCGGAAGGGAGAACCTGACCTTGAGCGGCATTTCCTGGAACTGCAGCGATTAGAATTCCTCTACGAGAAGGTTCCATCTGCGGAGCGAGAGTTTCTGTTCAAGCACGCTTTGACCCAGGAATCGGCGTACCAGGGAATGTTGCACCAAAGGCGGAAGCAGATCCATTACGATGTCGGCTATGCCATTGAAGAGGTCTTTTCCGAAAGGCTTGACGACTTCTACGAGCACCTTGCCCTCCATTTTTCAAGGGCCGGGAACCGTGAAAAGGCGTTCGACTATCTCAAGCTTTCGGCACTCAAGGCACAGAGAAAGAGCTCGCCGTGGGAGGCCTACGAGTATTCCAAGGAGGCGATCCGTTCCTTAAAGAAGATGCAGGCAGGCAGCAAAGAGAAAGAACTGGAAATAGAAGTCTTGGAGATACTCAATAAGGTTATAAGGATGCTAGATTATTCTCCTACGGACTCTGAAGCTATTATGAAAAGAGGGGAAAGACTATGCCTCCAAGTAGCCTATGAGAAGGGACTTGCCTCTTTTAGAGCCCATCTCTGTATCTATTATTTGGCAATCGGGGACGGGAACAACTGCCGAAAATATTCGGAGCACCTGTCGAAAGAGATTCAGACTTTGGGCCACCTGGAGTTAACCAAGGACCAACTTAAAATAATGGTTCCCA
>CAYZET010000288.1:0-7194 GCA_964477215.1 uncultured Syntrophaceae bacterium | reverse complement strand
AGTCTGTGAGGAGTGCGAAGATGTCCAGGAAGAAGATTCTCATCGTCGAAGACGAAATCGTGGTGGCCATGGATCTGAAGGTGCGGCTGGAATTTCTCGGATATGACGTGGCCGGCATATGCGACCAGGGAGAGCAGGTCCCTGAATTCGTTGAAAGAGTCCGGCCCGACCTCGTGCTGATGGACATCGTGCTGGCGGGAAAGGTCGATGGAATAGAAGCCGCACAGAAGTTACGCGACGCATACGAGGTGCCGGTGATCTTCTTGACTGCCCATTCCGATGAAGCGACTCTGATGAGAGCAACGGTATCGGATCCGTACGGCTACCTCGTTAAACCCTTTTCAGAAGTTGAATTGCGGACGACCATCGAAGTGTCTCTTCACAATCACGGCAAGCAGAAGCGGGCCACGCGAGAATCCGAGTGGTTTGCCAAGGCTGCGGGATTCTTCGATGGCGCCATAATTCTTTGCGACGAGACGGGCGCGGTAAGGAAAATGAATTCGCTGGCCGAAGCAATTACGGGATGGGAGTCTAAGGAGGCCATTGGGAAAGCTGTACCCGAGGTGCTGGCCCTTCGCCATCCTCAGACAGGAGAAACGTTGAGCCGTTGGGCGATGTCGCATCAGGAGGAAGAATCAGAGTCGGCTTCAATAGTGGCCATCCTCGTGTCTGCGGACCGGAGTGAGATACCAGTACGAGTCATGCCTGTTCCGCTGACTGAGTCACCGGATAAGCTTGTCGGGGCTCTCTTTCTGTTCAAAGAAGACTCGGCGCTACTCAGTGCGGCCAAGGACGATTTCGCACACGCAGCAAACCTGATCCTGACGGCTCAACTCTCGAAATTGGACGGTGAGCACCTGTTGGCAGAGCATTGCTACCAACGGGCATTGAAGTTGATGGAAAGGACTTTGGGGCCCGCAGATTGGAAGGTGCGAAACGTGGTGAAAGACCTGGCCGAGCTGTACAGGACGCGAGGAAAGAGTCTGGACGCTCGCATCGCAGCAGCGAGAGCCGAATCCATGTGAGGAAGCGAATCCGGAACTGCCATCCCCCCTCTGATCCCCCTGTCAACGGGGATGGTGAGGGTGGGGTCTCCTGATTCGGCACCGAACTTACGAAAGGCAGTACTAACCTGCTGTACTCATGACGACATCCTAGGAGAAGGCAACCATGCAGGAGTCGACAACGTACAAACCGTTGAAGAAATCGAATACCCGCGCTGGATCGCTGTCGGGACAGTTCGGCGAAATGGGGACGCAAACTATAGACTTGAACGATCTCTTCTCAGGCGAGAGTGTGGCGGAGACCGGGACATTCGATCTCAGGAGCATCGAGTCCACTTCCCTGGGAAAGCTGCTGGATGCCCTTCCCATGCCGGCATGTCTCATCGACCAGTGGTACTGCGTGGTTTTTAGCAATCAGGCATGGAAAAAGAACATCAGCGCGCCCGATCCCGCTGCCTATGGGTCGTTCCTGGATCTTCTTCCTCGGCCTGCCGAAGAGGAGAAGGCGAGAGATCTGGAGCTTAAGGCCGAACAACTCCTCGAGAAGGCTTTCGAAACAAGGAAGCCCCAACAGGCGGAGGCCATCTTCGAGCTGAAGCAGCGCAGAATGTGGTCCCGTGTGCATTTGCGAGCGGTCAGAATCCTTTCCCAGCGCCATCTCTTGTGTCTCATCGAGGACATAACTGCGGAAAGAACCCGCCAGCGGCTGGCTCAACGGGAGGTCAATCTCCTCCGCAAGTCGCTAAAAGCACTGGAGAAAAGGGTCCAAGACCTTACGGGCGTGGCCGGAAAGACAGGAGAGTCCCGTGACCCTGATGGTCGATAGGATCAGCCCCTGCGCACGCGTCAAGGCTTATCCTCTTGGTGCTGCATGCCTTTTGCCGGTGCCCGGCTCCCTGGATAGGACTCTGAAGAAACGTGAGCGTGCCGAGAAAGGTAGGAGAGCGACGCCATGACTGGAGACGGTTCGAGACGGGTTGTTGCTGCCCGACGGGTGGTCGCGGACATAAGATCCGGCATGACTGACCAGGAGCTCATGAGAAAGTACAACCTGTCCAGCGTTGCTCTCGTGAGCCTATTCGAGAAGCTCGTCATTGGAGGGTTTCTCGATCGCGATGCTCTTGAATCCACCAGGAGGGATCGCCAGAGTATCGTAGACCTTGTTGCGACCAGATGTCCCGTGTGCTCACAGGAAATTCACAGAGACGCTGACAGATGCCCCCAATGCCCTCCCGGACTCACTTCTCAAATGCCTGACAATTGGAGAGCAGAGCAGGCGGTCACCGGAGGAGCAGAAGCGACAGGAAAACATAAGAGCGACCCGATCCATGCGGCCTGTGACGTACGGACTCTAGTGACCGACGATCCCCTGACCGGAAAGCGTGGGCTCAGGTCAAGAGGATCGCCTACTCTGATAAGCAGCTCTGACGCGAGAGGCCTGGTGGAGCAGGAGGAACTGGACGCCGCAGAAAAGACGGTGAGCCTGAATTTTGTCCCATGTGTCCGATGCCGTCTCCCGGTAATCGAAGACTTCGTCACTTGCCCTCGATGCGGAGCTCCAATGACCGATGTCGGTAGTGAGATCGCAGCCTCAACCAGTCTTCTCGGGGAAAAATCGGACAGAGAAGGCCCTGAGGGGCGTTCCGGCCCAGGGGCTAGGCCCGACTGTCTGGAGGAGGATGATTACGGTGATTCCGAAGATATGGAGGATGTTCTCCCCCAGCCGTGCGGCTCATTGATGACCAGGGTGCGGATCGGGGTCTCCGGCCTTACTCCTCCGGCGGTATCGGAAGGGATCATGTACCTGGGAGCCGTGGACGGATACCTGAGGGCTATGGACCCGCCGACGGGCGAAACCAAATGGAGGTTCAAGGCACACGAGGCCATCCAGAGCGGGATAGTTGTGGCCGGAGGGACCGTTTATTTTGGCTGCAATGCCGGAACACTCTATGCTCTTGATGCAAATACCGGTGCAGAGAAGTGGAGCACCCGGGTGGGCGGACCGATACGGAGTGGACTAACGGTAAACGGAAGGACCATCTATTTCGGCTCCGATGACCACTACGTGTACGCCGTGGACGTGGAAACAGGCCTCGTAAAATGGAAGTTTGCGGCCGGAAGACCTGTGCGGTCATCGCCGGTTCCGTCTGGCGAGCTTCTTTATTTCGGAAGTAACGATCATAAGGTTTATGCCCTTAAATAGCTCTCACGAACGAGAAGGCGGCCCGAAAAATGATTCCGCGCCGGCGACATCCCGGAGAATTACCATGACGGTTCAGACATCCGTCACTGATATTACTTCCCGCCGTGGGTCGCCGGTGAACGCGACCGGGGCCGGGCAGCGGTATGCCGCGAGGAAGGTGTCCCGGGAAGAAGCCTTGATGCAGCGGTGTAGGATCCAGGCCAAAGTGCTTCGTGCACTGGAGAAAATGGTCTCGAGCGGCATCATCACCGCCACTCACCCCGCAAACAGAGGCCTGCTGGAAAGACTTGTCCGAATCAGCAACCAGTTTACCGCTGACCCGGATTGTCCAGAGACGACCGCAACTCTCCGATCCCCGGGAGGGGACCCGGATGGTACCTTCAAGTGCCCGTTGTGCAGAACGATTCTGCCCCGCTTTCATGGTGCCGGAGAATGCCCGAACTGCAAGGTCGCGGTAGTAAGTTTTGGCGACACTGAGAGAATCTCCCCAATCACGACCGGCGCCACGAACACAAGGGGGGGATTCACAGAAACCACAATTGGTCGGGTGTCTCGGGATGTAGGCAGAGGTGGAGACAAGAAAGAACCCATCGGCAATCTCAAATGGACCTTTCAAACGAGGTCATGGGTGATCTCGTCGCCGGTAGTCGCGCACGGGACCGTCTATTTCGGGAGCTTCGACAATTGTTTGTATGCTGTGGACGCAGATCGGGGACGAAGAAAGTGGAAGTTCGAGACTGGGGGACAGGTCTGGGGATCTCCCGTGATCTTTCGGGAGAGCGTGTTGTTCGGTAGCTCGGACGGATACCTGTATTGTGTCGATCGCAAGAGCGGGGAGCAGAAATGGAAGTTCGCAACTGGCGGGCCGATCAGGCACTCACCTGCGATAGCCGGCCGATTGGTCATATGCGGGAGCGAGGACGCCCACGTCTATGCCGTTCGCGCCGAAACGGGTCGCCTGAAATGGAAGTTCGCAACTGGCGGGCCGATCCAGACTCCTCCGGTTTGCGCGGATGGAAAGGTCTATTTTGGCAGTGCTGATGGAAACATGTATGTGCTGCGCTAGTCTCTTCGTGAGACTGGAGACGTAGTGGTGGGAGGCTATTGTCATGAGCGTGTACGATAGTGCGAGAATCTTGATTGTTGATGACGAACAGTACATCCGGGACTTGCTTTCGAGAATGCTTAGTGCGGAGGGATACGTCTGCGAATCCGCGGCCAGTGGAGAGGAAGCTGTCAAGTTGTTGGCAAGCAACGAGTATCAGGTGGTGCTTGCTGACATACTGATGCCGGGAATGTCTGGATTGGACCTTCTGACGTACATCAGAAGCATGCACAGGGATGTTGCGGTTCTCATGGCCACGGGAGTCACCGATCGCAAAACCGCTATAGAGGCCCTCGATGTAGGTGCGTACGGCTATATTATCAAGCCATTCGATCGAAACGAGCTGCTTATTCACGTGGCCGGAGCACTGCAGCGTCGCGAAATGACCCTCTTGAGCGAGAAATACGAACGGGAGCTGGAGGAGAGGGTCCGGGAAAGGACAAAAGAAGTTCGGGATCGAGAGGAAGAGGTGGTCCTGAGGCTCATAGCAGCCGCTGGTTATCGGGACGACGAGACAGGAGCGCATATCCGCCGCATAGGGCTGTATTCCTATGAAATTGCTAGGGCTCTCGGCTGGTCCCTCAAGTTGTCCGAACGATTGAAGCTCGCCGCACCCATGCACGACATAGGAAAAATTGGCATTCCCGATCGTATTCTCCGTAAGCCCGGCAGCCTGACCCGCGAGGAATTTGAGATCATGAAGAGGCACACGGAAATAGGCGCAGCCATTCTCGACGGTTCCCGCGTTCCACTCCTGCAGATGGCCAGAGACATTGCCTACGGCCATCACGAACGGTATGACGGATCCGGTTACCCTCGGGGCTTGGTTGGCCAGGAGATCCAGGAATCGTGTCTCATTGTTGCAGTGGTCGATGTGTACGACGCTTTGATTCACCATAGAGTATACAGACCGGCGCTACCGGAGGAGAGGGCTCTGGAGATCATAAGAGCCGGAGGGGGCGATCATTTCGGCGATAGGATTTTCGAATGCTTCCTGGACTTGCTCCCGACGATTCGAGGAATAGTGGAAGAGGTAAAAGAGGTCAGGATTGACCATGTAAGTGCAATTACCATGGGAAGAGACAACTTGATGCCGGTGGCGGAGAGACAGATCTTTATGTGATAGCGATATGGCTTGAAAGAACGGAGAAACGGCTAAGGCTGCTTTGCACAAGGAACGGTAAGCGGTTGTTGTTTCTCCTTAGTGATTACGTGCAACTGCCGTTTCTCCCGCTGCATCTCTATTGATCTCAGGGGCGCATCATCGAGTAATTTCTCGCGCCGCAACCGAGCTCGCAGCCAGGGGACGATGCTGAGGGATATCATGCATTATGGGGTACATGGATGTGTTCACAGCTATCCTGCTGGGCACCAAGGCTGGATCTTGATCGCCGGCCTTGATGGCAATCCTCTTGAATGCCTTGTGGTCGGCTACAAAATCAAGCTGTTCGGTATTGAGGACCGGCAAGAAACCTACTGCCCCTTCCGTCTGGGCCACCACAGGGATGATTAAGCTCACGAGAGGAAGCCGGACGGCGTTTTTGCTGAGAGGAGCCCGGATGTGATCCACAATCTTCTTTTCCAGATCGCCTGACTGTTTTTGGACCGTGATGACCTTGATAGGCAGATCGGGTCCCCCTGCCTGGATCCAATTTGTATATTCGCCGGAGAATATCTTCCGCACTTGATCCACAGTGAGCTCGCTCACGGGATTGGTGTTCTGGGTGATAATCGCAATGAGGTCACAGGGGTCCGGGGTGTTTATGCCGGTTCTCAACGCCTGGCGACGGACTGCTGGAACCGCTGATACCGGTTTTTCTGGTAGCTTCGAGAGATGAATCCCACTCGATGCTAGTGCTTGGCCGATCCTGTCTCGCAGGGCCCCGTTGGCGCCTTCGATTTTACCGGCACCTTCGGCAAGCGCATTGTCACGCGTCGGGGGTGCCTCGGCCGCCATAGGAGCTCGCTCCAATTGATCTAACCGTGAGATGACCCGCCTCATCTCCTCCAAAAGCCATCTCTCCGGATCGTTCGCAGACTGCTCCACTGACGTGGCACTGTAATTCTGCCGCGCCTGTGTCGCCTCTTTCTCGGCCTTTTGGATAGGCTCCGCCCGAGCTGTCAACTGGATCGTTCCAACGTGTTGCTCAATTCTCGCCGGCGCGGGGGCCCCCGACTGAATCGGGGCCCTTGTATCCTGCCTTGGCTGTTCATTGGCAACAGAGGGCAGGGGGATATTTGCCAAAGGATTGACCTGTGCACGGTGGGGAGTGACATATCGATCGACCACCTGCCGTGCCTGCATAGATCCCTCGGAAACGAGCGCCTCTCCGAGCTTCACTACTTTCTCGGCATGCACCACTGCGAGCGAGCAGACCACCACGGCAGCCACAGTGGTCACGGCAGCCCGGAAAACGGCGCGAGGCCATGAGATCGGGGCTGCAGACAGGACATCTCTGACCCAGTGCAAGAGCCGGGCCAGTGCCAAGTACAAGACCGCTCCACCCAGGCCACCACCAAGGTCGACAAGGAGGTCGCCGAAATCGGCTGATCGCCCCTGGATCTGCAACTGATGGAGCTCGTCTGCCACTCCGAAGCTCAGGGACACGCAACCGGCCAACATGAGCGCGACAACGCCGTTGATTCTCAGGCCGAGGACGAGCCAGCGGCACAGGACAAAGCCGAGCCCGAAATAGAGCACGAAGTGAGCCATCGCTTCCAATGAAACGTACGGGGAAGGGGAGGAAGCCCGAGGAGCTGAAAACACCTCCGAGACTATCAGGATAAGACTCCCCACAAGAACTACCGACAAGAAACGAATCACCGATTGCATGGCCAACCTCCTTAACCCCCTCGACCACCACCTACAAGGAGGCGCCGAG
>CAYZET010000287.1:0-7212 GCA_964477215.1 uncultured Syntrophaceae bacterium | reverse complement strand
CATGGTGGTGGAGCGTCATTATGGAGTCCTGGAGTTTCATGCCGAAGCCCAGGCCGAAGTGAAGCACGCGGGATCCGCATTGCTGAAATCATTGGGCATGATCATTGAGGACCGTGTCAAGCCGAAGATTTTGAATTCCCAAATCATCAACAAGACCAACCCCTACCACGCGCAGATGGTCAACGTTTCCCGTCTCTGCTCCATGCTTCTGCCCGGACAGGATCTTTACATTCTCGAAGTCCAGCCCGCGGCCTACATTTCGTTGGCCGCCAACGAGTCCGAAAAGAGCGCTTCGATCACGCTCGTGGATTGTAGAACATTCGGTGCTGTGGGCCGCTTGTACCTTGGAGGCACACAGTCGGAGATAGCTCGGGCCGCAGGCGCCGCAGAGACCACTATAAGAAGTGTTACCGGAAAGGAATCATAACTTCGCGGGGTACCGTGATGATCAGCGACTCGGCGAGTCAACGGATCGCTACCTTTGAAGAAGCTCTGATGCTGAAACATGAGCCGCGTCTCGATGGCACGCTATTCGCCGGCGTCGATCTCGGCACTGCGAATATTGTCACTGCGGTAGTGGACGACCAGGGTAATCCGGTGGCAGGTGTGCTGACGCGAAGTCAATCCAGCGTTCGGGACGGGCTGATCCTTGACTACGTGGGGGCTATCTCGATCCTCCGTAAGCAGCTCAGTCGGCTCCAGTCCGCGGGATACGTCATCCAAGCGGCCGCTGGAGCGTATCCACCAGGCACCACAGGACGGAATTGCCAGGCATTCGCAAATGTATTGGCCGCGGCTGGCCTAAAGGTAGCCGGGTTGATCGACGAGCCTAGCGCTGCTTCTCTCGCCTTGGAGATCTCCGAAGGATGCGTGGTCGATATCGGTGGCGGAACCACAGGTATTTCCGTCATCGAGAACGGCGAAGCAATCTACACCGCTGACGAGGCCACCGGTGGCATTCATATTGACCTGGTGCTGGCCGGACACTACAGGGTTCCCGTTGAGGAGGCGGAGCGAATCAAGACGGATACCAAGCGCCACGATGAGGTCTTTGCTCTGATCCGGCCGGTCTTTCAGAAAATGGCCAGCATTGTCCGGGCGCATTTGCAGAGATGCCCCGCAGACACCCTCTACCTGGTAGGCGGAACAAGCTGCTTTCCTGGCATAGCGGACGTGATGCAGGAGGAAACGGGCTTGAACGTGCTGTTACCCGTCAACCCGCTGCTGGTGACCCCGCTGGGGATCGCTTTAAGCTGTCTCAAGAAGGCATTGAGCCAACAGTAAATCTGGAAACAACGGACCCATGAACGACGAGCAGATACAACGTGTTGTGGCCGAAGTCATTTCCAGGTTGGTACCGCGGCTTGGAGCCGATGGACGTCGAGGATGCCTGATAATTGTTTTCAGCGGAGCAACCGCGGCATTCGGCGAGGCTATCAGGCAGGTGCGAGCTCTCATTCTCGATGGCTACCAGTTGTCGTTGGCGTTTTCACAAGCAGCCGAGCAACTCTGTGGTCGGGCGGTCAGGGATCAATTAGTAGGCTTTCCTCATCTGAGCTTCGTGGAGCCCGACCGATGGCTCACCTCTCTCAGAGAAGCCCGAGCGGTAGTATGTCCTCTTCTGAGTGTCAACACGGTTTCCAAGCTTTCGCTCCTTATTGCGGACAGTCTGGTGACCAATCTGTTGCTGCACGGTCTGTTCATGGGCAAGACCGTCATTGTAGCCCGCGACGGCGTCGATCTCACAAACCAGGACCGAAAAGCGCTGGGGATTCATGACGGCACTCCGTCACTGCAACGAGCCGTAGCCCAACGCCTGCAAACTGTGGCTGAATACGGCTGCTGCGTGACCCCCGTCCATTATCTCAGGGAGACCGTGAATTCTGTTTTGAGGAGCGATGAGCTCTCGACCACCGAACGACGGGATCACAAAGGCAATTCTATTCCGGCAACACTTACCCACTCCGGGAAAGTGGTCACCGCTGCGGACGTTCGCAACGCTCATCGTACAGGTACGAAGCTGAGCATATCGGCTGCGTCCCTCGTCACCCCTCTGGCTCGAGAGCTGGCCGTGAAACACGGAGTAGTGCTTGAGCAACGCAATGACGGGAGTAGCCATTGAAACGAGGGCCGTCGTCATGTTGATCGCACGAGTTATTGGGACTGTTGTGGCAACACGCAAGCATGAGCGGCTTGTCGGCAGCAAGATACAAGTGGTCCAGCCCTTGGACCCAAAAGGTCAGCAGCCCTCCGGCGACCCCTTCGTTGCCGTAGATGCGGTGGGCGCAGGGGTCGGCGAGCGGGTCGTAGTGATACTGGGAAGCGGCGCTCGACAGGCAGTAGATGACGACCGCATTCCGGTTGATGCCACCATTATCGGCATCATCGACCGAATCGACATTGAAGGCACTGCTTGACCGACCGACCGTCCCGGTCTGTTTACCTCAGAAGCTCGAGAACGACAAAATGGCAAGCTCGCCCGGAAAGATATATACCCGACGGGGAGACCAAGGACAAACCCGGCTCCGAAGCGGAGAGAGGGTGAACAAGGATGATACCCGGGTGAAAACCTACGGAGCCCTGGATGAGCTCCAAGCTCACGTCGGAATGGCCTTATCCCTGACCAGAGTAGATGCGGCCAGATTGGTGCTCGGCGCCATTCAGGAAGATATCATAGTCGCAAGCGCCGAATTGGCATCGTCGCCCGAAGCAGCACTTCAATTGGGACGACGTATCGGAAAAGGTGATGTCGTGCGACTCGAGCAGTGGATTGATGAGCTCACGGTCTCTTACAGTCTGCCTGAGCGCTTCGTGCGCCCAGGGATCTCCACTGACAGCGCAGCCGTCCATGTGGCGCGTGCGGTGTGCCGGCGCTGTGAGCGTTTGATTGTCACGCTCAACCGACAAGTAGGCGGATATGATGACTTGCTGGTCTATTTCAACCGACTGAGCGACTTCCTGTTCGTGATTGCATGGAGCCTGGAGGTAAATGCCGTCGTGGAAGGAATAGTCTACAAATCAATCACACGCACTGCCAGCGAAGGGAGCAGCCAGTGAGCTTGCCCTACCCTGTGGCGCGTCTCTTGGGCTCCCTTGCCGAGACTGAAGCCGCGGCATTGGGCGTGCCCATGACTATTGTCCTAGCGGACGACGAAGGGGGAGTTGTGTTTTTCGGTCGCATGGATGGCGCATTGCCGGCGAGCCGAGAAATCGCTGTCGCCAAAGCGCATACGGCAGCAGCTCTCCGCATGTCTACGGATGAGGTCGGCGAGCTGGCCCGACCTGGAGGAGCTCTTTACGGGTTACAACACACGCATCCCGGCAAGATAGTGCTCTTCGGAGGCGGACTTCCGCTGCTTCTGAAGAGAAAGGTCGTCGGGGCCGTCGGCATCAGTGGTGGCGCCGTGCAGGAAGACGTCGCGGTGGCCGACTCCGTCGTCGAGGCTTTGTCCGAAATGGAAAGACTCTCTCGTCTCGTCAAGAAGGTGCTGCCGAAAAAGCTGCCTCAAGAGGGCTGGACTGCTCGACTGGAAATAACCGTCTCTCGAGCACTTAAGGAAATGGGTCATCCACTTTCGCCCCGCGAGAGTCTCATTCTCGCAGGAGCCATCATATTGGCCGCGTGTGAAGCCGAGGAGGAATAACCATGGTACCTGACCAAGAAGCTGTCAACCGAGTCGTCAGACTGGTTCTTGAGGAGCTGGAGAGAGATCAGGAGCGACAGCCCGCTGAATCCATCGGTCTTCATGATACTGTTGATGAGGCTGTACGAAATGCCGTTGAAGCTCAGAGGCGCCTGATATCAATGACTCTTGAGAGTCGCAGCAAGATTATTGAAGCTATCCGAAAGACCACCCTTAACAATAATGAAGCTCTGTCGGCCCTAGCACTCCGAGAAACAAAGATGGGCCGCTATGAAGATAAGATAAGAGAGAACATTCTGTGTGCTACCAAGACCCCAGGTGTCGAGGATATCCGGCCGCAGGCTCTGAGTGGTGACCATGGCTTGATGCTGCTCGAGCTCGCGCCGGTAGGCGTCATCGGAGCGCTGACTCCTATCACCAATCCGACCGGCACACTCATCCATAATGCAATCAGTATGATCGCAGCGGGTAACGCCGTAATCTTCAACCCTCATCCAAATGCCAAGGAAACCAGCGCCCAGGTCATTAAACTGTTTCATCGTGCCATTGTCGAGGTTGGCGGTCCTGCAGGCCTAATCTCGTCGGTCCGGAATCCGACATTGGCTACTGCAAAAGAGATCATAGAGCACCCAAAGATCAACATGCTGGTGGCCACAGGCGGTAGGGCGGTGGTGAACACTGTCCTTCGTTCCGGCAAGAAGGCGATCGGCGCGGGTGCCGGTAATCCACCTGCTCTTGTGGATGAAACGGCCCATTTGCGCAAAGCAGCCCAGTGCATCATTAACGGTGCCAGCATCAACAACAACCTGTTCTGCACCTGCGAAAAGGAAACATTAGTGGTGGACGAGGTAGCATCCTCGCTGATCAAGTTCATGCAGGAGACCGGTAGAGCATACTTGCTGAATCGGGAGGAAGCCGAGAGACTCACCAACCTCGTGGTTACTCGGGAGCGACAAATCAACGGCGCGTACATTGGAAAGAATGTCCAAGTGATACTCAAGGACATCGGGATCGAGGTGTACGATGAATGCCGGCTGGCTATATTTGAGGCTCCGAAAGATCACCCTCTCGTTTGGCTCGAGCAGATGATGCCCGTCATGCCTATCGTCCGCGTCAAGGACATCCACGAAGGGATAGAGCTCGGCGTGGCTGTGGAGCAGGGAAACAGACATACCGCGGTCATGCACTCAACCAACGTTGACAACATGACTGCGTTCGCCCGCGCAGTGCAAGCGACCATATTTGTTAAGAACGGTCCCTCTTACGCCGGGATAGGCCTTGGGGGCGAGGGACACACTGCCTTTACGATCGCCGGGCCGACAGGCGAAGGCCTGACTTCGGCCCGAACCTTCACTCGCCAACGGCGGTGCACGATTGTGGAGTCATTCCGGATCATTTAGCCCCATTCTGAGGAGGCATCATGACCATAGAGCTTGAGCAGGCCTTGGAAGTTATTCAGGCGGCCAAAGAAAAGGCCGCCGAAATTGGCATTCCCATGGTAATCGCCGTCGCAGATGCCGGCGGGCGTCTCGTAGCCTTTCAGCGAATGAACAAGGCACTCTTAGTCAGTATTGATGTGGCGATCAACAAGGCCTACACGGCGGTTGCATTGAAGCTTCCGACTCATGAGCTGGCTCAATTGGCACAGCCGGGCCAGCCTCTCTTCGGTATCCATAATGCCGATGGCGGTCGCATTGTGATTTTTGGGGGCGGTCTCCCCCTGAAGCGAAACGACGAAATCGTGGGCGGGATAGGGGTCAGCGGCGGCAGTGTGGAAGAAGACCTTCTATGCGCCACGGCCGGTATTGCTCGCTTCAAAGAGCTGGCCAATGAATAGCTGTTCTCCGCTATTCTCGGGAGGGACAGGGTGTCATAGCCTTGATCACAGGGAGAAATTCGGATGAAAGCAGCAATCGTTGGGGGAGCGGGCCGCGTCGGATCGTGTGCGGCTTACGCCTTACAATGGGCCGGCAGAGTGTCGGACATCATCCTGTACGATGTTCTTGAAGACCAGGTGCGGGGGGAAGCCTTGGATCTGTTGCACAGCGGTCCACTCTTGCACGATCAGCGAATTCACACAGGGGACATGACCGCGGTGGCGAAAGCGGATGTGGTCATCGTTACGGCGGGGCTGCGCCGCAAGCCCGAGGAATCACGACTTGACCTTGTCAACCGCAACGTTTCGCTCTTCTCCACCATCCTGGGCAACCTGAAAGACGCTGGACTGAGACAAGATGCCATACTCTTGGTGGTGTCCAATCCTGTCGATATCCTAACGCATCTGGCAGTCCAGCAGTCCGGTCTTCCTCCCGACCGAGTAGTCGGTCTCGGAGCACTCCTCGACACATCTCGCTTCTGCGCACTCATAGCCGGCGCAATCCAAGCTGCTCCAACCCAAGTGAGAGCAATGATACTCGGAGAGCACGGAGACTCAATGGTTCCGATTTGGTCGTCTGCGAGCTACAGTGGGTTGCCCCTAGAGGGACATCCCGATCTTACCTCAGCAACCAAGGCTAGGATTCTTGAACAGACTAAACAGAGCGGCGCCGAAATGATCAAGCTAAAAGGGGGCACCGGTTGGGCTGTGGCCACAGCTATCGCGACTCTTGTGCACTCGATAGTCTCGGATCAAAGAAAAGTTCTACCTGTGAGCTCATTGCAGAGCGGTGCGTACGGAATCTCCGACGTGTGCCTCAGCGTGCCCACGGTAGTAGGCCGCGCAGGTATCCTCCGTCACGTGGAACTGAATCTCTGGCCACGAGAAGTGCAAGAGCTCAAAACCTCCGCGAAGCTACTCAAGGATGCCTTCGCTGCCCTGCATCTCACGGATACTGTTTCATGATCTGACACGTTCGAGACATCGAGGTCCCGAGCGTGCCGAACGATCACTAATTCGGTGCTGAAGCACAGCCGGCATCTTAATGGTTGCCGACAATAATGTCCGTTTCTCCCGTTCAACAATGACCGGCGAGACGTCCGTTACTCCGGTCTGCGATCCTCGCATAAATGTCCTGGACACATGAGAATCGGACAAAACCATATAGTAACTGACACTGGATTCGTCCGTCCATTCGGACAGAAATACCCCTATTTCACACAGTACAATGTGAGATTCCGCAGCGCATCCTCATGACGTGTGCTCCAACACCTCCATGATCCCTTGCAGTTGTGCCTTGAGAATCGGAAGCTCCTTCTGAACGACATCCCAAACAATGTCATAATCCACCCTGAAATAGTCGTGAACGATGATGTGACGCATGCCAAGAACCTTGGGCCAAGGGATTTCTTGATAACGATCTCTCGTCTCGGGGGTCAGCTTGCTTCCCGCTTCCTTCAAGATTTGGAGATGGTAGACAATGTAGGTCCGCACCAGCTCGCCACTAATAAAACGATCCTGACCGCATGCGGCGTACTTTTCGATATTCTCAATAGAAGCAATCATGTCACGAAGCCGTGCTCGATCATTTCTCATAGCGGCACCGCGTCTCTGAGCACGCTCGCGCGCACATGCTCCCGTAAGCCTTTTTCCGTAACCACGTCCACGGGTACGCCAAGCAGCTCCTGCACT
>CAYZET010000286.1:0-7231 GCA_964477215.1 uncultured Syntrophaceae bacterium | reverse complement strand
GAGCTGTGGCAGAGGGAGCGAGGGGTCAGAGAAGCATTGCCGGCTCTGAAGCACGTACTTGTGCACGGCACTGCTGAGGACGATCCCGAGAAGAGTCTTTCCAGCGCCATTTCGGAACTGACGGAACCTCCTGATATTCCGGCGCACTTGGACGACATAGCCAGCATCATCTATACCTCCGGCACGACCGGTCGTCCCAAAGGCGCTACTCAAACCCATCGCTCGATCCTATCGAACGTACAGGGGTGTTGTACGAGGAACAAATTCTCGCGTGAGGACCGCCTACTCTGTGCGCTGCCCCTGTTCAACAACTTTGCAATCAACGTAGTCATGATGTCGGCCTTTGCTTCCGGTGCAACACTCGTGGTGGTAGACCGCTTCGACGCTCGCAAAGTGCTCGATCACATATCTGGGTACCAGTGTACGTATTTCGCCGGCACACCTACAATGTTCGCTTACTTGCTTCAGGAGTACAACCCTGCCACGGATCGAATCGAATCGTTGCGCTTGACCAGTTCAGGCGGAGCACATTGCGCGGCGAGCCTGGTTTCCCAAGTGCAGGAAACCTTCGGAACAGCCCACCTGGACGGGTACGGGCAAACTGAGGCCTGTGGCTTTACTACGCTCAATCCCCTTGTCGGGGTGCGCAAGGTTAACTCGGTGGGGGTGCCGTTATATAACATCTGGATCAAGATCGTATCGGACGACGGACACGAGATGCCTACCGGCGAAATAGGTGAAATAGTGGAAAAAGGGGACGCATTCTCAATTCACCGGTACTGGAACAGACCGGAAATCAATGAGGAAGTCTATCGCGATGGTTGGTTCCACACTGGTGACATGGGATATGTGGACGCTGACGGCTACCTCTATGTGGTGGACCGAAAACACGATGTCATCATCACTGGTGGCGCCAATATCTACCCGGCCGAAGTGGAGGGAGTTCTCTACTCTCATCCGAAGGTCGCGATGGCCGCTGTCGTGGGAGTTCCCGATCCCGTAAAGGGCGAGCTAGCCAAGGCCTTTATCATTCTGAAAAAGGGAGAAACCGCCACCGAGGACGAAATCATTCAATTCGCTCGGGATCGCATGGCCAAGTACAAGGCGCCTCGGTCAGTCGAGCTCGTGGAGTCTCTGCCACAGGGTCCTACAGGAAAGATTCTCAAGCGAGAGCTCAGGGACCGTATCTCGAAAGGGAATCGTTGAGGTTCGCGGAACCGGTCGCACGGCAGGACACGAACATCCCGAGCGCCTGACGTCCCTGGGAAGGCTCGCTGCGCGCGGAAAAATATCGAGGACACACACGGTGGGATGTCCGTCCCCCACTTCAGGAGCATACGAAAGGGCTTCATGATGAATGTTGGTGACATTCTGAGATTTGGGTGTCGCAATTTCCCCGACAAGGAGTGTCTCGTCTGCGGAGAGAACCGGTTTACCTACGCTGAGCTGAACAGGAGGGTGAACGGTCTCGCCCACAGTCTTAGGGAATTGGGGCTAAGAAAAGGGGACAACGTGGCCATAATGCTTCAGAATTGTCACCAGTTTGTGGAGATCTACTTCGCGCTGGCCAAGATCGGCGCGGTTGCTGTCCCCCTCAATTTCATGCTCAAGGGTCAAGGCCTGGAATTCCTCGCCAACAACTCGACGGCCGGGGTCATGTTCCTCGAGGAAGCCACCCGCAGCCAAGTGGAAGCAGTGAGGCACCGTCTTGCTTCAATGAGACCTGATGGTTACGTGCACGTGGGGCCCGATGCGCCCGCTGGATATCTCTCGTACGAGCAATTGGTCTCCGCCGGCAGACCCGATGAACCTGGAGTCACGGTTGGCGAAGACGATGATCTTATCATCCTGTACAGCTCAGGGACGACCGGACTTCCCAAGGGAATTGTGCTTACCCACAAGACTCGCCTCACGTACTACCAGTGGTGTGGCCTCGAATACGAGATGCTGTTCGATGGTGTACACCTCGTGACTACCCCAATGTACCACAACGTGGCGTGCTTTCTTTCTCAGACACAATTTTATACAGGTGGCAGAGTCGTCATCATGCGCAAGTTCGATGCCGCTGCGTGTGCTGCCTTAATCGAGCAGGAAAAGGTGACGTCAACGTTCATGGTCCCGACTCAACTAAATCTCATGCTTCAATCGGACGAAGCACAGTCCTCCGACCTGTCTTCAGTCCGCACGCTGATCACCGGCGCGGCACCTCTGGCCACGCGGACCAAGGAGGAGATCATCGCACTGTTCAACTGTGACCTGCACGAAATGTACGGACTCACGGAAACAGGACTCATCACCAACATGAAGCCCAAAGATTGTCTACGCAAGATCAGATGTGTGGGGCAGCCGTTCTTCCACATGGAGATGCGCGTGGTGGATGAGAACGGAAACGATGTTGCGGATGGTGATGTGGGAGAGATCATTGCTCGAGGGCCGCTCCTTCTCAGAACGTATTATAGAAACGAAGACGCGTATCGTGCTGCCATGAAAGAAGGGTGGTTTTGTAGCGGTGACCTCGGCCGCGTGGACGGGGAGGGGTTTCTGTATCTCGTAGATCGAAAGAAGGATATGATCTGCAGCGGAGGAGTGAACATCTATCCGATGGACATTGAGGAAATTCTACACTCTCACCCGAAAGTGCTCGAGTCGGCAGTCATCGGTATACCAGACGACAAGTGGGGTGAGTCGGTCTTGGCAGTCGTGGTTCTCCGGCCGGGTGCTCAGATGACCGAGCAAGAAGCTATTGTATACTGTAAAGAGAACATGGCAAGCTACCAGGCGCCGAAATCGGTGAAATTTGTGGCCGCGTTACCGCGGAATCCTTCCGGCAAAGTTCTGAAAAGGGAGCTTCGGCAGCCTTACTGGGAGGGACGCGAATCCAAGATCTGACGCGAAGAGATAACTGGCTTTGGCGACTGATTACTCCCGGAATGTTGGTCCAGCCACGAGGTTTCCCAACGTTGCGTGCGGCATGGGGAAGCGGCAACGAGCTTGCTGGCGGACGATCCATGGATGCGAAGGTCTCTTAGGATAAGCAGCCTCGGCCCTGGGGGCGGCACGCATATGGGAATGGTGCGGCCTCGCTCAGGTGCCGGGAACACGTACTGGAGGTAAATTATGATATTAAACGGACATAGGGCCTTGATAACAGGAGCAGCTCAAGGGATAGGTCGCGCGTGCGCGGAAGAGTTGGCAGCGAGAGGAGCCGACCTCGTGCTTGTTGATAGAAACGCGGATGCGCTCGCTGAGGTTACGGCTGCGCTCAGCGAAAATAGCTCCTGCGTCAGGTCTCTGGCGCTGGATCTCACGGATCTGGACCTTGTCAGGTCCCGGGTGGGCCAACTCTCGGAGGAGTTGCTCGTCGATATTCTCGTGAATAATGCCGGATTCGATCGTCCGGGTTCAGTCGCCAAGATAGACACCCATGATCTGGAAGCGGTTTTTTCGATACATATGACCGTCCCGTTTCTCCTAATCAAACTGTTGCTTCCAGCCATGCGTACTGCCGGCTGGGGGAGAATCATCAACATAAGCTCGATCTACGGGTTGATCGGGGGCAAAGGAGAAGTGGCATACTCCGCAGCTAAGGCCGCGGTAATCGGCTTAACAAAATCAGTTGCGAAAGAGGCAGGCAGGTACGGTGTGACGGTAAACGCAGTCGTCCCAGGGCTAACGCTGACTCCGACCATTGAGAATTTTATGGCTGACAAGTACAAACAGGAGATCATTGACCAGACACCCCTTGGTCGAGCAGGACAGCCTCACGAAGTGGCAAAGGTTGTGGCCTTTCTCGCGTCATACGACGCGTCATTCATCACTGCCGCTGCGATACCCGTTTCCGGCGGGTGGGCTGCCTGATTTTCCCCAGGCTTCCGTGTTGTGGGGTGTCCATAACGCCGTCACAGTGCTGCCAGGGGTTCAGCTTTTCGCCGATTCCTCCCCCTCACGGCGAAGCCGATGGTCTATAGAGGACCGCTGAGAGGGGGACATGATTTCCAAGACTCAAAGGAGCGAAAAACGCTATGTTTTCATTGACCGATGAAGAGCGGATGATACTTGATACCGTGAGGAAGATTGCGGAGGTCGAAATTGCACCTAGAGCGGCCGAGATCGATGAAACCGCGGCCTTTCCCGAACACACCCGCAAAGTGTTTGCCGAAAATGGTGTCTTGAACCCGTTGCTGCCCCCGGAATACGGGGGGGTGCAAACTTCGTTCCTCGTCTGTTCCATGATCTTCGAGGAAGTAGCGCGGCACTGCGCCTCTTCCGCACTCCTTCTCATAGCTCAGGCAGATGGAACGCTCCCCCTAATTCACGGAGGGAGTCAGGCTCTCAAGGAGAAGTATCTCACGAAATTGGGTGGTGATTCCGCGGCCCTGACCGCGCTGGCTGCCACCGAGCCCGGTGCGGGATCGGACGTGCTCTCTATGAGAACGCGGGCAATACTCAAGGGGGACAGGTACATCGTCAATGGGCAAAAGTGTTTCATTACAAACGGATCGGTAGCTGATTTCTTTGTGCTGTATGCATACACGAGCCCGGAGAAGAAGGCCAACGGAATGAGCGCTTTCGTAGTGGAGGCAGGCTGGCCTGGCCTGATCTACGGCAAGAACGAGAACAAGATGGGTATGAGAGGATCCGTCAACTCGGAGCTCTTCTTCGAGGACATGGAAGTGCCTGTGGAGAACCGGATTGGAAATGAGGGTGAGGGCTTCGGAAACCTTATGGAGACCCTAGCAATAAGCAGACTTCTTTGTGCCAGCCAGGCCGTGGGAATTGCCCAGGCCGCTCTCGACGCATCCATTCGTTATGCCCGGGAGAGAATTCAGTTCGGTAAGCCCATTGGCGCACTGGCCCCTATCCAGTTCATGGTTTCAGACATGGCCGCAGCAGTGGAGTCAGCCCGGCTCCTTACTTACAAAGCCGCTCACCTGTTCGATCAAGGACACACATCAGAGGCTTCGACATGTGCTGCCCTGGCCAAGTTCACCGCCTCCGATACCGCCATGAAGGTCACCACCGACGCAGTACAGATCCATGGGGGGTACGGGTACATGAAAGACTACCCGGTGGAACGAATGATGCGCGACGCGAAGCTCACACAAATTTACACGGGAACAAACCAGATTATGAGGCTGGTGGCGGGCAGATCCCTGTTGGGAGTTTAGCGGAATGCGAGATTCTGCGAAACTCGTATTCTGAATGAGTCGGAAAGACAGCGAATGACTACTGGCCGATCCGGCTGTGCGCTGCCATCACGAAGGATAGCATTCACGCGCTCGCGCGGGAATATACTTGACCGCTCTCCTCCGAATGCCGGGTCAATCTCTGGCTACGACGATGTGCTCTCCAACATCCACGAAAGAAGATTGCAATTTGCGGCCATTCAGCCCCCTTTGGGGTGCAGTCTGTGTCCCTTTGGCTTGCACCATGATCGTGCGTTGCCAAATTGTCACGCAATCTCGGTGCATTAGCTATGGCTCTCCAGGCGGCATGAGACTTGCTGAGATTTCAGGCAGGAGCGGCGCAAGGGGGTCTGCCTCAGATTTGCCGGGAAATGGGGACGCCAGGTGTCCCGCTCAAGAGCCGGAGTCCGGTCCCAGTACGGCTATTGCCGACTGTGGCTCCATAGTAGCAAGGTCAGTGCACGTTGAGCTCTGATCGGAGCCGGTCGAATAAAAGCTGAGAGTCTTCCGTTGCGGGTGAGCAGAGATTCCTCCAATGGGGACGAAGAAGCCATTTCTCGGGGTCTCTGTGTGGTGCCGAAGGGCAGACGAGGTAACAGTATGATTTATATCGTCTATCTCGTGGTCGGCGTTCTGGCCGGGATTGTCGGTGGTCTTCTCGGCACGGGTGGCTGCGCCTTGATCATGCCCGTGATCCGTTTCGGTTTCAATTTCGACCCAGCTTTCGCTGTCGGAACCACGCTGACAGCAGTTGTGTTTACCGCGGGCTCAGGCGCTGTGCAGCACTTCACGATGAAAAACGTGGATCTGTCGACGGCCCTGCAAGTAGGTCTGAGTGGGATCGTAGGGGTGGTCGTCGGTTCGTTGGTTTTCGGCTACATCAAGGTCTACGGGGAGCTGATCGACCTGATAATCGGCATAGCATTCATTATCGTAGCCGTAAGGATGCTATACGAAGGGCTCTTGGGGACCACCCCGCCTCGGCCGGGCAATGAGGTGCCGGGTACGATGTGGTCCAAGTCAGTGCTGGGATCGTGCATCGGATTCCTCACCGGTATCATCGGCCTTGGGGGAGGATACGCCCTTGTTCCCTCATTCATCTACCTCTTCAAGGCCCCTATGAAATTGGCCATAGGAACCTCAATGGCCGCGTTCGTCTGGATGGCGCTCGTCGGAGCATTTTTCAAGATTTACCAGGATGTCGTCAATCTTCCCGTGGCAATAGTACTCGGCATCGGCGCGTTGGTGGGAGCTATTTACGGGGCAAGGCTTGTGGCAAAGCTCAAGCCCGATCTGCTGAAAGCGCTCTTTGGGTGCCTATTTTGCTACGTGTCTCTCAAGTATATCCTTCTCTATTTTCAGATTCACATCTGACGGCCTCGTCATTCCGGAAAGAAGGGGACGCCGAAAGAAGGGGACGCCCTTAAAAGACTGAGAAACCTCCTTCAGCAGTCTGTAGCGATTCTCTCGGGCAATCTTCTCTCTTTTGCGCACGGCATAGCCAGTGCCGGCCACGGTCATTTCCAGTTGGCCGGCCAATCCTGTGAGTAAGAGCCTTAATTCCCTTGCCGCCCAGAAACAGAGACGGCTTCTGGCTACCACCTCCTTGTTGTTTCTGCCTCTAGAAAGGATCTCATGCGGTTCCATTTCGAGAATCTCGGCCACTCGGTTGACTATTCGATCCAAGTCATAGCCTCGATGCACCAAATCGTACCGGGGCTCATAGCGCTTCCCTGAAACCGCGAGAGTTTGTTCCACGAAGTCCGGGCTCCCCAAAATCCTCTCGTCGGTCTTCACGTGATCGAGACCTTGCTCTCGGGCCTTCCCGACCGGTGTCCAGCCCCCAAGGCTTCGAATCAGGCCTCCGCCGATCAAGTCCTCCCGGTGTCCCCGAAGATCCTTCTGCGCTCGATCCCGCGTATCATCACGTGGTGAAGAGCACCGGGGGCGTCCGTTCTTGCTGATCTCGGCATGGATACGTTTCTATATCTATTTGAATTGCGTGACGACTTAGTTTCTTAAGGGCGTCTCCCTTTCGGGCACAA
>CAYZET010000285.1:0-7376 GCA_964477215.1 uncultured Syntrophaceae bacterium | reverse complement strand
CATAGTGCCCTTGCGCGACGGCGAGGGTGCCGTGATCGGAGCACAAGCCATAGTGGAGGATGCGACTGAGGAGAAGAAGGTAATGGAACGCCTTCGCGAAAGCGAACGGCGGTTCCGCGCCGTTTTTGAGACCGCCCTGGACTGCATCTTCATCAAAGATCGTGGGCTACGATATACCCACGTTAATCCCGCCATGTTGAATCTTCTGGGGATCGCGTCGGAAGAAATCATCGGACGCACCGATGGAGAACTGTATGGAGAGGACCAGGCCAGAAGCCTGAAGCAAGTAGATGCTCGAGTATTGGAGGGGCAGGCGGTTCAGTCCGAGCATGCTATCACCGTAAACGGACGCCTTGTGGCGTTTAACTGCGTCAAGGTGCCCTTGACCGACCATGGCGGGCAAACCGTCGGCCTGTGCGGGATAGCGCGGGAGGTGACCCAGCTCACGACGTGGAAAAAGTTCCCTGCGACCGAAGAGCCCCTCTCCTCCGCTATGCGCGCGACCCTCGAGAGTGCGAGACTCGCAGCGCGCAGCGACAGCATAGTGCTGCTCATGGGTGAGAGCGGCAGCGGCAAAGATTATGTCGCGAAGTACCTGCATGAAAACTCGCCCCGCTCTGGAGGACCGTTCTTCACTATCAATTGTGCTGCATTGCCACCCGAGCTTGCGGAATCAGAGCTATTCGGACATGAGCCTGGCGCGTTCTCCGGGGCAAAGGGGCGCAAACGCGGCCTGCTGGAGCTCGCGGAAGGGGGGACGCTCCTTCTCAATGAAATCGGAGAATTGGCCCTCACTCTTCAGGCAAAGTTGTTGACATTTCTCGACACCCAGTCCTTTACACGAGTCGGCGGCGAGCGGAGCACTACCGTCAATGCGAGATTGCTGGCGGCAACGAATCGCGATCTTGAAAAGGAAGTGGCAGAAGGTCGATTTCGGCAAGACCTGTTTTACCGGATCAACGTGATCTGCATTACGGTACCTCCGCTCCGAGAACGAGTGGACGATCTTCCGATACTTGTCAGAGATCTGACTGCTGGCCTTTGTAAGAAGCTTGGGTTCGTCGAGCCTCCCCTGATCCACCAGAAATGCCTCGAGATCTTTATGGCCTACAAGTGGCCCGGCAATGTACGCGAGCTGAAGAATGTGCTGGAGCGTGCTCTCATCCTTTCACAGGGAAGGGAAATCGATCCCCACGCCATTGGGTTCCCTCTGGACCAAGCTGGGCCCACGTCTGACGATTCCCTAGTGGTGAAGAAGTCTACGGACCAAACATTTAATGATATCCTCTGTGCGGTAAAACGCAATCTCATCGAGGAGGCGCTGAGACGCTCAGGAGGAAATCGGACTCGTGCAGCGTCAATGCTCGGGCTTTCCCGGTATGCCCTCAAACACTATATCAAAGCCCTGGCGATAGAATAGCACCCCAGCCGAACCACAGATTGAAATCCCGCGTCCTGCGGGACTACTGTAGGTGCGCTCCTTCAGAGCGCAAATCCCCGACTGAATCTTGGCAGAATACGTGGCCGTATTAAGGAAACTGACCACTTAGGTCAATTCATCCATGGCTTTGCGGATCACTTCTGAACTCTTGTGGAGAGCCTCGTGCTCCAAAGGGTTCAACTCAAGGGGGAAAGTAGCGAGAACTCCGTCCCCTCCCACGAGGCGTGGAAGCGATACACAAACATTGCGTACCCCTGCTACCTCTTCCTCAGGCGTGGAAACCGTGAGGATAGAGCGCTGGTCATGGAGAATCACGTCCACGATTTTGGCCACTGCGCTTGCAATCCCATAATAGGTGGCACCCTTCCCCGCGATAATGGCATACGCGGCGTTCCGAACCTGATCGTCAACTCGCATCCGGGAGGTCTCATCGAAATTGAGCCCTCGAAGCTCGCAGAAGCGCTTCAGAGTAACAGCGCCGATCCTCACGAGTGACCACGCCAAGACTTCGGAATCCCCATGCTCGCCCAGCACGTAAGCGTGCACGTGGTGGGGGTCTACACCCACTTCTCCCGCCACGAGGCTACGAAATCGGGCTGTGTCAAGCATTGTCCCCGTGCCGATAACCCTCGAGCTTGGAAGGCCGTACCGAGCGGCGTGGAGCACAGCGAGATGAGTCATAATGTCAACGGGATTCGTTGCGACAATGAGGATGGCACTGGGAGCCGCATCCAATATCCTCGGGACCACCTGCCCGAATACCGCCGCATTTCTTTTGAGGAGCTCCAGTCGGGATTCACCCGGTCTTTGGCTCACTCCGGCGGATACGATGACCGCTCGAGCTCCTTTCAAGTCCTCGTAATCACCACTTTGGATGGTAAGGGGATAAGAGAACGGCACCGCGTGACTGATATCCCGCGCTTCCGCTTCAGCCCGGTCATGATTATTGTCAACGAGTACCACTTCTCGCCCTATTCCTCTCATCAGGACGGCATAGGCTGACGTTGAACCAACGAGACCGCTACCTACAACCCCGATCTTCATGCCCCCCCCCTTCGCCTTCGTCAGGCTACTCAGCACTTGTCATTAAACGGGACCCAGCACCTGTTTGATTTCCATGAACCTCAGCAGGCCTGATTTCGTTATCATTCCGACAGGTCGATCGCCCCTCATCACCAGAAGCCGTCCAATCCCTCCCTGGGTCATCTTTTTCAGCGCATCGCTCAGCGACTCGGTCGGTTCAATCTGGAGATCCGGACCGAGTGGTCTCATTGCTTCCCGCACCGTCATGGTCTCCCGATCCTTCGGCGGAATCTCCTTGAGATCGGACAAAGAGAGCACTCCAACGGCCCTCCCATTTTCCACCACTGGAAAGCCTCCGTGTCCGTACCTGAGGAAATAATCCTGTGCCACCTGTTCCAGCGAGAGGGAGGGACTTACGGATATCACGTCCTGCACCATGAGTCTCTCCACCTGAACACCTTCCAAAGATTGCCTTATAATCGTCTGATGATAACCGGTGGCAGCGATGCCTCTGAGAAACATGCCTATGAAAATGAGCCATAAACCTCCGACCAGCGCACCGGCAAAAATCTGCAGCACGCCAAGAAGCATCAAGGCCCACGCAAATCCTTTCCCGATGTCTGACGCCCACTTGGTCGCCCTGGTCACGGATCCGGTTTTCCACCAGACCAATGCTCGAAAGATCCGTCCCCCATCCAGCGGGTACCCAGGAACGAGATTGAAGACCCCTAGAGCCAGGTTGATCCATGCCAGGTACTCGAAGATTGCCTCCACCAGGGTCGGAACAGATCCGGATATAGCCGCAGACACTATCCAGAATATGAGTGCGAGCCCGAAGCTCGCCAAAGGTCCCACCACAGCTATCTTGAGCTCCACCATTGGGTCGCGCGGCTCCTCCGCTATGTGAGCTACGCCGCCAAAGACGAACAACGTAATTTCAGGTATTTGAATTCCTTGACGAACTGCGGTGATGGAGTGGGACAACTCGTGGATAAGGATGCTAGCAAAGAAGAACAGAGCTGACACTACGCCGGCCAGCCAGTACAGCTGCACGCTATACCCAGGGAAAAAATGAGGAAAGTATCCCGCCGACAATCCCCAAACAACGAGCACGAAGATTATCAGCCATGAATAATTGACCGTTACCTTAATGCCATGGACCTGGAAAAGGTATATGGCTCCATGCATGAGTCCTTCCCCCCGCTCGGGCCTTTCCGTATTCCTCGATTCTGAACCTTCAGCCACAATGCACCTCCTTGTGTCTCTGGTATGGGAGGGGAACCCGAATAGACCGAATCCCCTTTGTTCAGATCAGTCCACCTCTAAGTCTGTCATGAACGGTCTGCCATTCATGAGCTCCCTCGCCATGAATTTTGCTGCCCTGAGGGGTCCGTGCGATTACCTGCCGAGCTCCGATGTAACGCGTGCCAGAGCGCTAAGAAGAGATTATTCCAATTTCACGGGATTTTCTACACGGATTGTTCGGGCGTGCCCATAACCAACACCGAGAATCACGCGGTATCCGCGCTACGGAAAAGAGCTACCGCACCTTCCGGCATCAGAAATCCCCCCGAGCTCCTCTCATAGGCAAAGTCTTTGTGGAAAAGGCCGAACCTCGCTGGATGAATAGGACGAACCGCCTCTCCGAAGAGGCTTGAACGACGCTGGTCCGGAATGGGTGGCACGCCCGCCCCGACTCGAACGGGGGACCTACGGATTCGAAGTCCGGCGCTCTATCCAACTGAGCTACGGGCGCATCCGATTCTTACGCAGCAACGTGAACGATCCCCGGAAAGACGTCTGGCGCTCTCCGAGCAGCCACGCTTTCAGCCTTGAAGCGCAGTGGGGAGAGTGAGGGGACTCGAACCCCTGGCCACAGGGGCCACAACCCTGTGCTCTGCCAACTGAGCTACACTCTCCATACGCCAAAACTGTAGATCGTTGCCGATGAGATGTCAACCCTCCGTTGAGGGCTAACACCAGGTACAGGAGGGCAAATGGGCGTCTCTCACCGAGTCGTTATCCCAGGGAATCACCACAAGCGCTGCAGCACTCTGCGTATCCTGTCTTTGACGACCTCGCTACCGGATCGAGGCGCTTCAGACCGAGAAAGCGCTGAGGCGCGCTGGGATATCAGTGCACGAAGATCTGCCTTAGGACTGAGCTCCAGTGCTTTTTGGAACGAGCTCCGGGCCTCCTGCCTCAGCCCGTCCTCCTGGAGCATTCGTCCCAAGTGAAAGTGCGCTTGAGGGTCCCTCGGGTCCGCGGTAACGGCCCTCCTCAAGTCCTCGAGGGCTGCGGGCCGGTCTCCTGATTCCTCGTGGATAAGGGCTCTTTGGACCAGCGCTCCCCTCAGTCCGGGAGAAACCGCGATGGCCATGTCGAGATCCTGTACGGCCCCGTCCCGGTCTCCTGTGGCAAGACGGGCAAGCGCTCTGGAATGATATGCCTGAAAGAAAAGCGAATTCAGCTCTATAGCCCTCGAGTACCAGGCCAGGGCATCCTGCGTTCTTCCCTGCCGGACCAGAGCGTTTCCGGTGTGCCAGGCTGCAACCGCGGATTCCGCAGCAGGTCTTTCGCTCGATTCCAGCATCCTGATCCACACAGCGAGGTTTTCTCGCCACTCCGGCCGAGGATCGAGATCGAGGGCCCGCCTGTACAAGTTGATGACCTCCTCTGCCGGGTTGCCACGTCTCTCCAAGATGCCTGCCAGGTTCTCGATAGCTCGATAGTTCCCCGCGTCCACCAATATCGCTTGCCGATAATCCCTTGTTGCGGCATCCTCCATCCGGGCCATTTCGTACGCCATTCCGCGGCCCAAGTAGAGAGAGGTATTAGCCGGGTACCGGCTGATACCCACCGAATACAGTCGGATACAGTCATGAAAACGACCCTCGTGATACGCTCGTTCCGCTGCCTGTACGAGATCCTGCACATCCTCATCTGACCGGATTGTCACTGCGTCCGAAAGCTCGGGAAGAATATCTCTGCTCGCGGCCGAGGCCGTTCCAACCAATCCGAGGACAAGGACCGGCACCAAGCACAGGACACCTGACAGGACCTCGGTGCACATCTGCTTTAGCATCCTGCACACCTCAAAATAATCCTCGATGCGGCATGATATCCGCATCGGCCCCCGGGCTGTTCAATCATACCAGACACGAGTCCGCACGATGAGGACAAAAGGTACCTGCAGCTCTACAGGCCATTGCCACGTGCCCCGAGACTGGCCCGAGGTGCCGTCTGGCTCGGAAACACTTGTGCGCCGGTACACTTCCTCTATAGTGTTTGGCACGAGCCTCCGAGGTCAAGTGAAAAGAGCGCGGAATAATCCCGGGAGATGTCCCATGGCTGATGAAAACGTGCAAAGAGTCAAATCGACCTCTCAGACTGCGGGGACTGGAGGCCTTGTCCCCCTCTTGTCTCTTGTCCTGTTCCTCATGCCTTGTGCCTCAGCCGTTGCCGAATTACCACAGATTCCCTCCCCGAAGCACGCAGAGTACCGCATCGCCATCCACTGCTCAAAGAAGGTTCTCCAGCTTTGGAAGCACACGGAACTGGTCCGGGAGTATCCCGCGGACTGTGGCAAAGGGGGCCTCGGCAAGAAGAGAGGCGGAGATCACAAGACACCGATCGGAGATTATGAAATATCCTGGATGGCCTCCCGTGCACATTCCAAGGGATATCGTATAATAGACGGCCGCAGTTGGTGCAAGAATAATCGCTTCGTGGACGCAAGCTCAGGGCCAGCACTCGAAAAGCTCTGGAGTGAATCGTACGGAGGGCTCGAAGCGGCCGTTCTAAGCATTAACTATCCGAACGAGAAAGACAGCATCCGCGGCTTTACCGGTGACTGCATCCATATCCACGCGGACAAGCACCACAGAGACGGCATGCTCAAGAAGTCCTTCGGCTGCATACATCTCTTTCCGTCCGATGCAAATGAGTTGTACGAATTCGTGGATGTGGGCACACCGGTGAAATTGTTCCCGTGAGCTAATCAACGATCTTGGAGGCGAGTCATGTTGTTCCGGAGTCCGATTTCGGTCCGCCATCAGTGAGTGGCTTCCTTGATGGCCTCAGTCTGATAGTGGATAATCAAGGGATCGATAATGTCTTCGAGATTCCCTTCGAGGATCAGGTCCAATTTGTAGAGCGTAAGCCCTATCCTATGATCTGTCACCCTGTTCTGGGGGAAGTTGTACGTACGGATCCGTTCCGACCTGTCTCCCGATCCCACTTGGCTTTTCCGCTCTTTGCTGATTTCCGAATGACGCTCTGCTTCCATCATGTCCAGAAGCCTCGCCTTCAAAATCTTGAGAGCCTTGGCCTTGTTCTTGTGCTGGGATTTCTCGTCCTGGCAGGTAACGACCACGTTTGTCGGCAGGTGCGTCACTCTCACAGCCGAGTCGGTGGTGTTGACGCTCTGCCCACCTGGTCCGGAAGATCGGTAGACATCGATCTTGAGGTCCTTGGGATCTATGCTTACTTCCACGTCATCAGCCTCAGGCAGCACAGCCACAGTAACAGCGGACGTGTGGATGCGCCCCTGAGACTCGGTCACGGGAACGCGCTGGACTCTGTGAACCCCGCTCTCGTATTTCAGGCGGGAATAGGCTCCCTTTCCGTGGACCAAAGCTATCACTTCCTTCAGCCCACCGGACGCGCTCGGCGACGAGGACATGAGCTCGACGCGCCACCCCCTCCCTTCAGCGTAACGTCCGTACGCGCGAAAGAGATCGGCTGCGAAAAGCGTAGCCTCCTCTCCCCCGGTTCCGGCTCTGATTTCAAGAAACGTGTTCTTTGCATCGTTGGGATCCGTTGGGAGCAGGAGGATGGTCAACTCTTTCTCTAGAGCTGTCTTCTTCTCCCGGAGGGCAGGGAGATCTTCACGGGCGAGATCTACCAGCTC
>CAYZET010000284.1:0-7397 GCA_964477215.1 uncultured Syntrophaceae bacterium | reverse complement strand
TCATACCGGGTACGAAGCAGCGCATCATATCGCTTGTGGACATCACTGACCGCAAGCGGGAAGAGCTGCAGCGCCGCCTGGAGCGGGAAGCTCTGGCGTCGGAAGCTTTGCGGGAAAAGAACACCGAGCTCGCCTGGGAGGTGGAGGCGCGAAAACGGACAGAAGAATCCTTGAGAGCCAGCGAGGAACGGTTCAGGGCCATATTTGAGACCGCCGAAGACTCTGTCTTCATCAAGAACACAGAGCTCGAATATACCCATGTGAATCCCTCGTGCATCAGATTGTTGGGAAAATCCGTCCAGGACATCCTCGGAAAGACTGACGAGGCGCTCTTGCCGGACGCGAACTATGCAGAGCATGCCAAGAGCTTGGAGATCCGGGTGCTGGAGGGAGAGTCCTTCGAAACTGAGCACACTGTTGCTTTGCAGGGATGGTCCGTTTCTTTGAACATCGTCAGGTTTCCGCTCCGAGACTCGTCGGGAAAGACGTTCGGCATTTGCGGAATAGCGCGGGACGTAAGCGACCGCAAAGCCGCGCGGGATGAACGTGGCACAGCGCCATCCGAGGGTTACCTGTCTGCGATGATTCAGGAAACGAGGAGACAGGTGATCCTCGCATCAGAGAGCGACAGCACGGTCCTATTCCTCGGGGAAAGCGGTGCAGGCAAGGACTATTGGGCGCGATTCCTGCACGACCATTCCCGCCGCGCCGGCAGCTCGTTCCTTTCCATCAACTGTGCGGCCCTGCCACCGGAGCTTGTGGAGTCCGAGCTTTTCGGTCACGAGGCCGGCGCCTTTACCGGAGCCAGGGGGCGCAAACGCGGACTGCTGGAGTTGGCTGAAGGAGGCACGCTTCTTTTGAACGAAATAGGAGAGATGCCCTGGGCCCTACAGTCCAAGCTTCTCACCTTCATGGACACCCAGTCTATCACGCGCGTCGGAGGAGAGACGTCAATTTCAGTAGACGCCCGTATACTAGCTGCCACCAATCGCGATCTCATCAAGGAAATTGAACGAGAACGTTTTCGGTTGGACCTCTTCTATCGGCTTGCCGTCCTGACAATCACTGTTCCTCCTTTGAGACGGCGTTCGGACGATATCCCGAGTCTTGTGGAGGAACTGCTTTCCCGCCTGGGTGAACGCATGGGACTCGCGAAGCTGCCCAAGGTCGATTCCGCTGCCATGGCAGCGCTCCTTGAGTACGATTGGCCCGGAAACATCAGAGAGCTACAAAATGTTCTTGAAAGGGCATTGATTCTCTGTGACCGAAAAAGAATCACCGTACGAGACCTCGGACTCGAGAAGTCAGGATCCCCACAATCCGCTTCTCGGGAGGACTTGCCCTTGGAAGCCCTGCTGCCGCAGGGCAGATGTTTCGAAGACGCAGTCAACGAGACGAAACGCTTGCTCATAGTCAAAGCCCTGGAGCGATCCCATGGGAGCATAAAAGGGGCCGCGACCATTCTCGGCATGACGCGAAACTCGATAGATCACCATATACGGCGTCTGGGGATCCAAAGGCGAACCAGCTCGAACGACACGGACACGGCAAAGGCCATTGCCAAGGTGCTTTGGAACACTACGGGTTCATATGGACCGCGATGAAACTATAGTGGAGCGCATCACGAACAGGTCTGAACGTTGTTCGTAAGCCAAGTCACAGACGACACCGTGGAAGCGCTGGCCGCGCCGGCCGCCATTCTCGACCCATTCAGATCCAAACTGCTACTCTGGGAACATTTCTTGTTATCTCGTTCCGCTGTTTCCGAATTATTCAGGTAAGACCCGAATCAAATGAAGGGAGCAGATAACATGAAAACATGGGCAGAACAAAGGATGCAAGACATGGAGTCCGTAGGGGCCTTCGAATTAGCACAAGTCTTTGAGCTGGTAGCCAAGATATGCGATTTGGACGAGCAACTCATTTCGAGCAGAAGCGGCAGGACCGAAATCCGGCCTGACTTAGTGGTCGACGGCACAAATACGGTACCGTATCTGCACCGAGGTGTACGTGGTGAGCGCATCGTTGGCACTGTAGGGGCGGGCCTTGTGCCCGACCTGGGCACCCACAAGGGGTGCCCCTACAACGTGGCAGAATACGTAACCGTACTTATGAGATCCTGTACTTAGGCCTGCAAGGTTGCTCCCGAATGGCACTGGAAGTTGCCTGACCCAGAGGGAGGTTTCCTAATCAGTAATTCAAAGGCTTCCCCCTGCGGTGCCCCCGGACAAGCGCCTTGAGGTGTTGGAAATGATTGCGGAGTCGAGAAATTATATGGTACATTGTATAAAGGCAGGTCAAGCCTTGCAAAGGCTGGGGGGCCCATGGAGCGAGAATCGGATACGCAGGATCGCTTGCTCGTAGAGCGGTGTCTCGGTGGTTCAAGGGCTGCGTGGGATGAATTCTATGACCGATTCCTGCTGCTCATCAGAAAAGTTGTCCAAAATCATGTACGTTGGGGAGAGCACGAGAGAGAGGACATGGTCCAGAACATCTTTCTGGCCCTGTTCACGGCACTGGACACCTACGACGATCGGTACTCGCTCTCCAAATTCGTGTGGGTCATCAGCGAACGTGTGTGCGTGGACGAATTCAGGAAACGTACGGCAAGAAAACGAAACGCAGAAACAATTTCCGTGAGCCACCACGATCTGTCCGAACCGGCAGCTCCTGTATTGGTATCCAACGCGGACCCGCCAGAAGAACTGTTGGCCGATCGGGAACAGTCTCACTTATTAAAACAGGCCTTTAGGAGCCTCGGAGACAAGTGCAAGGAGCTCTTGAGACTCCGGTATCTCGAGGAGCTTTCCTTCAAGGAGATAGCTCGTCTCATGGGAGGAAAGGACAAGACCTTAGCAGTGCAGGCTGGTCGCTGTTTGGAGGACCTAAGGGCTCATTTCGCTCGGGTAGAGCGAGAAGGATACTGACAATGAGTAGCTCGGGGCACGTTGACAAGCTTTGGCTCGCCTATTTGGAGGGTTTGCTGAGCCCTGAAGAAAGATCGGAATTCGAGGAACACATTCACAACTGCTCAGAATGCGAGTCCAAGGTCGAAGAAACTCGTCGCTGGGCTTCCCTCCTGAAAGAAAACCCACGTGTGATGTGTCCAGAGTTGTGGGAGATCTTTGACCAAATATGCAAAGGTAACGAGCCTCTTGGTATTGGATCCTCACACTTGAACGAGTGTCCCTCGTGCCGTGAAATCGCGGAATCTTTCAAGACCTGTCGGAGCAAGCAAGGCATGCCCAATGAACTGTGGGCCCGCATGACCGAACTTTCCGGAGAAACCTTGGCGCATCGACCGCCACCTTCCGGCCCTGGATTGCTCACGAGGGCAGTTGACAGGTTGCTCGATCTGATTCGACCGATTGCCCTTGTGCCTGCTGCCGTGGCCATTGGCATTTTGTTTCTCGTGATATTCTATCCCACTCACCCCACTCAGCGTACGCTGGCGCTCAGTTCTGTTAACTGGGCAGCGGACTCGTCCGGACTTGGCCTCATGGGCAAAGAGCCTCCTGAAACCCCTTCAACGGAGGCGCACAAGAATCGGCTCGCAATAGTGGTTTTCTTGACGAACTTTAAGCACCCTCCGGACCAGAATCAGATAGATGATTTCTACAGGTCCATTGAGCCACCTATTGACATTCGCACCCGCTACGACGTGGTATCCCCGGCGGAATTGAAGCGTACCATAGCTCCAGATGCCCTGAAAAGTGCGGAGGACGAGTCCATAGCAGCAGAGATGACCTCCAAGCTTGGGATTTCTCGACTCTTGGTGCTAGACATATCGCAATCCGGAAAGGGATTCGCGATTAGGGCCCGTCTAAGAGATACAACTACTGGAAGCTTCTTGAAGGAGCAGGGTTCAGAGAATTTGACTGAAGCTCAGATTATTCCAGTTCTCGAGAAAATGACAGGTTCAATGCTGGAGCACCAAGGGAATGGTCCATAATCAAATCCGAAGCTTCTATAGTTTCGGCTGGAAGCATGGCCAGGTCTGTCACGGTTCGGAATCGATGAGTGAGTTAAGCACTAGGGAAAGCAACAAAGACGATTACCCGAGCAATGACGGTCATTTGGCAGAAAGAGGGCTACGATGAGGTACCTCGCGGACGTATTGGAATGCTCGGACAAAAAGAGGATGCTTTGGCCGGCAATAGTCGTGGCGGCGATGTTGGTCCCTCTAAGTCATTTCGGCCAGTTGCTCGAGATGGATGGGCATTCACTGTCAGCTCAGCTAATGCTTCGAGGCCGTGTCGGACCTAGTTCTCCACCATCGGACACGGTAAGCACTCCTCAAAGGCATCGACCTGGTTCGAGCTCATTTCAACTACGGTTTCGTCCCGGCGTGGGACCTAGTCGCCCCGCAACCGACACGGTGGATGTCCCGGACAGGAGAAGGCCCGGCGCGGGTCCAGTTCAATTACGATTTCGCGGTGGTTTCGGATCTGGTCATCCTGTTCCCGAAGAGGCGGACACCCCTCAAAGGGGTCGACCCGGCCCTGATCCATTTCAATTACCGTTTCGCGGTGACTTCGGGTCTGGTCCGTCTGTTCCAGACGATGAGGAGGCCCCTCAACGAAGCCGGACCGGATCTGCCTCCAAGGTCCTCTGCTGCTGGTTCTGTAGCCGAGACCAGATGCAGAAGTGCCAGAGGGTGAAGGAGAGTTTCTGCGACAGGTGGGGTACTGAGGTTTCCTCGTGCTCACAATGTGTTGGAGCCGAGGGTGGCCAAGTCTCCGGCGCCAAGTCTCGTCGGGAAAAAGGGGAATACGACGAGGAAAAGGAGCAGAGTCGGCTAGCGCAGAAAGCCCCAGATCGCAAGAAACGAAAGCTTGCCAAGCCCAGAGTACCTTATCTGAAGGAACTTGCAGTAGACATTGACGACAACCTCAGAGAAATGGTTCGAACAGGGCATTCCGCAGCAGTGAAAAAGCTCTTAGGTGAGCTCCAGCTCGCGAAGAAGGCCGGAGACCCTCGCAAGGAGAGGGAAGCTGCAGTGAGACTTGGCCATGCCTATTACCTGACCGGACAAGTTAACAGAGCGGTACAGAATTATGCCAGATCTCTGGAAATAGACAGAAAAGCGGGGGATGCTGCGAGAGAGGCATTTGATCTCCTACACCTCGCTGCAGCGTTCACAGCAGCAGGGAAATTCCAACAAGCTGAAAACAGCAATGGGGAGGCCCTTCAGCTCTTGCGAACCGCCGGCACCAGTAGGGATGCACAAATGGCACTGAACAACCTGGGAGTCTTGGAGAAGAATCGAGCAAGATATGACAGGTCATTGAACCGGTACGAAGCAGCTCTGGCCATTCGCCCGGAACCGGACAAAGTCAGAGTCTTAATACTCCGAAATCTGGGAAACTTTTACAGGCTATGGGGTGAATACGCAAAGGCCATCGAAAATTTCGACAAGGCTGTCGAGCTATCAGGCCAACTCGCCGACTACGCAGAGGCCGGAGAAATAGAGCTTGAGTCTGGCCAGGTTTACGCTCAGGAAGGACGCACTGAACAAGCCTTGGAACGAATGAACAAGTCTCTGGATCTGTTTGCCAAAGCTAATGCCCCGACGGACTGGGTCAAAAAGCTCATGGGCGACATCCTCCTCGATGCTGGTCGATTGGCAGAGGCCGAGCCTTACATTAAGGAGGCCGATTATGATTCGTCCCTTGGGAGATTCTATCTTCTCAAACCACACCCACAAGAGGCTCTAAAAGCTTACGAGCAACTCTTGTCCGCTGCCCAAAACGAAGAAAACCTCGACGAATTGTTTGTCGCCTACACCGGACTGGGCAAAGTTTTCGAGGCGATGAAAAACTACAATCGAGCCCAACAATATTATTCGAAGGGAGTGGAAATAGCCGAAGAGATACGTTCAAGCCTGCTGCTATCGGAGAGAAAGAATTTCTTCTCGGTCAAGGTCAGTGGATTCCTGAGATCGGATTCGGCAAAGGGCCTTGTGAAAACGAGCCTGAAGCTTCAGAAGCCGGACAGGAGCATTTATCCCAGCGAGGCGACGAAAGCTCGTGAATTTGCCGACAACATATCACAGAAAGCGGACCGCAGACATTTCAGCGTACCACCGGACCTTATTCTGCAGGAGAATGAGCTCACGAACAAACTCGCGGCCCTTAAGACGGCTCTGGCAGTCATACCCAAGTCTGCGGACAATCGTCGTTGGGCAGAGATGAAGAATGAGATCAGAAATGCTGAGAACGAGGTTAAGACGTTTTTCAAATCCCTGTGCGAACAATATAGAGACTATTGTGCAGTGATCCATCCTTCGCCCGTAACCCTGGACAAGGCTGATATCGGACCGGACGAGCACGTCCTCATGTTCGACGTGCTCAACGACGGTATAGCCGTCCGTCTTCTGAAAGGACGGAAGATCCTCAAGGCCTCATTCCTCGAGTGCAGCTCGCAAGATTTAGAAAACGATGTTCGCAACTTCAGGGCTCCTTTTGAACGGGTCCAATTGACCAAGTTCAGTTCCGAGCTTGGAGCATCGCTGCACGAACGGCTAACTACACATGTCCTGGAATCCGTTCCTGAGGGGTCCCCTGTCACAATCATACCTGACGGTGTCCTGGCACTGCTGCCTTTTGAAGCCCTGGTGACGGGTGGGGCCGCTAAGTGGCACACGGGCAGACAAGGAGATTTCCCTCGGGGATTAACCTACCTAGGAGACCGCAATCCCCTCGTCTATTCTCAATCCCTCACAGCAATGACGTTAGCGCGGCATATTGCTAAGAGAAAAGAGGTAGGCCCTGCAGTTCTTGTCATGGCCGATCCCGTGTTCAGCCCTTCCGACGAAAGAGTCCGGGACGTTCAGATTCCGAAAACTCAGGCTGGCGAGCTAAATTGCTCTCGGGCGAAATCCGCAGTTGAGCAGGCTCTCGCTGGACATATGAGCCTTCGGAGGCTCAAAGAAACCGGTGAGCTTGGTAATCGGCTCAAGGAGCAGTACGGAGAATCATGCGAGGTCCTCTCAGGGCTTCACTGCAGCAAGAGGGCCTTTCTGATGCGCGTTTCCGGAAATTCCAGCTCATTTCGTCATCTTGTATTCGGAACCCACGGATTCACCGCTAATGATTTTCCTGGGGTCATGGAACCGTTTCTGGCACTCACTATGGTTCCCGATGGAATCGACGGATTCTTGACGATGACCGATGTGGCAGGGCTGAAGATAAATACCGATGTGGCGACGCTCATGGCCTGCAAGACCGGTGTCGGAACCAAGTTGGAAGGCGAAGGAGTCATGAGCATGGGACGAAGTTTCCAATGCGCGGGAGCGAGGTCAGTGATCATGAGTCTCTGGTCGGTCGCGGAAAAGCCCTCGGTAATGTTGCTGGAGGAATTTTTCAAGGGACGCCAGCAAGGGCTCGGCAAGCTCC
>CAYZET010000283.1:0-7411 GCA_964477215.1 uncultured Syntrophaceae bacterium | reverse complement strand
CCTTAATCTTTGGCCCCAATCTCCCAGCGGAGCAAATCCAACTGCTCCTTTTAGGCTGACCCTCGAAAGCAGTCCTCTGCCGCTTTGCGGTGTCCGTGTCCCCAAGATCTGACGCCTAAGTCCAGCAGCCGGCGGCCATTTCCGCCATGAACGGCTGGGCGGAAAGCCTCTACCATGAGCTCTTCAGCTCCGACATCCCATCGTTCGCCGAACTTCGTGCATCCCATGCCAATAATCGCTACCTTGTCCCGTATTCCTGTGGCCATAGTCGATCCTCCTCCGAGCAATTCCAAGGGCCGTCTAGAACTTGAAGAGCTTTTCGATAAGCTGTGACTTCAACAGGTCTCCCTGGATCTTGAGTCGACCGCTGGTGTACGCCACCATCGCGTTGAGCTGTCCCAGGATAAGACTCAGAAAATCCCGATCTGACATGATGATAGTGGTCGTGGGTTTGGGGTGAGCCCCCTCTGCCGCTTCGCACGCCCCGTCTTTGACGATTACGTACCAGTCTCCTCCTCCGGGACCGCTTATGGTGAACTGGAAGACCACATCCACACCTGCTGCTTTGTCTGGCTGAAACGCTTCAGTAATCCGATCGAACACGGCCCGCACCGTCGGACCCTCAGCTTGCGGGGCCTTCTCCACCTGCGGACTGAAGGCCTTCATCATCAGGCCGAGAGCCGCTGTGGCGTTGGCTGACTCTATTGCGCCTGTCATCTTGTCTATTTCAGACCAATCGCGTGCTATCTGCTCAGGCGTAGGTGGAGTTTTACCGTCGCCCACCACTGCGCCAGGGCCGGTCAGAACCGCAGCCCGATTAAACCTTCCCATGCCCGCATTGAAAATCATTCCTGTTTCAGAGCAACCTTCCCAGCACAGGTACATGACCATAGGGGTCACATACTCGGGTTTCGTACTTTCGAGCATGTCCGGAGGAAGAATGTCCTCCGTAAGACGTGTCAAAGCCACGGGAGCCACAGCATTTATCCTGATGTCGTGCTTCTCGCCCTCCAGCTTGAGGGTGTTCATGAAACCGATGAGCCCCATTTTCGCCGCGGAATAGTTGGTCTGGCCGAAGTTTCCGTACAGTCCGGCAGCCGAGGTGGTCACCACGATACGGCCGAACCGGTTCTCGCGCATCTTCTCAAATGCGGGTCTTGTCACATTATACGCGCCATTGAGATGAACCGCCTCTACAGCGGCCCATTCCTCGGGCTCCATCTTCGACAGAGTCCGGTCACGCAATATACCCGCGTTGTTAATGAGGATGTCGATTCTTCCAAAGGTATCGATTGCTTTGCTCACTATGGCCTTGCCGCCTTCGACCGTGGCGACGGAATCGTAGCTCGCGATCGCTTCGCCGCCCAACGCACGGATTTCATTGACCACCTTGTCCGCAGGGGCCGATGATCCTTCACCGATACCGTCTCTGGCGCCGCCCAGGTCGTTCACCACCACTTTAGCCCCGCGCTTTGCCAGCTCGAGCGCATACAGTCTCCCAAGGCCCGCGCCTGCTCCTGTTACCACAGCTACCTTTCCGTCAAATCGGACGGATTCCTCTCGAGCACCGCTCGGTTCCTCACCAGGTAGCGGAACGGCCTTCCAGAAATAGCCTGTGAATCCGCGCTCCAGGTCCGCGTACCGCTTCCTAAAAGCTAAAGCAACTCTCTGCCCGACCCTGACGTCCGACATCTCGCAGTCGGTGAAATCGGCCATGAACCTGCCACCACCCTCGAACTGTACCATGCCGTACACGGCAGGAGGGTCCAACGACACGGCCAGCAGGTCCCCAGTGAAGCTTTTTACCTGAGCCGGAACATCCGCAAATTCATAGTCCTCTTGGGAGTTGACCGCTTTGCAATCCGGATTGACACAGACATCCATCTTTGGAAACTGCGGAGTACCGCACGCGGTGCACTTTCCTCCAACCATGCCGATGAGCATCTTCCGATTCCGCCACAGGACCGTCATCGCAGTTTGCGTAGGAAATTCCGCGCGAATTCCCATCTCCGTGGAGAGCAGGTCACGAAACCTGAGAAATTTTGGATAGTTGTCAATGGCCTTCTTGCGATCCAGGCTTCCGGTTATGCCACTGCGCTCGGGCATGTTCAGGATGTTCTCCGTCACCTGGAAATAGAGGGCATCGCACCCCTGACCGAATCCCGCCAACAATATGCGGTCCCCCGGCTTAGCGTGCTCCAGAGCTTGGACAAACATTACCAGTGGGTGGGCTGTGCCTGTTTCTCCACATACCTCATGGAGATTATCCGCGACTTTGTCCCCTGAGGCCCCGAGAGTCGCTGCTATCTTCCGGTGTTCAGCCTTGAAGAAACAGGGGAACACGAATTTGTCCACATCGTCCATAGAGATGGAAAGCTTGTTAAACAGACCGGCAACGGCTTGGGGAATGATCTTCGAATACCCTTCGTCTCTGACCCACCGTTCTTCCCACATGTAATCGAAGCGGTTACCTGCCCCGCGAAAATGATCCACAAAATCATAAGAGACGCTGTAAGATCCCTTGAACTCGGCGACAACCCCCGAATCTCCCACGAGGACCGCGGCAGCTCCATCACCGAACCACATCTCGTAGAAGTACGCGGCCTTGGCCTCCCGCTTGTCCGCTGCAGCAACGAGCACACTTCTGGGGCCACCGTTGCCTACGGCTGACAGCGCGGTGACCAGGCCGGTCGTGCCCGATCGCAGAGAAGACGTGAGATCCTGCGTGACGATGTCGTCCCGGAGGTTAAGAGCGGTCTTGACGATGCCCGCATTGAGCCTGTCCGCGAACGGGAGTGTGGTCGAGCAGAGGTACACTCCGTCCACCGTGGACTTGTCTATTCCGATCAGACAGTCACGGCCCGCAGCAACCGCCATGGTGAGACTGTCCTCATCCCAGTTGCAAAAGGATCGTTCCCCCTGTGCGACCATGACGATAGCAGGGGCGAACCAACCCATGTGCTGGTATATGCTCATACGATTGAGCCGCAATCTCGGAATGTAGCCGCCGAAAGAAGTGATACCGATCATGGTTGGCGCTCCTGTCTGCTTCAGAACTTGAAGAGTTTCCCTATAAGCTGGGACTTCATAAGATCGCCCTCCACCTTGAGCCTGCCGGAGGTAAAGGCCTGCATAGCGTTGAGCTTATTCTGCGTCAGGGCGAGGAAATCCTTGTCGGATATGATGATGGTTGTGGTCGGCTTCGGATGTTCCCCCCGGACCACCTCGCACGTTCTGTCCTTCACCGATGCATACCACTGTCCGCCTCCCGGTCCGCTAATCCTGTACTGGAAAACCGCGTCGATTCCCTCGGCTTTTTCAGGTCGAAATGAGTCGGGCATCAGCTCGAAAACGCGGGCGACCGTCAAGCCTGCATCAGCCGGCTCCGGCTTCTCCTCGTGCACGCCCTGAGCAAGATCCCCGAGCATTCCGGCAAAGGCTTCTGTGGCACTCACGTATTCACGGCCACCGCCCAAAGAAATGATTCGCTGTATACGCCCAGCTACCTGTTCCGGGGTCGGCACCTCGCCAGAATTGGCGACACTCGTTCCTGCCCCAGTCACAATGGCAGCCCTGCTGTAATATCCCATGCCCGCGTTGTACGTTCTGCCGGATACAGGGCATTGGTCTGAGCACAGGTACAACACCAAAGGAGCCACAAATTCGGGACGGAGCTTTTCCTGCAGGTCCGGCGGGAGTATGTCTTCCGTGAGTCGAGTGACCGCGATAGGAGCAACGCAGTTGACCTTGATGTTGTACTTTTCGCCCTCGAGCTTTAGAGTGTTCATGAGCCCGACAAGGCCCATTTTAGCGGCAGAGTAGTTGGCCTGACCGAAATTTCCGTACAGGCCTGCTGCCGAGGTCGTCAAGATGATGCGTCCATACCTGTTTTCACGCATGTGGTTGAACGCGGGTCGGGTAACGTTGTACGCACCGTCCAGATGAACGGCCATGACGGAAGACCAATCTTCCGGCTCCAATTTGACCAGGGTCTTGTCCCTGAGAATCCCCGCATTGTTGATCACGATATCCACCCGCCCGAAGGCCTCGATGGCCTTGTCGACGATCGCTCGACCACCTTCCGGCGTGGCCACAGAATCGTAGCTCGGCACGGCTTCTCCCCCAAGGGCCCGTATTTCTTCGACTACGCTGTCAGCGGGAGAAGCGGATCCGGCTCCGCGGCCGTCCCTGGTGCCACCGAGGTCATTGACAACGACCTTGGCTCCCCGTTTGGCCAGCTCAATGGCATAAATGCGACCTAATCCTGCACCCGCTCCAGTCACGATCGCCACCTGCTCATCGAAACGGATCCCCTGTCTGCAGGCTCGATCCTCCATCTCTTGCCGGCTCATCCATTCCGCTATTCCCCGATCGATGACCACCTCTCCCGTGTTGGCGTTGACAGTTCGGAAATATGCCACTCCTTCTCCCATCTTCCAGATCTGTGTCTTGATGGGAACCCCAGGATACAGGGGCCTGGTAAAGCGGTTCCGCAACCTGGTCATACGTTCCGGCTCTCCCGGAAAGAGGTGCTTGATGATGGATCGGCACGCGTAACCGTGGGTGCACAGCCCGTGCATGATCGGCTTTTCGAATCCGGCCACCTTCGCGAATTCCGGATCTACGTGAAGGGCAAATATGTCTCCGGAGAGACGATACAATAAGGGTTGATTCGGGGATGGGTGCGCCTCTTCCTCGAAATCGGGAGGACGATCGGGGAATTCTACAGGCTCCTGCGGGCTGTCAGGTCCTCCAAATCCGCCATCCTTGCGACAGAAAACGGTGCATATGCCTGTAAAGAGCTTCTGACCGTTGGAATGATACGTCTCGCTCTCTGCCACCACCAACGCGCCCACATCACGCCCCTTGTCATAAATGTGCGTGATCTGCCCTTCCGTGGTAAGGGTCCCTTCCACGGGAAATGGATTATGGAAGATGAGGTCCTGCTCTCCATGGAGCACTCCAGACAGATCGGCCTCGCAAGCAACGCCGACCAGCGCGAGAAAATCGAAAATAGCCCCCACGGAGAAACTGGGAATTACCTTTAACCGACTCTCGTAGCAGTAATCCAATTCGTCGAATCCAGCGCCTACGCCGAGAGCGTACAGGACGACGTCCCTCCACGTGTAGCTCCTGGTCACAGGCCCGATCTTCTTGCCGATACTGTCGAGGTTCAAGGCCATAGAGTCTGTCCTCCATTGCGGCTGTGTTATCAAGAGTGACAATCCGCGATTCCGCGAAATCCTACCAAGAAGCGGGCCGGCCTTCAGTCCTGGATGCCCTTCCCCGAGGCAGGGCCGGTAAACGCGGGCAAGAGAATGAATTTCAGCGTTTCCTTGACCATGGAAACATACTCGTCTCGCTGCACGTCGAGCATCGACCGGAAAAAGCTTTCACCGGAAACGAAGCTGTGTATGGCATTCATCATGGCAAGGACATGCATCTTCACTATGTTCGGGACGCGGTTCTTGTCCTTGCAGAGCCCCATGGATCGTGCAATATCGGACACGACCTCGGGAACTCGGAAGTCGAGAAGCGATTCGTCACGAGTCTTGGCGAAGTATCGAAATAGTACGAGGTTCGAGATCTCAGGGTGCTCGAACAGATAGTCCGTCATGCAATCTATCGCGATATCCATTCGTTCAGCTAGAGGGCGCCCGCGCACAATGGATTCCACCTCCGCGAGCTTCTGTTGCAAGTCAGTGCTTATGTCGATGACAACTGCCTCGTACAGGTCACCCTTTTCTCCCCAGTGGTAGTACAGGGTGGAAATATCGATCCCGGCTTCGTCCGCGATCATCCTGGTCGTGGCTCCGTGGAAGCCGTATTCTCCGAAGATGGTTCTGGCTTTCTTGAGGATGCGCGCTTTAGTGGAATCGGGATCTCGTCGAGCTTTTTCGAGGGGGGAAGGCATGGGTGGATTTGTCCAACCTATTTTTCCATCATTTGATGGAAAAATAGACTAGACGTTCCTCTGGAGTCAAGAAAAATTGCGGGACAAGAGCAGTCATTCAAGCACGCGGGCTCATTTTCATCCAAACCTGTGCCCTGCAAGAAGCAGCTCGCCCGAAAGACTTCTCAAAAAGTCAGCTCTGTGACTTTCAGTTGATTGTCAACTGCTCTTACACCGGGTTGCTGCGACACCAATTGCCCGATTCTCTCACGGTCTCTCCTCTCCGGGACCCGACCCGCGATTATGATCTTGCCTGCGGGGTCAGCGTCGATGTTTACGCGGCGTGCCACCGCGGAGCTCATTTTTCTGCGGACGAGAGTTTCGATTCTCTTGGCCATTGCCAGAAATCTAAGTCGGTCTTGCAGGCTGTTTCTATCTTCCACTGCCACCTTTGCTCGGACAGCGGAGGCAATGACGTCTGCAGCTCCTTCGGGAGCGTAGTGGGCAGTGTTAAGGATCACATCGAACTCTTCCCAGTCTTGGGCATCTACACCGAAGACGGCCTGCATTAGGCTCGACCGCTCTCGATCATGACGTCTGACGAAGTCCCTTGCTTCATCCAGGGAAATCCCTGACCGCTCCATGATTCGCCGCACTCTGATCTCGAAGGGGGCTGCGATACAGGCGCTGAACACACTGGGGATTTGTCGCAGCACATGTTGGGACCCTCTTCCCACAATTACCACATTGCCTTGGGCAGCCTGCTCGAAAGTCAAAGCCTCGAACAGGCTGGCGTGGGCCGGCCTGTCGAAGAATAGACGCTCGAAAAAACCGGGACCATGCTCGGTCTCGTAGTCCGTGCACAGGTCGCTGTATTCGGGGTCGCACGTCATGGCCAGCTCGTGTATTCCTTCGCGGCCGATGAAGGTCAGGCCGAGCTTCTTGGCGACGAGCTCCGCGATGGCATCACCGTAAGATCCGACTTGTCTGGATACGGTCACAATCTTCATCTGTCTCCCCCTGCGCTATCAGGAACGGCTCGAAGCATTGGCTAACCGAAGAGTCTGGTGGGAAGCCACATGATCAAGGGCCAGTACAGTATACACAAGATCAGGCCTATCCACTGAAGGATGATGAATGGTACGACACCCTTGTAGATGTGCACCATGGTCATTTCCGGTGGAGCAATTCCCCGCAAATAAAAGAGCGAGTAACCGAACGGCGGGGTGAGGAAAGCCATTTGCAGATTCACACAGATGAGTGTCCCGAACCAGAGCTGATCAAACCCAAGCTCCGCGGCTACAGGGGTGAATATGGGGATTACGATGAGCAGGATACCCAGCCAGTCGATGAACATGCCCAGGAAGAACACGATTCCCATCATGATGAAAAGGACTATGTATCGGCTCACTTGCAGCCCAAGCAACAGGTCGGACACGGCATCTCCTCCGCCCAGTCCCATGAACACCGACTGAAACGCGTTCCCACCCAGGAACAAGATCATGACCATGCAGGTTA
>CAYZET010000282.1:0-7417 GCA_964477215.1 uncultured Syntrophaceae bacterium | reverse complement strand
GGGATAAAACCGTCTCTGATTGTGCTTGAGGGTATAGTCCCCATTTCTCCTGTTTACGGCTAACACTCCCCTGTCTCTCAAAGCTCGAATAACCGAAAACATGCGCTAACCTTTGGCAAGCTCGCGAAATCTGTAGAGGTCCGTGAGGCGATATCCGGTGTAGCGCCCAAGGAGAACCAATATTGCCAACAGGACCAGCAGCAGTTCCGGAAAAACAAATATTAGATGCTCGATGTATTTCACGTTCATCACGATAAAGGCCACTGCTGCAGTTGCGAGGCTACCTATACCTGTAATGAGCGCTTCTTCGGGGCCGCGCTCTTCCCATATGATTGTCATACGCTCTATCGTCATGGTGAGAATAACCATGGGGAAAAGGGCTACCGACAAACCTGTGTGACCTCCCAGCGCGTGGGACACAATGCTCAAAGAAGCCATAACGCCCACTACCACCACCAGCACGGCCGCAAGACGCGGTACGAGCAGCAACTTGAGCCGCTCCAGGTAGAACCGGAGGGCCAGCCCCAGGGCGACCACCACCGAGAACAGAATAATGCCCCGAAGCAGCCCTGTCTCACGGAAAGACAGAGCGATAAGAACCGGCATAAACGTGCCGAAAGTCTTTATTCCCACCAAGTTTCGCAAGAGAGCCAAAATCACCGCTCCGACGGGGACAAGAAGCATCACGCGATAAACCGCCTGCGTGTTGACCGGCAAGCTGAATAGAGAGAACTGGAGGAGCCAGGGTTTGCTGATCTCCGTCTTCGTCACAGCGGCCGCGATGGCTTCCTCTATCTTCGGGCTTACGGAGATGATGACGTGGAGCTGGGCGCCTCCTTCCAGGTCTACCAGCTTCTTCGGTCCGCGCCACCAGGGAAACCAATCACTCCGTATTCTTTGCTCTCCGGTCGTGGCATTGAACGGGAGCCACTTGTCATGATGGTAAACCTCCAGCCAGTGCAGAAGAGGGGCCTTGGTGGAAAAATCGTATTTTGCTTCCTGCAGGCGAATACCGTTTACCTGGCGCGCACGTATGCCCGCGAGCCGGAGTATGTTGGCAGCGAGCCTCACCTTTTTCTGTAAGTCCGGTTTCTGCCCCAGAAGGAGGCTTACGTTTTCGTCCGGCTTCGATTCGTTAAGTCGTTGCAAGAGGGTAGCCACCATGCTGGGTGTATCGGCGGATTTTGCTCGGATCTCCTTGATCAGAGCTTGCGCGGCGGCACTCCTCGGCCCTTCCAGCGCGGGCGGTGCGGTTTCGTAAGGCTCGTCCTCCGGGAGCGAGATTTTCAAACGGGCAGCCCTTATAACGGTTTGGTAGTACAGGTTCATTCTGCCCTTCGCGCTCCGCGCAGACCACACCACCTTACGATTGCCTTCCTCCCCGGCTACCACGAAGCCGAACCCCCCGGAAATGAAGTGCTCGTCGGTAACGACGAACCCACTCGTGCTTCCCGGAATGAAAAGACTTGCTTTGACGGGTCTGTTGTCCGCATCGAACCTGATCCGCACCTCGACGTTCCATACCCTGGCCTTGCTCTCAGGCGCGAGGGGAAAGCCGAGCACTGTGGCCTTGTACGCGGCAACCCCGATTCCCGTAGCAAACAGCAAGGCAGAGAGAATGTATACGTGGGTACGACTCACTCTTTTTGCCCGTCTTTTGTGCACGTCGGCTCCGTGAGATACTCACTGGCCGAATCCACAAGGAATCCTTCCCGGAGAAAGCCCCGTCCTATCAGCATGAGATAGGAGAAACGGCTCCTATCCACCAGGTTCACCTCTGCGTCCGCACGGTAGTCCCCCAGGCAAATTCCGAGCAACACCACGGGGCGTTTCCGACCGGGTTCTTTATGTCGCTTGATCTTTGCCATGCGGATCACCGGCCGTTCCAGGGAAACGGTGCGTCCCGCTTCATCGAATGCCTCGAAACGGACCCATTGGCTCCCGTCTCTCGTGAACAACTGGAAATCGGCTACATGGAGGGAAGAGTTATCAGCTCCTGTATCCAGTTTTGCCTTAACGACCAGATCTCCGGGAAATATTCGCACCTTTTCCACCCACCCCACGACGGCCTTCTTGTCCATGGCTGTCGCTCCGTCGGGATTGAGGCCTGCGACTGCTGCTACCGCTGCAAGTGCGCAAATGATTATCCTGACTTTCGGTCTCATCGGGCCTCCATTCCCGTCCACCGTTTTATCGTGTGGAGCCATACATATCGTGAGAGAGTTGCGGTGTCAAATGTCGTCATGATTGCCGGCCATGGCCACTCACAGGAATTTCTGATAATCAAGAGGGCAGGGTCTTGGCAGGATCCCTGCAAACGGATTGAAAGTTGGGCGTAGCCAAGTGCTGCGGCAACTCCACAGGACTCTCACGCGGATCGGGGAAGGTGCTCCCATGGTGCTCGGCAGCTCGCCCATTGACCGGTTAGAAGAGATCAAGACCTTCGTGTTCACCTACATCCTTATAGGCCCTCTTCTGTCTGCTCTGTTCGCGGAGGAGATCGACAGTCGGTTCGTGGTGGCAGTTATTTTTGTGGTCGGCATAGGTGCAGCCCTCACGTGGACTCGCAATCGGATGGCCGAGCTGGAAGAATCCATTCGGGATCAGGAAAGGCGGCTTCTTGAGCTAATCCGGGACCGCGAAGAGCGTTCGATGCCCCAGGAGGTGGACCAGTTGTAGTGTCTTGCCTGGTGCTCTTCCACCGCTGAGCCTCTTTGAGCATGAAAGAGGCGCAAGCTGCACTCCCTGAGAAGATTCATGAAGAGACAGAGGCGCTGCCATGTGTGGGAGTCGCCTCCGGCTGCACGCCTCCAAGGCAATCGGACGGTATCGAAATATTTGTCTACGAAACCAAAACACTACAACGATTTCTGCCAACAACCGTAAAGAATCTGACCTCACTAAGCTGAAGACTTTGTCTTTTTGATGAATTCTATTGAAATTGCGAGTGTATTCCTCTATACCGATAAAGAGTGCACCGGTTGCGTGCTGAGACCGGGCACCCCGGAGAGAGAGGAGTCAGCAAGTGATGCCGCCATTTGAGAAATCGCCGAGCTCGATGAATCCATTTCGGGAGTTGGAAACCCGCACCAAGCAAGAAAAGGGGGGCAGGTCTTTCTTTGGCGGCATCGTACGGCTCCTGCTTCTCGTCGCAATTGGCTGCATCGCCGGTCTGGCAGGGATGGCCACGCAGGGCTATGTCTATTTCACTCATAATCTCCCTAGCATAGAGAGTCTCAAGAATTACGCGCCTCCGATCGTCACCAGCGTTTATTCCCATGACGGACAGCTCATAGGGGAGTTCTCTTTTCAACGACGTTATGTCGTGCCGATCCAGGCAATCCCTCCGACACTCCAAAATGCATTTATCGCGGCGGAGGACAAGAACTTTCGACATCACGACGGTTTGGATAAAGAAGCTATCATCCGTGCTGCCAAGGACAACTTGCTGAAGGGCGGGATAGTAGGTGGTGGAAGCACGATTACTCAGCAGGTTGCCAAGACGTTCCTTTTGACTCCGGAGCGCAAGTTCACTCGTAAGATCAAAGAAGCGATTCTCGCCATGAGAATCGAAAGAACTCTCGACAAGGAGCAAATCCTCCATCTGTATCTCAACCAAATCTACCTTGGGAGCTCCGCATACGGTGTCGAGGCTGCGGCAAGAACCTACTTTGGGAAGCACGTCCAGGACTTGACCGTGGCGGAATGCGCCATGCTAGCCGGGCTGGCCAAGGCACCATCCGCCCATTCGCCAAGAAAGAACCTCGCCAGAGCCCTCGAGCGCCGGGCCTACGTGCTCAAGAGGATGCTCGATGACGGCTACATAACCGAGGCCCAGCACAAGGAGGCCACTCAGGAACCGCCGCACCTTATTGCTGCGAGCAATGACCGATCCGAGATTGCTGCCGACTTCGTGGAGCACGTCAGGAGATATATAGAGCGGAAATATGGTTCAGAAGCTCTGAACAAAGAGGGCCTGCACGTTTACACGACTGTCGACCTCGATATGACCCGCGCAGCTCGAGCCGCCATGGATCAGGGCCTCAGGGAGCTTGATAAACGCCAGGGATATCGTGGCCCTATTAAGACACTCAACGTTAAAGGGGTCGTAGACTTCCTGCGGGAGAAGAGCGAGTCCATGGAAGAACCGCTCCGGTTCGGCCAGGTCACAGAGGGCGTGATAACCCAGATCGACAGCCAGCACATCTACGTACGCATGGGAAGCTACCTGAAGGACGGCGCCAAGCGAGAGTACGTGGGCCAAATCAAGATCGATCCCAATAAGGACTGGTGGGTCCGAAAGCCGTTCATGCGCCCGGAAGGACGAACGCGTGACTTCACGGAAGGGGATCTTCCCTTTCAGGTGGGAGATCTGATCTGGGTCCGAATTTCTGACCCCAACGTCAAGCGGCGAGAGCTTTACCTGAGCAAATTCGGCAAGCAGGATCCGGAGATGAAGAACTATAAAGAATATACGGAAGACATGATGCCGTACTTCATCCTGGAACCTGAACAGAGCCCCATAGTGCAATCCGCTCTCATGCTGCGTGAAAACAGGACCGGATACGTGCGGGTGATGGTCGGGGGATGCAACCCATGGGAGTCTCAATATAACCGTGCTGTTCAGGCGAGACGGCAGGCGGGCTCGTCCTTTAAGCCGGCAATCTATGCAGCCGCCTTGAACAAGGGCTTTACCTGTTCGGATGTCATCATGGACACACCGCTGGTTCTGCCCATCCCCGGGACTGGAGAAGTCTGGAGGCCAAAGAACTATCGGGGAGGATTCCAGGGGCCCGTAAGCTTCAGAAACGCTCTGGTAAAATCACGAAACATCCCCACAATCAAAATCTTGCAGCAGATCGGTATCGACCATGCTAAGGCGTATGCGCGTAAGCTGGGGTACACGTCTCCCCTCGTGGACAACCTGACACTTGCCCTCGGCTCCACAGGTGTCTCTCTGGAAGAGCAACTGGACGTCTTCTCCGTGTTCCCGAACAAGGGATACCTGGTTCCCAATGTGTACGTCACCAAGATTCTGGATCGCCATGGGAGAATTCTGGAGAAGCACGATCCACCGGTTCTGCTCGACGACACCAACAGGCAGGAGACCCCCCAGGTTCGACAGGTGGCGGGCACCAACCCCCCCCAACCGGCGTTTGGAAGAGAGGATTCGTCTGGTACATCGACTCTATTGGCACGCCGCCAAATCGATGAAGCAACCGCATACATTATGACATCGCTTCTTCGCGACGTGGTTCAGGAAGGCACAGCAACGATACTCAAGAAGATTGTAGGCAGACCCGATCTGGCAGGAAAGACAGGGACCACCAACGACAACGTGGATGCATGGTTCATGGGCTTTAATCCAGACTACACGTGCGGGGTCTGGGTCGGATTCGACGACGAAGTCTCCATTGGACAGGGAGAAACCGGAGGGAAAGCCGCAGCCCCTATCTGGGGTTATTTCATGCGCCAGATTCTCAAAGACAAGCCGGTAAAGGATTTCGAGGTACCTCCTTCCGTGGAGTGGCGCCGAATAGACCCGGGCTCGGGCCTGGTGACCAATTCGTCGGCCGGCATTGAAGAAGTGTTCAAGGTGGGCAGCGGTCCAGCAGCGGAGCGCCCTACCTTGATCAAAGGTGCCCGTTGGGACCACACAGGATCGGATCTTGACCAGTTCTAGAGATCGGCCCACCGAGGGAGATCCCTGGTGCGAGATCCGAGGCAGACGCGCAGACCACGATCGTTAATTGAGAATCCGCATCAGGATGAGCCGTTCCACAATCCGCGGCAGTTCGAAGGCACCTCCCCTCCTGTAGTGTAGCGCCAGAGTCTGGCCGGTATTCTCGTTCTCAGCAAGCCTTGAGGGACGGCGGGGCTTGACACCCGCTCCTCCCGAGGGCATCTCGGTACGAATGTGTCTTGGCGCCGGCGTCTCGCGGGCATCACGCACATCCCCAAACGGTCCTACCCTGCCCTCCTCACGCGGAAGGTACCACAGTGTTGATCAATCCCCCGTGGAGGAGAATTCTGCGCTCCCGTTCCGTGACGTCCAGCTTGAGCGGAATTCTCTTTCCGGTTCCAATGACCTCTGCGATGATCGTGTCTCCTCCGGTCTCGACGACGTGTTTCACGGATTCCAGTCGGACTCGGTCGCCCTGCCCTATCAGGTCATAATCCCCCGGATTCTTGAAGGTAAGGGGAAGTATACCGAAATTGATCAGGTTGGCCTTGTGGATGCGGGCGAAGCTCTTGGCCAGCTTCGCGCGTATTCCGAGGTACCGCGGGGCAATTGCCGCGTGCTCTCTGGATGATCCTTGCCCGTAATTCTCGCCTCCCACAATGATGCCCTCGCCAGCCTTTCTAGCCCGCTTGGCAAAGTCCTCGTCAACCCTGGTAAATACGAATTCGCTGATGGCTTCTATGTTGCTCCTCAGTGGCAGTATCTTGCTCCCTGCAGGCATAATGTGGTCCGTAGTGATGTTGTCTTCCACCTTGAGAAGCACCTCCCCCTCGATAGAGTCATCGAGGGGACCGAACTTCGGGAATGGCTTGATGTTGGGCCCCATCAGGATCTCAACATTAGAATCTTCTGGAGGGAAAATGAGGTTGTCGTCGTTCGTCGTGTACCGCTCCGGGTCTCTTACCGTTGGATAGTCACCCAACTTGCGGGGATCGGTGATCTTTCCGAAGATTGCCGCAGCGACCGCCGTCTCGGGCGAGCACAGATATACCTGGTCGGGGAACGTGCCGCTCCTGCCCGGAAAATTCCTGGGAAACGTGCGGAGGGAAACTACACCGGTTCCAGGGGCCTGCCCCATCCCAATGCAGCCAAGGCATCCGGACTGATGAATGCGAGCGCCGGCACGGATCAGGCTGTTCACACCTCCTGCCTCAGCCACATTGAGTAGCACCTGCGCGCTGCCGGGATTGATCTCAAAGCTCACGTCCGGGTCACAGTGCAACCCCTCTGCAGCTTTTGCCGTGATCATGAGATCGCGGAAGGAAGAATTGACCGAGGACCCCACGATGACTTGACCTACCTTGATGCCTTCCACTTCCGCAACTCTCTTCACATTGTCCGGAGACGAAGGCAAGGCTATCAGTGGCTCGATCGAGCTCAGATCGATCTCCACAATCTCGCTGTAGGAGGCATCGGGATCAGCAACGATTTCTGTCCAAGCCTCTCCCCTTCCCTGGCTCTCCAGGAATTCCTTCACCCGCCCGTCGGAAGGAAAGATGCTGGTCGTGGCTCCCAGCTCGGTCCCCATGTTGCAAATGGTTCCCCTGTCCGTAGTCGACAGGGTTTCCACTCCCGGTCCGAAATACTCGTATATCTTTCCCACCCCTCCTTTGACGGAGAAGCGCCGGAGCATTTCGAGGATCACGTCCTTGGCGCTCACCCACTCAGGGAGCT
>CAYZET010000281.1:0-7442 GCA_964477215.1 uncultured Syntrophaceae bacterium | reverse complement strand
TCCATGCGATGGTGCGAAGGCTGACCCAGAAGGCCGGTTTGCCCATGCCCAAGGAATACGAGGGCGAGAACGTGGGTTGGGTCGAAGCTGGTTGCAAGAACCTCATCCATCACATCGAGACCGTCAAGAAGGCCGGCATCAATCCGGTGGTGTGCATCAACTCCTTCCACACCGACACCAAGGATGAAATTGCGGCCGTGAAGAGGCTGGCCGAGGCAGAGGGTGCTCGGGTCGCGGTTTCGGAGCACTGGCTCAAAGGCGGCGAAGGCGCGTTGGAGTTTGCCGACGCAGTCGTCGATGCCTGCAATGAGCCCAATGACTTCAAGCTCCTGTACGAGCTCGATGTTCCTCTTCGTCAGAGGATCGAGCTTATAGCCAAAGAGGTCTACGGAGCAGACGGTGTCAGCTACACCGCGGAGGCCGAAGCAAAGGCCAAGAAGATGGAAGCCGATCCGGAGCTCTCCAAGCTCGGTACCTGCATGGTTAAATCCCATTTGAGCCTCTCCCATGACCCGAATCTCAAGGGAGTACCCAAGGGATGGACATTGCCCGTCAGAGACATCCTCACCTATCGTGGAGCAGGATTCGTCGTGCCTGTGGCAGGAGCCATTTCTCTCATGCCCGGAACCAGTTCCAATCCCGCGTTCCGCAGGGTAGACGTTGATGTGGAAACGGGCAAGGTTAAGGGTGTGTTCTAGCGGTTCATCTTGGACGCACCGAACCCTACCCCGCCGCGGATATGCATCCGTGGCGGGGGTCTCTGAGCCGAATCCCCGTTACCGAGTGTAACGTGCGGTAATTGGGAAAAGCCGGGAAATGGGGTTGCCTTGTTAGTAAGAATGTATAAGATGTAAATGAGCGCTGTCGCTCCTCCCCCCGGTGCGATCAGAGCTCAGAAACCTCCGGGATAAGCGATGGGGTCCCGGAGGTTTTGCATTTCCAGGGGCGAATTCAAGATGCTCACTTTTCCACTGCATTCCATGGACGATCCGGAATCCGATCGCATTCCGGAGGGACTGCCCCCTGTGGTGGACGCGCACGTTCATCTTTTCCCCGACAATCTCTTTCAAGCAATATGGAGTTGGTTTGATCGCTTTGCCTGGTCAATCAGGTACAAGATTCCCACTTCCTCTGTCGTTGAGTTTCTGTTGTCCAGAGGTGTGGAGCGCATCGTCGCCCTACACTATGCCCACAGACCCGGACTGGCCAAGCATCTGAACGCATATATGGCCGCGGTGTGCCGGGATAATCCCCAAGTGATCGGTACGGCAACGGTCTTTCCTGGAGAAGAAGGAGCTGCAGCCATTCTGGAGGAAGCATTCAAGTCCGGTCTGACGGGCGTGAAGTTGCACGCGCACGTGCAGGGGTTTTTCATGGATACCGCGGCCATGCACGAGATCTACGCCACGTGCCAGGCGTTCGACAAGCCCCTGATCATGCACGTGGGGCGTGAGCCGCGCAATCCGTACGTTGAGTATGTTCAGGATCCTTATACCACGTGCAGGGCCGACAAGCTGGAACCTGTGCTGAGAAGTTATCCTCGGCTGCAAGTTTGCGTGCCTCATCTGGGGGCAGACGAGTTCGGCTCGTACAAAAATATGCTGGAACGGTACGACAATCTGTGGGTGGACACGGCAATGATTCTTGCGGACTATTTGCCGGTGACGAACATCCCATCGCTTTGGGAAATTCGGCCGGATCGGGTGATGTATGGAACGGACTTCCCCAATATTCCCTATGCCTGGGATCGAGAGTTGAAGAAGCTGAGCGAGATGGGGCTGTCGGATGCGGTGCTCGAGCGGATACTCAGCGGCAACGCGAACGATCTTTTCGGTGTTCGCGCGTAACTCAGTGCAAAATTTCATGAGTGCAGTTACGTATTTGGCGAACGGCTCCTTTTGGGGGAAGTGCAGGTTCAGAGCCTGTCTCAACACAGGGCAGGTTTTTAACCAGCCCTGACCGCAGGGAGGTCGTCACGATTCTCCCGTAGCGCCGGTGTCTCGCCGGTATGCGCGTGTTATAACGGTTGCCAATAATGATGTCACTTTGTCCGGTTCGACCATGACGGCCAGATGCCCGTCCCACCGGTCTGTAATCCTCTCATAAATGTCCTCGACACACGGGGAACTGATAGTACTTTTGGCAAAGTCTAGAGCGCATTTCATACTAACGTGCCTGCCAGCTTCTCCTGCTTCCATCCTCCGGGTGCCGATTTGTGTCACTGTGGCAACCGTCAGCGATCAGCCTTTCTTGGCGGGGACGTTGCGCGCGTAGAGGATCCTGAGGCCGTCCATGGTCAGGTCCTTTTCGATCACATCCACGTTCTCGGTGTGCTCCACGATGACTGGCGCAAGCCCGCCTGTGGCTATCACCTTGGGTCTGGCGCCGAGCTCCTGAAACATCTTTGATAGTATACCGTCTACAAGGGACGCGTACCCGTAAATGATGCCGGATTGAATAGCTGACGCGGTGTCTTTTGCAATGACGCGTTCTGGAGCGACCATTTCGACTCTGAACAATTTTGACGCCTTGTGAAATAGGGCTTCCGCAGCGATTTTGACCCCAGGAGCTATGACTCCTCCTTCGTATTCTCCGGCAGCGTTTATGTAGTCGAACGTTGTAGCAGTCCCGAAATCTACGGCTATCAATTCGCACTTATACTTCTCATAAGCTGCAACAGCGTTCACGATCCTATCGGCTCCCACTTCCCGTGGATTGTCGTACCTGATCGGCATGCCCGTTTTCATGCCGGGTCCGACGAAAAGGGGACGGACTTTGAGAAAATCGCTGCAAAGCTCTCCCAGCGCGCTGATGAGGGGAGGGACCACGCAAGAGATGATGACCCCATCGATCTTGGATGCGTCAATATTTCCCATCATTGTCAAGTTGGTGAGCTTGATCCAGTACTCTTCTGCGGTACCGCCTTCAACGGTCTGAATTCGCCAACTTCCGAGCCTGTTCGGACCGTCATAAACTCCGATAACCGTGTGGGTGTTTCCCACGTCTATTGCCAGGAGCATTTCCGTTTGTCTCCCCACGTGTCAGCGAGACTGGTATAGTCCGAGCATACGTTCAAAGCGTGTCCAAGGAAAGGAGAATTTTCGGAGGTTCGATGGACATACGGCAATGGACACGTGGCACGCTGACGCGTTGTGAAAAGAATTGACGGATTGGACCCCAAGTGATACAGTTAAATATTCGGTATAATGCGCAATTTCGAGAGACGCGCCGATGGTGGAGTCGGGGTCGCAGATACCTAAGAAGGGCAATGCATGAAACCTACCGGCATTATCACAGACTCGATTTATCTCCAGCACGAAATGGGGAGTTTTCACCCGGAAAGCCCCGAGCGGCTCAATGTTATTTACGAGATGCTGGAGCAGGAGCGAGCTCGACTCAATTTGGTGGACATCCCTGCACGCATGGCCACAATTGAAGAGATCTCCATGAATCATGACCGACGGTATGTGGAACAGATTGCGGCAACGGCCAACCGGCCCCACACGTACCTGGATCCAGATACCTCCACATGCGCGTATTCCTGGGAAGCTGCCTCTAAGGCGGTGGGAGGCCTCTTCAACCTGGTGGATGCCGTGGTCGGCGGAACAGTGCGCAACGGTTTTGCGATGGTTCGGCCTCCCGGCCACCATGCTGAGTACAGACGTGCTATGGGATTCTGTTTGTTCAACAATATCGCGTTGGCAGCGCGGTACGCCTTGCGAGTCCACGGCATACGTCGCGTGGCGGTTGTCGACTGGGATTTGCACCACGGGAACGGGACCCAAAACGCGTTTTACGAGACAAATCAGGTTCTATTTTTTTCCGCGCATCAATTCCCGCATTACCCGGGGACCGGCAGGATCGCGGAAGTGGGCAAAGCCGAGGGAGAAGGCTATACGGTCAACATCCCCCTGGCCGGAGGAGCCGGGGATGCAGAATACTTGACCGTTTTTCATATGGTGATTGCCCCCATTATGGAAGCGTTCAAGCCTGATCTCATCCTAGTCTCTGCAGGCTTTGATGCTCATTACTCGGATCCCCTCGGCGGGATGAGGCTGACCGAGGACGGGTATGAGCTAATGACTCAGATGCTTCAGCATATGGCAGCAAACCATTGCTCGGAGCGATTGATCATGACGCTCGAGGGCGGGTACAACCTCGCTGCCCTTCGCGACTCAGCGAACCGAGTCATTTCTTGCTTGTCCCAGTATGATCCGAACAACGAGTCCGTGCCCATGGAAGCTTCGTTCGAGGACCTAGTCCCTTCTTTTGGTAACCGACTTCGGGACGTGGTCGGGGCTCACCGGCGATACTGGCCAAACTTGCCTCAATTCTAATGTCTTGTCTTGATAATGGCTGTGCACGTGCAAAGGCTCATGAGCCCCCCGCCGGACCGGGAGCGGAGGATTGCCATCCTCCGGACCAGCGGCGAGCGGTTTTCTGCAAAGCAAGCCTTCACCACGTTGTTTCGGACCAGATCGAAACTTTTCTTGCAGCAATTGCCATGAACTGGGCCGTGGACGGAATCGTGAGAGCCCGGTGCCAAAGAAAGAGAATATGCACGGAATACTCTTAGTCGACAAACCAGAGCATATGACATCGAACGATGTGGTCCGGCTCGTCAAGCGTCTGGTGAAACCGGACAAGGTAGGACACACGGGAACTCTCGATCCTGCTGCTACAGGCTTGATTGTGATATTGATCGGCTCGGCAACGAGATCGCTCGATTACCTGGACGAAGCGAAAAAGACCTACAGGCTTACGGTAAGACTGGGCGAACAGACGGATACCGATGATAGCGAAGGCGTCGTGATACGGACGGGCGATCCTTCCGGAATAACCAGAAGTCACGTAGAGCAGGTGCTTGGAGCCTTCCGAGGAGTGATTGACCAGGTGCCTCCACACTTTTCCGCAATCAAGAGAGATGGGGTGCCCCTGTACAAACTGGCACGTCGGGGAGTATTCCCGGAGTTGGAGCCGCGCAAGGTGGAAATCTTCTCTCTTGAGGTTACGGGCTGGGATCCACCGTACGTCGATCTGGAAATGATCTGTTCCAAGGGGACCTATGCTAGGTCCCTGGCCAGAGACATCGGGGCCGATCTCGGGGTAGGGGGGCGACTAGATCGGCTCAGAAGAGTGGCTTCGGGCAGTTTCTTGGTGGACGACGCCATCACGGTGGAGGAGATCTCCGCGGACGGTCGCGATGCGATAGCGAGAAACCTGATCAGCGTGGTGAATGCTTTGTCCCATATTCAGGACTTTCAGATTCCCGGCCCGGAGCTGCGGAGAATTCTTCGGGGAGCGTCTGTCTCTCTCCCGAAGTCAGTATTGCATAGGTTCGGCGAGGCGGGTGCTCGACAGTCGCAACTATTCAAAATTGTTTCTGAAAGGGGAAAGCTGGTGATCCTCGTGCGATGTGAGCCGCGGGGCGCGGATGTTCTCGTTCAGCCTGTCCGTGTATTTAATACGCTGGGAAACGGGTGATACGTTGGTAACGGATCTGACTGACGCGTTGGTCGCTTAGTAGACGATTTCAGAAATACGATGCCGTATTAGCGGCAACGCGGTTGACCCCATTGCGGTGGCACGCGTCGAGGATGGCGGCGAGAGCTGAATTCAGGGGAGGGCGGGTTTGAAACTCGCTCCTACGTGGAGATGCTTGGCACGGATCTCCCGTAGCACCGGCGTCTCGCCGGTAATCTTGTCTCAAACCTCACGGTATTAGGGAAAACCTATTGTTAGGGACTATCGATTGCGGGAATGCGCAAGCAAGCCGATTCCTTCGGGAGAGGAATGACAACGGTGAAAGTACTTCCTTTGCCGAGTCCTTCGCTATCCGCCCAGACCCGACCCCCGTGCAGCTCAACGAGATTCTTTGTCAGGGCCAAGCCCAGTCCGGTTCCCCCCCTTCGTCTATTGTAGGAACCATCCAACTGCTCGAACGGAGCGAAGATGCGCTCCAAGTCTTGAGGCCTCAACCCCATTCCCGTGTCCGAGACGCTCATTCTCAATTGCTCTCCATTCCTTTGAGCCGTGAGCGTCACTTTTCCTCCCGGCGCGGCAAACTTGACGGCATTCGAGAGGAGGTTGAAGAGGATCTGTTTGAGCTTTGTTACGTCTGCCAGAATGGGAATGCTGCTCAGGGATTCATTTATTCCGACCTCGAGCTCAATATCATTTCTCTTGGCCTTGTCGCCGACTGTGGCGAGGGCGGCTCCCAGGACATCGGCCATGTACACCTCGGAGAAATCCAGATCCATTGTACCTGACTCAATCTTTGCCAGATCGAGGATCTCATTGATAACACTGAGTAAATGGTACCCACTCTCCCGCACATATGCCACGTACTTGACTTGCTGATCGCTGAGAGGACCGTAGAGCTCATCTTCAAGAATCTCGGAAAACCCTATGATGGCATTAAGGGGGGTTCTGAGCTCGTGACTCATATTTGCCAGGAAGCGGCTCTTGGCGATGTCCGCAGTCTCGGCGGCTTCTTTTGCTTTACGGAGCTCGATTTCGGTGAGGACCTGCCTGGTTATGTCCCTGCAGAAAACAGCGATTTTCTCGATGCTTCCCGCGCCCTCGAGAATGGGATGCAGCGAGATTTCTTCATAGGTTTCGCTGCGGCCTTCGACGAACCGCACATGCCCTCCTGATTTAACCACTTCAGCGATCCGTGTCCTTCGTGATTGGGCGAGCTCGACCGGATACAGGTCGAACATATTGCGACCGACGATGGCATCGAGAGGGAGCCCGAATGCCCGCGCAGAGACCTCATTGGCGGCCAGTATGGTTCCATCAGCTCGTACGAGGGTTGCTGCGTCAGATGCGGCGTCCAGAAGTGCCTGTGCTCTTCCTTCACTCCGTCGCAGCGCCTCCAGGGCGCGATCGCGCTGCACTCTGACTGCGGCAAGCTCGGACACGATTCTCCTCAATTGCGAGGTTTCCTCGAGAGGATCGCATCTATATTCGTCCTGCCCTATCATGAGCAAGGCCCCCCACGTGATGCGGCAAATAGAAGCGAAAAACAGCATAGACTACCCAATTTTACAGTGGGCGGTCGCACGGGTCAACGGAAATGCGAAACCACGCGTAACCATTCGTCCTCCGGATAGACGTTCCGCTCAAAGTCTCGCGGCATGGGTGATACGATCGGCAATTCTTCCTCCCTATACCACAGTGGTTGCTCGGGGATTGGCCTTCCGGGACAGTCAGATCGGAGCTCTTAGAAGGGAGAAACACAGAATCGTGAAAGAGCTTGAAGGAAGCGTTTCCCGCTTACACCTGCAAGTTGCGCAGCCATAGACTGAGAGAGCCGCGCTGAACTGGAGAAATGGCAGGCCCATCATGTTGCCGACCACCAATTATTCCTGTAAAAGTCTTGAGAGAGCATTGCGCTCGCGTGCGGGAAAAGAAGGGAGGATGTCGGTCATGTGGAAGCT
>CAYZET010000280.1:1547-7464 GCA_964477215.1 uncultured Syntrophaceae bacterium | reverse complement strand
ATCGCAGAGGATTTCACTGGTCTCGCCTGCCGGATTGGTGTAAACCAGTTCTCAGTCCACTGATTCAGGAAGGGCCTTTGCCGTGAAGCAGGTAATCATTGATAATCCCGTAAGAAATTCGCCCCATAAGGAACCGTCCCGTCACTTCCGGTTCTCCGAGGAGGGGATTACCGACGAGATCATGGAAGGCCGCCGTCCCAGCTCGTACTTCGTCCCTGTCCCAAAAGCCAAGAAAAAGGGGAGGCAACTGGAGCTGAACACAGAGTGGACAGAAGACCGAGTCAAAGAAAACGAATTTGTAAACCAGGTGCGGGATCGGGTTGGTCGCTGGCGTCAAATGGGCTATCCGCACGTGACACGGACGACAGCTCAACTTCTTGAATACTGGACCGCCCCCGATAGGGAAAAGAAGCTGTTTTTCTGTCAAATAGAAGCTCTTGAGACGGCCATTTATCTTACTGAAGTCGCCGCCAAAGATGGGGCCGGATGGATCGAGAGCAAGGTACGGGAAGAAAACGAGAAATCCAACCCGCTGCTCAACCGGACCGCATTCAAGATGGCCACGGGCACAGGCAAGACCGTCGTGATGGCCATGATTATCGCCTGGCACACCCTGAACAAGCTTTCAAATCCTCAGGATGTTCGATTCTCTGACACATTCCTCATCGTCACACCAGGCATCACGATCAAGGATCGACTCCGGGTCCTTCTTCCCAATGATCCTGAGAATTACTACCTGAAGCGGGATATCCTGCCCTCCCATCTCATGGAGCAGCTCGGTAAGGCAAAGATCCTTATCACCAATTTCCACGCTTTCAGGCAGCGTGAGCTTGGTGATGCGAGCAAGCTGGCAAAGGCAATCCTGAATAAAGGCGGGGGCAACGGCTTCAAAGAGACTCCTGACCAGATGGTTCGACGGGTGTGCAGAGAGCTTGGAAACAAACGGAACATCGTAGTGATCAACGATGAAGCCCATCACTGTTACCGACGAAAACCAGATGGCGTGGAAGATATTTTGAAGGGCGAGGAAAGGAAAGAAGCCGAAAAAAGAAACGAGGAGGCCCGCATTTGGATCTCCGGCCTAGAAGCAGTCAAGGCGAAGATCGGGACACGGGCCGTCTACGATCTTTCGGCCACGCCTTTCTTTCTCAGAGGTTCGGGGTATTCCGAAGGGACGCTCTTCGGTTGGGTTGTCTCTGACTTTTCTCTTATCGATGCGATTGAATCCGGCATTGTCAAGGTCCCTCGTGTTCCAGTGGCCGACGATTCCGTTACCGGCGAGGAGCCGACTTACCGTAATCTATGGATAAGAATCCGGGATGAGCTCCCAAAGAAAGGCCGCAAAACAGCCGCAGTTTCAGGTGAACCAAAGCTCCCTGCTGAGCTTGAAGGAGCGATTCAGAGTCTTTATGGCAATTACGAGAAGTACTACCAGCAGTGGGAATCGGACTCCGAAGCTCGTGAACGAGGGCTGACCCCTCCCGTGTTCATAGTGGTCTGCAATAACACCAATGTCTCAAAGTTGGTATTCGATTACATTGCCGGATGGGAGAAGACCAGACAAGTTCCCAAGCTCGATAGAGCCGGAAAGCCCGTGATCAACAAGAAAACCGGACAGCCGGAACTTGTGGATGAGGTCCAGGCAATTGTGCCAGGAAGACTCGCAATCTTCAGCAACGTAGAAGATGGTCGCTGGACTTACCGCCCCAATACGATCCTCGTGGACAGCGAACAACTCGAATCCGGCGATGCAATGAGCGCAGAATTCAAGACTGTTGCCGGCCGTGAGATAGAGGAGTTCAAGGCCGAATATCGGGCACGGTTCCCTGATCGTGACCCTGAGAAACTTACTGATGAGGATTTGCTTCGAGAGGTCATGAACACAGTTGGCAAGCCGGGAAAGCTTGGGGAGCACGTCAAGTGTGTAGTTTCAGTCTCCATGCTTACCGAAGGCTGGGACGCCAACACCGTGACGCACATTCTCGGGGTTCGGGCATTCGGAACACAGCTTCTTTGTGAGCAGGTGGTCGGGCGGGGCTTGCGAAGGATGAGCTATGCGCTCAACTCAGACGAGCGATTCGAGCCTGAATATGCCGAGGTCTACGGTGTGCCCTTCTCGTTCATTCCGTGTTCCGGCTCTTCCGCCATTCCTCAACTGGGCCGCAGGCCGACGAGGGTCCGTGCAATCGAAGAGCGAAGGGAACGATGCGAGATTACCTTCCCCCGTCTTCAGGGATACCGGTACGAGTTTCCACAGGAGAGGCTCACGGCCAAGTTTGATGACGATGCGAAGTATATGCTGTCAACGCAGGATATTCCTACCAAGACGGAGTTGCGATCCATTATCGGCGACTCGGATATCCATGATCTTCAGGACCTTAAGAACCACCGAGAGCAGGAGGTGGCTTTCCATCTTGCGAAAAGGACACTGGAGAAGTATTTCCGAGACGATGACGACAACCTGAAGCAATGGCTGTTCCCTCAACTCTTTCGCATAAGTCGTGAATGGATGAGGCAGTGCGTTGTCTGTAAAGACAACACCTTTCCCCAGCTCCTGCTTCTTATCGAATTTGCTCATACTGCTGCGGACAAGATCTACCGGTCTGTGGTGTCGTCCGCCGACGGTGAGAAGCAGTTGAAGCCTATTTTGAAGCCGTATGATACCCTGGGCTCAACTCGGTATGTGGATTTTGACACGCTCCGTGAGACGTACACCACGAGCCCGGAGAAGTGTCATATCTCGCATGTGGTGGCAGATACCGGCTCATGGGAGCAGAAGATGGCCCAGACTCTGGAAGACATGGAGGAGGTCGTCTGTTACGTAAAGAACCACAACGTGGGCTTCACCATTCCTTACACCCTCAAGGCTGAGGAAAGGAACTACTACCCGGACTTCATCGTGCGGTTCAACGACGGCCATGAAGACTTGCTCAATCTAATCATCGAAGTGACGGGAGAAAAGAAGAAGGACAAAGAAGCGAAGGTATCAACGGCTAGACACCTTTGGGTTCCGGCAATCAACAACTACGGGAGATTCGGGCGTTGGGCATTCCTTGAAATCACCGATCCGTGGAATGCAGCAACTTTGATCCGGAATTTCTTGAAATCCAACGAGGTTTGACGTGATACACATAGTTGTGCCCAAGGAGAAGCTCACGGCGTTTTGCCGTAGTCGTCATATTCGGTGGATGGCCGCCTTTGGTTCGGCAGTGCGGGACGATTTCGGGCCGGACAGCGACGTGGACGTTCTCGTGGAGTTCGCCCCCGACCATACCCCTGGATGGGAGATTGTAGACATAGAGGAGGACCTATCCGCCCTGCTTGGCGGCAGGAAGGTGGACCTCATAAATCCCAAGTACCTCAACCGCCGGTTAAGGGATCGAGTGCTGGCCGAGGCTGAGGTGCTCTATGCAGAAGATTGGGATGCTGAACTATCTCAAGGCTACAATCAAAGCGGGAACGAGACATGACTGCCCTCAAGTACGATCAGATTGGTTACTGGTCCGAGATCAAACTTGAGATCGTGAAGAAGTACGCTTCTGCCTACTCCACGATCTTGGCAAGTCAACAATTTATCAAGAAATATTTGTATATCGATGCCTTTGCCGGGGCAGGTACCCACATCTCGAAACGGACTGGTGAATTTGTTCCCGGCAGTCCCATGAACGCTATGCTCATCGAACCGCCTTTTCCTGAGCTTCATTTCATCGACTTGGATGGAGGGCGGGCGGCCGAACTGCAAAAATTAGCTGGAGAGCGCACGAATGTCTACGTGTATAGAGGGGACTGTAATGAGATTCTTCAGGAAAAGGTGTTTCCCCGTTGTCGTTATGAAGACTACAGCCGAGCACTATGTTTGCTCGATCCGTATGGCCTCCATTTGGACTGGTCCGTAATTGCCGCTGCCGGTCAGATGAAGACTATCGAAATTTTCCTAAATTTTCCCGTCATGGACATGAATATGAATGTTCTGTGGCGTGATCCCGACAGAGTTCAGCCAGAACAGGCGCTCCGAATGGACGCATTTTGGGGCGATGATTCGTGGTTGAAGGCTGCTTACAGCTCTGACCAGAACCTGTTCGGTTTCCTAGAAAAAGCCGATAACGAAGTCATTGCGGAGGCGTTCAGAGTGCGTCTCCACGACGTGGCGGGGTTTCCGTACGTCCCTGCTCCCATGCCCATGAGAAATACGAAGGGTGCGGTCGTGTATTATCTCTTCTTTGCGTCTCCCAATGACACGGGAGGAAAGATCGTCAAGGAAATCTTTGACGCATACAAGAGTCGAGGACAGTTATAATGGGCCTAAAATCAGCCATCGAGTGGACCGAATCAACGTGGAACCCCCTTACAGGCTGCACCAAAATCAGCCCGGGGTGCAATAATTGCTATGCTGAACGTATGGCACGTCGCTTGCGGGCAATGGGGCAACCCAATTATGTGAATGGCTTTAGGCTGACGGTGCATGAGAATGCCCTTGAAATGCCCTTACGTTGGAAAAAGCCCCAGCGCATATTCGTCAATTCTATGAGCGACCTTTTCCATGAAGAGGTCCCCGATACCTTTATCTTCAAGGTCTTCAAGATAATGCGCCGGGCTTCTTGGCATCAGTTTCAGATTCTCACTAAACGGTCACATCGGTTGCGGGAAATGAGTCCGCATTTGCACTGGGCAGACAACATCTGGATGGGTGTCAGCGTGGAGAATCGAAAATACACATACAGAATTGAGCACCTATTTCAGACAGGAGCCGGAATCAAATTCGTATCTTTTGAACCGTTGCTTGGCCCGGTCGGACACTTGCATTTGAGAGGGATTGATTGGGTAATAGTGGGAGGAGAATCTGGTCCGAGAGCCCGTCAACTACACCCCGAATGGGTGATTGATATTCGTGACCAATGCCTCCAGGCAGATGTGGCTTTCTTCTTCAAGCAGTGGGGCGGGGTGCTAAAGAAGAAAGCCGGGCGACAGCTTGAAGGAAGAACTTGGGATGAAATGCCGCTACCCGAGCAATCCAAAATCTGTAATGCCTGTTTTGAAGGATAAAATAGATGGCAGGAACAAGAAAGAAGTCGCAAACACAAGTCGAATCCCTCCGCCACAAGGATAAGCGCAAGAACATCCCTACCGAAGAGCTGCGGGATTTTGTTGCGGACGACGAAAAGCAACCGAAAACCATGCTCTATCCGAGAGACCCTTCCCTGGACCCTCAGCTCGTGTGGAAGGGGAAAGACGAGCAGGATTCTCAGGACTTGGCAGTTCCTGTTGTTCCCGTCTACATCCAAGAGAAGATTCACCCGCACGCCATCATAGACGATTTCAAAGCACAGGCGAAAAAAGACGAACCACAGGCACAATTCAACCTGTTTTCAGACTTCAACGGCATCGAATTCGAGCAATTGATAGATTTCTACCAGCATGAGCAGAATTGGTCCAACCGGATGATCCTGGGAGACTCACTGCTGGTGATGACTTCCTTGGCGGAGAAGGAAGGACTGAAGGGCAAAGTCCAGATGATCTTTATTGATCCGCCTTATGGGATAGATTTCAAATCAAACTGGCAAGTCTTGACACGTAATCACAAAGATATCAAGAACACGAGATCAAAAGATATATCACGGCAACCTGAACAGGTCAGAGCTTTTCGAGATTCTTGGAAATTGGGGATTCACTCCTATTTAGCATATCTTAGGGACAGATTTGTCGTGAGCAGAGAACTCCTCACCGATTCCGGCAGCATATTCGTTCAGATTGGAGACGAAAATGTTCATTTGGTCAGGTGTGTCCTGGACGAGGTATTCGGCCGTGATAATTTTATCGCTATAATACCTTTTCGTAAGAAGACCATGCCATTTGGCACCTCTTTTATCGAACAAATGAGTGATTTCCTGATTTGGTATGCGAAGACCAAACATGGCTC
>CAYZET010000280.1:0-1537 GCA_964477215.1 uncultured Syntrophaceae bacterium | reverse complement strand
CAATCCGTAGCAAAGTATCGAAAACTGTTTGCTATGCAAGATGTCGAAGGTGAGTTTCATCATTGCTGGTACGAGTTACCGAATGGATTTCGTAATCGTATGACAAATGAAGAGCTACATGACCACGACCTGTTGCCCAAAGGTGCAAATGTCTACCGACTCAAGTCCTTGGAGCCTTCTGGGCCAATGGAGTCAGGAATGTTCCGTTACGAATTCGAAGGACGAACATACGATCATCCCAAAAACGGTTACGGCACAGGCCCCGAGGGGATGGACCGCCTCAGGCTAGCGGGACGCCTTCAGCCTGAAGGTAACCGTTTGACTCTAGTGCTCTATGCCGCTGAAAACCCTGCCTCGGCATTGACTGCGCCATGGCATGACACCGTGGGGGCTGATGAAAAAATATATGCAGTCCAGACCAATACTGAAGTAGTCAAACGCTGCCTTCTCATGAGCACCGACCCCGGCGATCTCGTCCTTGACCCAACCTGCGGAAGCGGGACGACAGCCTATGTGGCTGAGCAATGGGGCCGTCGCTGGATCACTATTGACACGAGCCGGGTAGCTTTGGCGTTGGCTCGGACACGATTGATGGCGGCCAAGTATCCGTACTATCTCCTTGCCGATTCTCCTGAAGGGACCAAGAAAGAAGCTGAAGTCACCGGTTCTCTTCCGAAGGAACCGGAACAAAAAACCGCATCCGACGTGAAGAAGGGATTTGTGTACAAGCGAGTTCCGCACATCACCCTGAAATCCATCGCAAACAATGAAAAAATCGACACGATCCACGCTCTGTGGGAGACAAAGCTGGCTCCGATACTGGCCGACTTGAACGCAACACTAAAACAGTCCTGGCAGGAGTGGGAGGTGCCACGAGAGGCGGAGGAGAAGTGGCCGGAACGGGCGAAAAAGCTTCTGGAGTCTTGGTGGGAAATGCGGAGAGCACGACAGAAGGAGATTGACGAGGTCATCGCAAAAGCGGCCGACTACGAGATCCTTTACGATCAGCCCTACGAAGACAACAAAAAGGTGCGAGTGACCGGCCCGTTCACCGTGGAAAGCCTTTCTCCGCATCGGGTGTTGTCCACAGACGAAGACCTTCCCTCCTCGGAATCTGAAGCCAGAACCGAATCATCCGGTCAATTTGAGACCATGATCATTGACAATCTCAAGAAGGCCGGAGTCCAGAATACGGTCAAGAACGAACGGCTGAAGTTTGACCGGTTGGAACCATACGCCGGCAAATGGCTCCATGCAGAAGGAGAATACACGGAAAACGACAAATCCAGACGTGTTGCCGTGTGCATCGGCCCAGAGCACGGAACAGTAGGCCCTGACTTGATCAAGGAAGCCGCCAAAGAGGCCGTGCAAGGCATTGGTTTCGACCTGCTCATCGTGTGCGGTTTTGCCTTTGACCCCCATGTCTCGGAAGAGGTGAAGCGATACGGAAAGCTGACCATCCTTCCGACCCGCATGAACGCAGATCTGTCAATGGGAGACGAATTACTCAAGAAGACAGGCTCCGGCAACTTGTTCA
>CAYZET010000279.1:0-7474 GCA_964477215.1 uncultured Syntrophaceae bacterium | reverse complement strand
CTAGAGGTTTCGATGACAGCCGCTTCCTCAGCAGACTTGTTTACACTCTCAGCCAGAGCTTCGATCGAAGTCCTGGATACGACCGATTGGTCGACTCCCGTTTCGACAGCTTTAATGCCCTGTTCTGTGGCCATAACCACGGCACTGACGGCATTGCGGGTATCCTCCAGGAGAGCCCGGATCTGGTCCGTGGCTCGTCTGGATCCTTCTGCCAGGCTCCTTATTTCCTGAGCCACGACCGAGAATCCTTTACCTCGATCGCCGGCCCGAGCCGCCTCGATTGACGCGTTGACGGCCAAGAGATTGGACTGGTCGGCCAGATCCTGGACTGTTCCAGTGATCTCTTCTATGGCCCTGCTCTGGTCACTCAGGTGCACGACGGTCTGACCGATTGTGTCCATCTGGTCTCTTATCAGATGCATTCTGCTCGTAATGTCTTCAGTTGCCCTGGTTCCCTCCAGAGACACCGCTGCTGCCCTTTGAGCGCTCATAGCAACGCTCTTGGCCTTTTCACTCACGAGCTTCGCTGCAATTTTGACCTGTTCTGCTGTAGAAGTGGTCTCCGATACCGCTGTCGAGGTTTGAGCTGCGTTGGCCGACATTTCCGTCATCATGGTAGCCAATTCGGAAGCGGCTCCTCCCAAAACATCGATGCCGTCCAAAAGGGAGGTGGTCTGACGTCGCATGTTTCGAGCAAGCTTCCCGACGGCTTTGATCAAGGCACCGAGCTCGTCCTGCCTCTTGGTCTGCGGGAGGTCTCCAGTCAGGTCCCCATCGGCAATGCGGACAATAGATTGCGCTGCGCTGGTGACCGGGCGAGATATCCACCGGCCCATCAGGTACGCTACGAGCACGGCGACCAGCCCAACGATGATGCCGATGAGCGCTATGCGACTACGTATGGAATAGATTGCTGCGAAGGCTTGTTCATGGTCGGCCTCCACCAGAACAGCCCAGTCGAAATCGGTTGCCAGGCCGGGGTGGTCCTTGAGACCCACCGGAGCATACGCGGTTGGTTGCCACTTGCCGGAGGAGGTTAACGCAGCCTCCGCGCCTGAAACTCCTGAAAGGGCCTTGGAAACAAACGGGTTTTGCACCTGCTTGCCGAACACGTTTCCTTCCTCGAGCGAGCCGGGATCGGAACGTACCGTGAGATCCTGTCCTACGAGAAAGGTGCGAACGATTTCGTTGGGCGTCATGGCCACATTGAACAGTGAATCGATCTTCTCAAGTCCCAACCGAATGACGAGAATCCCGGCCACGGTTTTTGCCTCGTCGGAAACAGGGACTCCCAAGAAGGCTGCCGGCCCCTTAGCGGGCTCGTACTCTGCATAATCCGTCATCGCCGACTTGCCGGACGTGATCACCTTTTTCCAGAGTCCTGCCAGATTGCTTGCTGTCAAAGGTCCCTTCGCCAGATTCGTTCCCAGATCGGCGAGTTTGGCAGAGGTGTACATGACCCTTCCCTCGCGGTCGATAAGGAGGATGTCACGATAACCTGAGATCGAAGGATTACTTATCTTAAGAAAGCGTTCAAAAAAGCCGTCAATTTTCTTGTACAATTCGGCATATTCGGCCGAATGCACATTGAAATCAGCGTTCGGCGAAGAGCGAGTATCTCGATGGTACATCGTGAGCTCTTGTACAGCCGCCTGCGCCGCAGAGCTTGAAGCCAAGAATTCAATCTTCTGCAGGGTGTCGAGCAGATACGACATGAGGTCCCGCTTTTTCGAGTCCCGGCCGGCAGCGAGTTTTTCATACTCTTTGCTCTCCAAGGCCGATCTGGAGCTATTAAATGCCACAAGCCCGAGAATTATTATGGGGATTACGGCTAAGGCTACATGAGAGAGCACCAGACCGCCAGCAAGCTTGCGAGTAAAGAAATTAAACAATGCTTGCCCTCCTTCTCACAGTGGGATGAATCACTACGGCTCGGATGCCGCCAGCTACCTGCATCATCAGATGTCCGCGCCCTGGGACGAGGCCTCTTGATCGGTTGGATTCGAAGACGTCTTCCTTCTGCATCTTCTCGCAAGCCACTCGAGAGCTTGCGCAGAACTGCGAAACGCCAAGAAGCTCAATCTTCTGAGAAGTCCGTGTTGTCGCCGGAACGACTATCTGTCCGAGGGGGCGACTGACACGAAACATGATCTATCCGACTCCGAAGCTTGTCCGAAGTGGGGCAGGATTTTCCGCAATCGAACACCAAACGAATTTCATGGAGAAGAGCTTTCCGGATCCGTCACCGGAACGCGGGCGGTCGAAACCGCATAAAACCTGAGAAGCTTTACCAGCTTGCGCAGTTGGTCCGTGTCCTCATCCGACATCGAGACTATCTCAAATCCCGCGATCGCTTTTCCGCCACAGTCAACGTCCCTTACCCATCTACACTTGGCTCGAAACGTGAAAGACTTGAGAAAGACGAAGCGAGGATGTTGAATACGGAGAGTCTTGATTTCGTCAATGGAAGCACGGATGCCGGTAGTTCCCAGTCCTTTCGTAGTGAGATCTCTCACCGTGCCTGCCACGTCCGGGAAGTCCACGTCGACGATGGGCAAACCGAAATCGAGATAATATCGTTCCAAGAGCCTGGACTTCCCCATGTCGACTACCTCTTCATACGGTACGGCTCCTTGGGAAAGGTCTCCTCGATGCAAATGATCTCCATCGAGAAGCAACTTGACCGTCTTGGCTAGTGCTCCTGATGAAAGCTCGTATTTCAATTTCAGTTCCGTTTCGTTAAGACCCCGCCTGATATCCCTGATGATTTCTTCAGCCTCAATGGCCCGCATGCCAGCAGATTCATTCGTCTCATCCTGTCGGGTTGAGAAACTTGCGTCAAAGAGCTCGTCAAGGAGAGCCTGGAGTTTTTCCTCAGAAAGGTTGTACTCTTGGAGGAGCGAACTTTCATCCATTCCGTCTTTGAGCTTCTGAACCATCTCTCGGGTAGGAGGGTCTTGATTCGGCATGAGCAACTCCTTGCGTAAGTCGCGACATCCGAGTATATCACGCGCGAGAGATCCTGTGACAGAGAAATACTATCGTGAGTGGCGCTTCCCTTTCAAGGCGACGCGTCGTCTCCGGTGTCAATACGGAGGGACATGAGATGATCGTGCGAAGTGTATCGCTGTTTCTTTTGGTAACGGCCTTTCTGTGCACCGCAACCAGCGCAGCAGAGGAGCTCGCAAGGAAATCCCCCCAGACTGTGTACGTGCCTGTGTACTCTCACGTGTATGGAGGGCCGAAGAGCCATCAACTCAACCTGACTACTACTCTGATGGTCAGAAACACTGACCCTGCCAACACTATCGAGGTCATGTCCATAGCGTACCACGATTCATCCGGTCTTCTTGTGAAAGAATTTCTGAAGCAACCGCTGCTCCTTTCGGCATTGTCGTCGAAGCACGTCATCGTGGAAGAGCACGACGTAACCGGCGGACCTGGACCAAGCTTCCTCGTGCGATGGTCATCGACACAGCCCGTGAATCCGCCGCTCATAGAGGGAATCATGATCACCACCCGATCAGGTCTCGGCATATCGTTTGTCACCCAGGGAGTGCCTGTTACAATTCCAGGCCCCTAGTCTTTGGCCCCGATCCCAGATGAGGGCGTTGAATCGATGCAGGGGGCAAGGAGGGTCTGTTGGATCTTGAGCCTCTTTTCCAATAGGTCGGGAAGGTGCGGATCTGTGGCATCCAGAGTGACAATCTGCTCGGAATAGGAGGCATAGGCCAAAGCATGCGAAATGATTGATGTCCTTTCGCTGGCTCTCAGCACTGATTCCAGACGAGCTTTCGCTTGCTCGTAACGCGCCTGCCTCTCCTGCTTTTCCTTCAGCGACCTCGCTGCATTCACCGCTGCCACATAGGCCTCTATCGCAGCGCATACCTCCTGCTGGCTCCCACCCGAGCTCTGTTGCGCGCCCAGAGCGGGGCTCAGCGTGGCTCCGATAAGGCACAAGGTGCAAACCACCCACTTTTTCATGGTATTACCTTCCATGATCCGTAATCCTTCTAGGCGCTTGAACCGTCAAGTCTCTGAGACTGGAATCGTTTGAATCTCTGCATGAAGACGTACATGACCGGCGTGAAGAAGACGCCTAGCATAGTTACGCCGAGCATCCCGAAGCACACGGCAGTTCCCACGGCCTGTCTACTTGCAGCGCCCGCTCCTGTAGCGACCACGAGGGGGAACACCCCTACAATGAACGCAAAGGACGTCATGAGGATTGCTCTGAATCGCAGTTTTGCGCCCTGGACCGCCGCTTCCAGAGGCGATTTGCCTTCGGCCTGTCTTTCCCGCGCGAACTCCACTACCAATATAGCGTTCTTTGCAGAGAGGCCGACCAGTAATACCAATCCGACCTGGGTATAGAGGCTGTTGTCAAGGCCCCGAATGGACAAGCCGACAACCGCTCCTAGCACTGCCAAGGGCACGACTGCCACCACCGCTAACGGATCGATCCAATTCTCGTACTGAGCTGCCAAGATCATCACCACTACGAGGATCGCCATGGCAAACACCCAGACTATCTGACCGCCTATCCGCTTCTGTTGGTAGGCGACGCCTGTCCATTCATAACCAGCCCCGGAAGGAAGATTCTTTGCCGCCAAGTCTTCCATGGCTTGCATGACCTGCCCCGAGCTCACTCCCGGGCTTCCTTGCCCCACAAGCCTGATTGACGGGAACATATTGTATCGGTCAACGCGAAGAGGACCCGAAGAATAGTCCACTTTTACCAGGGTTCCGATCGGAACCATCTTCCCGTCTAGATTTCTCACTTGAAGTGTCTTGATATCATCCGTACGCGAACGGTAGGGTGCGTCAGCCTGAACCATCACATGCCAAGTCCGACCGAATTCATTGAAATCATTCACATAGGTTGATCCCAGGTACGCCTGAAGAGTGTCGAAAACCGACTGGAGTGGAACTTTGAGAGTCAGCGCCTTGGTCCGATCCACGTCTGCATAGATCGCCGGCGCTCCAGCCGTGAACGTGGAGGTCAGAGATCGTAGCTGAGGATCGGAATGAGAATCCTGAACCATCAGGTCAGCGACCTCCGACAGCGTCACCAGACCCAGGCCTCCTTTGTCCTGAATCCACATCTCACTTCCGGCGCTCTGGCCGAGCCCGACAATGGGAGGTAGCGAAAAGGGGAAGACGATGCCATCCTGAATTGAGGAGAATTTCTCCGTGAGCTCTGCCATGATGGCTGCCTTGCTTCGTCCTGCCTTCAGTCTTTCATCCCATGGTTTTAGTGAGGCGAACCCGAATCCCAGGGTAGGGCCTGTGCCGTCAAGGATCGAGTTTCCCGGGGTGACCGAATAGTAGGCTATGCCCTCAGTCGACGAAAGAATCTCCATAACTTGTTTCATGGTCGCGTCGGTCCTCTGGAGAGAGGCTCCGTCTGGCAACTGGGCATTCAGGAGAATCAGCCCGTCGTCTTCATCGGGCAAGAAACCGGTGGGAACTCGGGTAAATCCGTAATAGGTGAGGCCCAAAGCCAAAGCCCACACAAGGAGCATGAGAGGAAGGTGGCGAACGAGGAACGAGACAATTGCTGTGTATTTTTCAGTGACGCGGTCAAAGGCTGCATCGAAAGTTCGGAAGAATATGTTCTTCGGGCCTTCATGAGGCCGCAGCCACAGCGAGCATTGCACAGGCTTTAGCGTCATTGCATTGACGGCACTCAGCAACGTGGTGACAGCGATGGTAAGGGAGAATTGGCGGTAAAGCTGCCCTGCTATTCCTCCGACAAAAGCGGCCGGAATGAAGACCGCCATGAGGACGAGGGTGATTCCGATAATGGGGCCGGTGATCTCATCCATGGCGCGAATGGAGGCATCCTTGGGCCCCAGACCGTGTTGAGTCATGTTGCGGTCAACATTTTCCACCACGACTATTGCGTCGTCTACCACGATCCCTATGGCAAGTACCAGACCGAACAGGGTCAACATGTTGATGGAGAAACCCAGGAGATACATTATCGCGAAGGCGCCTATGATCGTGACCGGCACTGTTGTGGCAGGGACCAGAGTCGCCCTCCAGTCGCCCAGGAATATGAAAACCACGATGAACACGAGAATGAATGCGATAATGAGAGTGAGCATGACCTCCCGAATGGAAGCTCTGACAAAGGTGGAGCTTTCGTAAACAACCTGGTAATCTACCCCTCGGGGAAAATCTTTCTTGAGCTCCTCCATGAGCCGATGCACTTCGTCGGCCACCTGCAAGGCGTTCGAACCTGGCGTTTGGTATGCGATGAGTGTTACAGCGGGAAGTCCCCCATAGTATGAACAGGTGTCGTAGCTCTTTGCCCCGAGGTCAACTCGACCGACGTCCTTCATCCGGACGACGCTCCCATCTTGTCCCGTCTTCACGATAATGTTTGAGAATTGATCCACTTCAGTGAGGCGGCCGAGCGTATTGACGGAGAAATCAAACGACTGTCCCTTGGGCGCGGGCTCCTGGCCAAGCCTACCGGCTGCTACCTGGACGTTCTGGCTCTTGAGGGCATCGACCACATCGTTAGTCGTCAAGCTATTGTACTGGAGCTTGTGGGGGTTGAGCCACAGGCGCATGCTGTAGTCTTTTGAAGGGAACATGACCACGTCGCCTACTCCGTGAAGTCTGCTCAACGGGTCCTTGATTGTGGTCGTTACGTAGTTGGTAAGAAACAGATCGTCGTACGAGCCGTCGGGCGAGTAAAGACACAAGACAGTGACGAAAGAAGTGGATGCCTTCTTTGTGTTCACGCCTTGTCGCTGTACATCCGGAGGCAATGACGCCATGGCCCAGTTCACCCGGTTCTGAACCAGTACTGTTGCCATGTCGATATCCGTGCCAAGCTCGAAGGTCACTTTAAGCGTGTACGAGCCGTCTCGAGCACTCGTGCTGTACATGTAGAGCATGTTCTCGACGCCATTGACCTGCTGCTCTATGGGAGCTGCAACCGTATCCGCTACGACCTTGGGATCGGCCCCCGGGTACGACGCGGTAACCTGCACCATGGGAGGAGCGATGTCTGGAAATTGGGCGATAGGCAACGAGAAAATCGCGACGCCGCCCGCCGCCATGATCAGGAGGGATATGACGGAAGCGAGGACAGGGCGGTTGATGAAATAGCGGCTGAACATTGCATAAGCTCCAGATCATTTCTCGTTGGGTTTGTCTTTCTTCTCCCGATCACGCGTACTGTCCTGATTACTATTGGCAACGGGTTTGACCTGTGTGCCCGGTCTCGCTCGCTGCCAGCCTCCCACTATCACCCTATCCTCGGCGGTTATGCCTTCTTCTATTACTCTCATTCGTTCGACCTGTTGGCCCATGCGGATGCGCTTTTGCTGCACGATGTTTTCGTCATTGAGCACAAGCACGTACCTGCCGCCCTGATCGAATTGCACAGCCACGTCTGGAACTGAGAGTGCTTTCTGCTTCTCCACGGGAACGCGAACGCGTACGAACAATCCTCCCA
>CAYZET010000278.1:0-7480 GCA_964477215.1 uncultured Syntrophaceae bacterium | reverse complement strand
GTCTTGCCGAACCGGACGTGACTGGAAACTGAACCGCCCCGTTGGGCCATGCCGTGGATTTCGTTCTTCTTCACGTCGTACCCGTGGCGGGCGGCAACCTTTCCAAGCACGTCGCTGGCCAGGATGATTCCCTGGCCACCCACACCGACTATCAAGACATTGTATACGCGATCCCCGCTCATTGCGCCTCCTTGATGGCCTCGAATTTGCAAACCTCGAAACATGTGCGACATCCAACACACAGCGCCTCGTTAATGGTTGAATAGCCCTTGCGTTTTTCTCCCTCCGCAGGCTTCTCGATCTTGACGAATTCGAGCGCGGGGCATCCCGTGTTGATGCAGGCTTTGCACCCCTTGCACACGTCCCGATCTATTCGCAATGGTTTATCCGGGAGAATCCGACCTGTCTTGAGCAGAGCGCAGGGAGCACGGGAGATAATGACGGATGGCTCATCTGCTTCCAGCTCCTCACGCACCACCTGTTCCAGCTCCTTTACGTGATAGGGATTGACAGTATGAATCCTCTTGAAGCCGAACGATTCCGCCAGCTTCTCGATGTCTGCGGTGATGGTGGGTTCTTGGCGAAGGGTATATCCAGTCCCGGGGTGCTGTTGAGCCCCGGTCATTGCAGTGGTTCTGTTGTCCAAAATCATGACCGTGGTCGAGCCGCCATTGTACGCCAGATCCAGCAATGGGGTCATTCCGGAATGGAAGAATGTGGAGTCTCCAATTACCGCGACCGCCTTTCCTTTGGCAAGGTCGCCGAGCACCCTATCCAAGCCTGCAGCGATGCCGATGCCCGAGCCCATGCAGAGACAGGTGTCGAGCATGCTGATAGGGGGGAGAGCGCCAAGGGTGTAACAGCCTATGTCCCCGGCAACATACACCTTGGTCTTCTTGAGAGCCGTGAAGGTCGCTCTGTGCGGGCACCCCGGACACATATTCGGCGGGCGCATGGGAAGCTCAATGTCAATGCCACCTATGCTGACTGAGGACGATCTCCCGGTGAGCGCGATTTCCACCTTCTCGGGGGAAAGCTCTCCGCAAAGACCTGTCAGTTCCTTCCCTTCAACGGGGATGCCCATAAGCTTGACGGCTTCTTCGATAAAGGGATCGAGGTCTTCGATGACCACCAAGCGCTTTACGCGAGAGGCAAAGTCTCGAATGAGCTTCTCTGGCAGGGGCCACACCATGCCGAGCTTCAGGAACGACGCGTGAGGCATAGCTTCTCGTGCATACTGGTAGGCCACGCCAGCAGTGATGATTCCAAGCGAGTCGTCCCCCATCATGATCTGGTTACAGCGGAATGTCTCGGCAAAGGCCGCCAGATCCTTTAGTCTCTGTTCCACGACGGGGTGTCTCCTCCGCGCCATGGCCGGAAGCATGACGTTCTTCAGCGGATCTTTCTTGAGGCCAAGCTCTCGCGGGCCCTCAACGCGCTCCTTTGTCTCCACCAGGGACATGGAGTGGGAGATTCTGGTGGAGCTCCTCAGGATCACCGGAGTGTCGAACTGCTCACTGATTTGGAGCGCCTCCCCAAGCAAGTCTTTCGCTTCCTGGCTGTCTGACGGCTCGACGCACGGAACTTTCCCGAACTTAGCGTAATTTCTCGTATCCTGTTCGTTCTGGGAAGAGTGCATTTCCGGGTCGTCACAGACGACGATCACAAGGCCGCCATTAACTCCGGTGTAGGAGAGCGTCATGAAAGGATCGGCGGCAACGTTGAGTCCCACATGTTTCATAATGGCCATCGACCTGGCGCCCCCGTAACAGGCTCCCGCTGCAACTTCCAGCGCCACTTTCTCGTTCGGCGCCCAGCCCGCTTTGATTCGAGGGTACTTTGCCCCGATGTTTTCCAGGATCTCTGTGCTAGGGGTTCCCGGATAGGCCGAGGCCAACCGAACGCCGTACTCGTCGGCGCCTCGGGCAATGGCTTCGTTTCCAGACATTAGCTCTTTCACGGCTGCTTCACCTTTCGTCAACTCCGGTCGAGCCGGATGAAGATATTCCCCAAGCGGGGAGTAGGTCCCTTGAACGCTGCACTGTCAGCGCTGTTATACGAGTAAATCATGAGGCGATGGGGAAGGACGGCTGCGTGCACGAGCTCGCTTTTCTGATCCTAGTCTTCGGAGAGACTCGTGTCAAGAATTTCAGTGCGAGAAGGAAAGTGTACCGAAGTGAGGGTTGAGATCAAAAGAACAAAGACCACGGCGTGAGCCATCGGAGTAACCTCGATACGCTCACGAATCGGTTCGATCGAGTTCATGATTGTGAACTTGAAAGCCAGGTCATTGAGGCTCTCTCCGATATGGGTGATAGGCCTGAGTCAAGGGACCGGGGTACGGGGGCGATTCGTGAGCCGTCGAAGAATCTACATACGCATCTCAATGCAAAACGAGCTCTGAGACGGATTCTACTTTATTGCCCGCAAATTATCACGTGCCAGGCAGGCTGCGTCCCTGCCGGCCTTCTTAGCCTCGTACAAGGCCCTGTCAGCGCATTGAATAAGTGCTTCAGCGGTCGTCGCGTCACTCGGAAAGGTGGCTACTCCGACAGACACGGTGAGGGTCCCGTCCGGCAGGACCTCTTCTCCTTCAAAGGACGTCTCTCTCACCTCGCGGAGGATGCGGTTCGCAAGCTCCAGGGCCTTGGAAGTATCCGCACGCGGGAGGACCATTGCAAACTCTTCTCCCCCATACCTCGTCACGATGTCATAGCTCCGACAGACGGATTTGAGAAGTCTTCCCACGCGGGCCAGAGCAGCGTCACCCTTTTGGTGGCCATTCATGTCATTAAAGATCTTGAAATTGTCAATGTCTATCATCAGCAGGATTAGAGACGTCCCCTGGATGCGCGCATTTTCTATCTCGCCACTCAAGGCCTCGTCAAAGTACCGCCGATTGTTTACGCCGGTAAGTGAGTCAACATAGGACAGTTCCATGTAAAACTCACGCTCGTGAGCCCTACGCCTCAGCTCTCGGTGCTCCAGAGCTTTTCGAACGGCAACCTGAATTTGATCGACTGTGAAAGGCTTGATGAGGTACTCGATGGCGCCAGCCTTCATGCATTCAACAGCGTTTTCTATCGTGCCATATCCCGTGATGACAACGACGTCGGTTTCCATCTGCTTGCTCTTCAAGCTCTTGATCAGCGCGAGCCCATCCATGCCGGGGAGCTTCATGTCGGTCACAATCAGGTCGTACGGGAACTTTTCGTTTCGATCGAGGGCTTCGGCTCCGTCACCGCACACGTCTGCTTCGTGCCCCATAATCTCCAATGACTCGACCACCACGCCTCTCACGAGGGGGTCGTCGTCCACCACAAGAATTCTGGCTTTGCGATCATGAGATTGAAAAGCTGGAAGGGAGTGGTTCATGACTCTCGTTTGCCTTTTCAGACCGCTCCCCCCGGGTCCGGTCCAAGGAAGCGCAGGTAACTCCGAACTCCGCCCAGTAACGACGCGTCGAGCTATCGCAAGCTCGCGTCAATTATAGCACCAGATTTCTTGTTGTGTGAGAAAAATTGGTCTCTCCGGGTACCCATCCGCCGGTTTCCGGCAGTAAGGGAGGGCATCACACCCGTCATCCGCCAGTCTTGCCGGAACGACTTTCAGGGATCGTATCACAATTCCGCAACAGTCCCCAATCAACGGGCATTGCCGACATATACCCACCCGAAACGGTTTTGAAAGAGTTTCGTGGGCGTCTTCCTCTCCCCTTCCATATATCCGAATCGATCGAGGCCACCTGCCACTATCGACGCTTTTCTCATGAGGAGCTAACACAACGCTTACTGCGGGCGAGTATGCTTGCCTGGCCGCAGGTCTCGTGACGACCTTGTACGGGCCAGGACGCATTTCTGCACCAGCACGCAATCTGAGGAACAGGGTGGAGATCGTGAAGAGCAGCATTAATCCATTCCCTCGCGACTATAGACTCAATCCTATCAAGATCCTGACCGCTACGTGGCTGTTCAGCCTACTCCTTCTCCCCGTGCTTGCCATGATTGTTTGGAACATGTATCAGTCGAATTCTGAAATCGCCACACGCGAATTCAAGTTGCAGCAGCTTGTCGGCGACATCGTCCACAAGAACGAGGTTCTCTCCACGTGCGCTCGCATGGCAGCCGTGACAGGTGAGTCAATCTGGCAAGCAAAGTACAGAGAGGTGGAGCCCGAGCTGGATTTGGCCGTAACGCAGGCAGCCCTTTTGGCACGCGACTCCTATGAACGCAATTATGCTGCTGCCACAAAGGGGGCATATTCAAAGCTGATCGAGATGGAAGGACTCGCCCTTGCCATGGTTGACCAGGGGCGTTTGAAGGATGCTCGAAAACTCCTTTTCGGGGCCGAGTACGAACAGCAACGTCTCGTTTACTCCGACGGAATTGAGAATCTGGCAGCGGGAATACAAGCACGTATCGAGCAGAATCTGTCCTTTTTGCAGAAGCGCATGACCCAAGTTGGGGTATTGGGTTGCATACTGGTGGCGACGCTCCTTTTCATATGGCTTGGCGTGGTATTGGTGATCACCCGGCAGTTCAAGGAGCGCAAACGCGCTGAGGACGCCTTGCGTGCGAGCGAGGAGAAATTCCGGTACCTGGTCGAGAATGCACCGCTGGGAATCTTTCTCTGCGACCTTGAGGGGACTATCACCGATGTGAATCTGGAATTGGGAGCCATTCTTCAGCCCGACTCACATGAATCCCTCCTTGCCATGAACGTGCTGAGCTCTCCCATTTTTCAGCGAGGCGGCGTCTCAGGGGCGGTCCGACAGTGTCTGGAATCAGGACAGTCGAGCATCACGGAGCACCCATACATATCTCGGCCCGGGCAGTATGTCTATATACGTGTCCATCTGACGCCGTTCCGGGATGCGGATGGCAATATCGCGGGCGTGCAAGGATTGGTAGAGGATTTTACAGAGCGACGAAAAGCCGAAATCGAGCTGAACTGGGCCCACGAAGTTGCCTCTGCCGAAGCGCGGAAGCTCAGGTCTCTGATCGAAGGGATGGAAGAAGGGGTTCTGTTTGCGGGTCGAGACGACGTCGTCACCGAGATGAACTCGTGGTTCCTGGAAAAGACGGAGATGGACAGGGACCGGCTCAGTGGACTGACTCTCTGGAATTGCGGTCTCAACGGGATCCTTGTGGAGGAGCTCGACAAGCTTATCAGGAACTATAAGGCTGGACAATTCCAGGCGCCAGTGGTGCTCAATCGCGATTTCAGAGGCACCCACGTGTCTGTGCGCGTTCAGCCCATCTTCCACGAGCGAGAGTATACGGGGGTCATCCTTAATGTGGTCGACGTCTCCGATCTGGTCCAGGCCAGGGAACGAGCCGAGCAGGCGGATCGGAGCAAGAGCCAGTTTCTGGCCAACATGAGTCACGAGATTCGAACGCCCATGAATGCAATCATCGGGATGACCGAGCTTTGCCTCAACACGCCTCTCACCCAGGTACAGAAGGAATATCTCCAGGCGGTGGAGGTTTCGGCAAACTCTCTGCTCGCTCTCATCAATGACATCCTCGATTTCTCGAAGATCGAGGCGGGAAAGCTGGAACTGGCGCCCACGGACATGAACTTGCTCGACAGCGTGTACGGCCCGGTGCATTCTCTGGCGAGCCAGGCCCATTCCAAAGGGCTGGAGCTTACGTGCAGCGTGTCTCCCGACGTGCCTGCCCGTCTGATTGGTGACCGGGAGCGCCTGAGACAGATCCTCCTGAACCTGATAGGAAATGCCATCAAGTTCACGCATCACGGGGAAGTATCGGTCAACGTGGAGGTGGAATCGCAGGACCGGCGCCACGTGCTCCTGCGTTTCGCCGTGTCCGACACGGGAATCGGTATACCGAAGCACAAGCAGCAAACGATATTCAGGGCCTTTGAACAGGCGGACGGCTCCACGTCTCGCAATTTCGGCGGGACCGGTCTGGGACTTGCCATCGCCTCCCAGCTTGTGGAGCTCATGGGAGGAAGGATGTGGGTCGAAAGCGAGCCAGGAATGGGGAGCACGTTCTATTTCACCGCTTCCCTCGAGATCGTGCCCGAAGGATCGGAACAGGAAGATTTGCTGACAGCAGAGCTGCTGCAGGATCTCGATGTCCTCATTGTTGACGACAACGCGACTAACCGCCGCATTCTTCAGGAGTTGCTAACGCGTTGGAAGATGAAGCCGACCGCGGTGGATGGAGGATGGGCCGCGATTGGCGCCATGCACGAAGCAGTGAAGAACGGCCAGCCCTACGCTCTGGCACTGATAGACTGCATGATGCCAGGGATGGATGGTTTCGAATTGGCCGACAAGATACGACATACTCCCGAGCTTTCAAAGATCCGACTTCTCATGCTGACTTCAGCGAATCCGGAATTCTCCTCAGAGCGTTGCAGAGAGGTTGGGATAGGGGCCTTTCTGCTGAAGCCTATCCATCAGTCGAGCCTATTCAACGCTATCGTAAGCATCATGCGTGACGAGCAACAGGAGGGAGACCGGACAAGAGAACGATACCTCCAGACCCTTGTCCCCTCGAAGAGGCGCTTCAAGATCCTGTTGGCCGAGGACAATGCCTTTAATCAGAAAGTTGCGGTAGGCATGCTGGAAAACATGGGACACACGGTGGCTATAACGGCGAACGGACAGGAAGCGGTCGAAGCGGTGAAAAGAGAAGCTTTCGATCTTGTCCTGATGGATGTGCAAATGCCTGTCATGGACGGCTTCGAGGCAACACAAGCCATAAGAGAGTATGAGAAGGGACTGAGAAAACATACGCCTATCGTCGCCATGACCGCGCACGCGCTCCTCGGGGATAGGGACAGGTGCCTCGCTGCGGGCATGGATGATTACGTCTCAAAACCGATCAGAAGCTTGGAGCTCGCTCGGACGTTGGAAAACGTTGCCAGGGAGCGACCGTACGAGGCCGAGGAGAAGCCCGCTGAAGTCAAGACCGACGGCGTGATGGATCTGACGCCGCTGCTCGAAGGAGTGGGCGGGGACAGATCCCTCCTTGCGGAGATGCTTCAGATCTTTCTTGTTGATTGCGAAGAGTTATGGCGTCAGATCCGGCGGGCCGTTTCGGAAGGCAATGGAGAAACTCTGCGGTCGTCTGCCCATACGCTCAAGAGTATGCTCGGAAGCGTGTCTGCATCCGCTGCTTGCTCCATAGCCCTTGAACTGGAAAACATGGGCAGAAACGGTTGCCTGGAGGGAGCGGATCAACTGCTCCACAGCATGGACCGGGAGCTACGCAAAGTGAAAGAAGAATTGTCGACACGGCAAAAGCAGAGTCCACAGTCTGGGCCGGACTGACAACTACTATACAACGACGCGATCGTCGCGTGATCGACCGATAATGAGGTGGCGATGAAGGTTCTGGTCGCGGATGACAATCAGTTCTTTCGGCGCTTGCTGGAAGCAAACTTGACGCAATGGGGGCATCAGGTAGTCCCCTGCTCTAATGGTACGGAGGCATGGAAGATTCTGTCC
>CAYZET010000277.1:0-7494 GCA_964477215.1 uncultured Syntrophaceae bacterium | reverse complement strand
GGGATAGTTTCGTGCCCCGGATTTCCATAGTCCTTCCCACGTACAACGGCGCGCGGTACATCCGGGAATGCATCGACTCATGTTTGAGCCAGACATTCCGAGACATCGAGCTCATCGTAGTGGTGGATGGAAGCACGGACAATACCGAAGAAATCCTGAACACCTACCACGACCGACGCATGAAGGTCATAAGAACCACGAATCAGGGCCAAGCCAGTGCCATGAACACAGGGTTCGCTGAGGCGAGTGGGGAGTACTGGAGCTGGACCTCGGACGACAACATTTATCTGCCCAATGCATTTGCAGTAATGGCCCGCTACCTGGACACACATCCAGAAGCGGCTGCCGTAGCGACCGACTGCCTGATCATTGACGAGAAAGGTAAGATTGTGGGTTATGAGGAGTTTCCCTGGCAATGCTTTCTGTACAGGGCCGAAATTGGTCGCAAAGTTGGGCCGCACAGGCCCGAAGCCCGCATTATTGAGGACATTGATTTCTTCCTACGATTTCGTCACCTTGGCGGACCTGTCCTGCGCATATCCGCTCCCTATTACTATTATAGAGTCCACGGGAATGCAGTTACACCCACGAGGGCTGCGGAGCGTCCCTTGATTTCTCTTAAGCTGACATACGACCTGGCTTCTCGAGGAATCGCAGAGGTTGACCTCCGTGAGCTGTTTTTCAACAGAATGTCACAGGCCTCTCTGTATAGGAATTTTGGAGCTATTGACCAAATGATCGCTTTCGCGAGAGAAGCGGGGGTGCCCTTTGTCGAGCAGTTGGAAAGAAGAAGGCGATTACTAGAGTCCCCGATCGGATGGGGCGTCAATAGGCTTCACATTGCCGGAGTAAGTCAGATCGGAAAGGTACGGCGCAAGGTCAGACTGTGGCAGTACAGAGCGAAAAAGCTTCTTTCGACTAAGCAGAACTTGGTGTGACGCGGCGAGGAAACTTGGCATTGTCAAGCCCCCCTCATGGTGGAATCCTTATGCCTGACGCAGCAATATTGGTCGTTTCCTGTGACGCGTACTCGGATTTATGGGATCCCTACTTCCGGCTCTTTCGCAAGTATTGGCCTGATTGTCCATTTCCCGTGTTTCTCGGGTCCAATTTCGAGAGCTACCAATCCGACACGGTGACTACCATCTGCGTTGGAGACGATGTAAGCTGGGCGGACAATCTCCACAAGATGCTCGACCGCATTGGAGCATCCCGGATCATCCTCTTTCTGGAAGACTTCTTTCTTGTCAGCCGGATCGACACGCTGAAAGTCGAGAGCCTGGTGCAACTTGCATCAGAGGAGGGGCTTGCCTGCTTGAGGTTGTTTCCTCATCCGCCCCCCAGCCGGAGAATCCGGTACCGGCGCGAGTTGGGCCATCTTCGACGCGGAGACGACTACCGAGTTTCGACCCAGGTGGCGATATGGGACGTGGAGATCTTGAGAAGGTTGGCATGGCCCGGGTTCAGCGCGTGGGATTTCGAAATCATCGGCAGCATTGCAAGCAACGAGATGGATTCCGAATTCTGGGGTGTATACGAGCCTGTGATCGATTACCGTAACGGGGTTTGGAGAGGGCGATGGCTGCCCGAAGGCCTGGAGGCTTGTCGCGCCGCGGGAATAAAGATCGATGTCCTAGCCCGCGGTATGTTCAGCCCCGAGGAATGGAACGATAAGGTCAGAACGACTACTTCCAGAAGATTGGCCAATGCTCTCTTGCCTGGGTCTGTTCTCAGGTGGCGCCGCCGCATGCTAAGGCTATGGCGGGGAAGACACTACATGGAGAAGCTCCTGCAGGAGCGTAAGTACAAGATTTCATAAACAGGTTTACGCATTTTCGGCAGCTCCTTCTTGGGGACGGGCTGAAGCGAATACGCAACCGAATTTGCGAAATGTTGGGCCAAGCGAATGAGTCACAAGATCCCTGAAATATCGGTCGCGCTTCCGGTATGCAATGGTGAACGCGATATGAGAGAAGCAATCGAATCCGTGCTTTCCCAGACTTTTGATGATCTTGAGTTAGTAATTGTTGACAATGCCTCAAATGACTCGACTTGGGAAATATGCCAGGAATATTCACGGCTCGACGAACGAGTCCACGCATATCGCAACACGACGAATATTGGCGGTTATCGGAACTTCGACCGCGCAATGCAACTGACCCACGGCAATTACTTTCTCTGGTTAGCCCACGACGACATTCTTGAGAAAACGTATCTTGAAAAATGCCACACGTTCTTATCCTCGCACCCGGATTATTGGTGTTGTTACGCAAACACGATCATTATCTCACCAGAATCTGCCGAGCTCTCCTGCCTATGGCCGTTAGCTGCCATAACGGATGGCGATACCGTGGAAAGATTCAAGGCCTGCCTTAATGCCGGCTGGCGTATAGTCCACGCCACGTATGGCATGTTCCGGAGAGAACAAATACGCCACATCCCGTTCTTGGATAAGCCATTTCTGTGGGCGGAGGAGCGGCTCTTGCGGAACGTGGCATTACGAGGCAAAATCCACTTGATCGAAGAACCGCTCCGACGTTGTCGCATCAGACCAGGCTCCGGATCGGACGGCACTAAGCCCCTCCCGGCATTCTGGAGTGATCTGGTCGGCCCCGATGAGCGCATCCCCTTGTTTCCCTGGACCAGGATTATTCCTATTCTCAGTCGAGATATTCTGTCTTTGGACATTGGAATCATCAAGAAGGCTTACCTTCTAATCCTGTTGTTCGCGAGGAAGGACTCACTTCGGAGAGCAAATCGAGACGTGGTTCATGGTCTGTCCGTGTGGACCATGGATAAGCCGAGAATGAGACGCATGTTGACTCAGGTTTGGCATAGGATGAGAGCGTAGCTCGAGCTCCGCGACGGATCTTCAACGTTAATGAGAAAGTTGGTCTACAAAGTTCTTGGTACGCTCCCATGGGCAATCCCCCATGTAGTGCCGCCTCTGCAACGATTGCGGACGATCCGCCGTCTGATTCCGCGACGTCCCACTCTTGATCTACTCACCAGGGAGCAGTTGAGAAAGAAACTCGAGCTGCGACCGCGTGTGGTGGACATCGAGACCTCGAACATTTGCAACGCCCGGTGCACCTTTTGCGCATACGGGTTTCGCGAGAAGCGACCCAGGATTATGGGTCTGCCCGATTTTGTCCGTTTGCTCGATCGGTTGCACGATTATGAAGGAATGGAGCTGAGCTTCACCCCTGTCGTGGGAGACCCTCTCTTGGACAAGACGCTCGTGCGTAAGATCAGACTCGCGAGCGAGACTGGAATCGTGAGCTCAATTGCATTTGCGACGAACCTCATAGGCCTGGGCAGACACGATGTTCGAGACCTGCTTCTCTCCGGCCTCAGTTGGATGATCGTGAGCACATCAATAGGGTCCCGTGATATGTACCGAAGAGTCTATGGTGTAGACAGGTACGAAAAGGCTCTAAATAACCTTGTGACTCTTCTTAAGACCAACAAGATGCTTGGGGAACCGGTGAGAATTGGAGTGCACCTCAAGTGCGAGAAACCCTTCTCCCAGGTCTATTCAAGCCCTGACTATCAGCGGATAGTAAGACTGTACGGATCCTTTATGGCCATCGCAGACGATGGGGACTATATGAACTGGACCGGGCTCATTGATGAGTCAAACGCTCCGAAAGGCGTCGGGATGCGGAAAATCGCGACCCGGACCGAACCATGCGAGCAGCTCTACACTGGGCTGCAGGTTTACTCGGACGGCACGGTAGGACTCTGCAGGTGTGTGGATGTGAATGCCAAGCTGGCAACCGGAAATCTGTTTCTTCAGGATTTGAGGAGCATATGGGAAGGGCCAGAGGTCAAGCTCCTGAGAGACAAGTGGATGAACGGCATCATTCCCGAGATCTGTCAAAAATGCACCATGTATTCCCCCCTCTCCACGTACCTCGAGCGGGAAAGGCAGACCCTGCAAGACAAATTAGGTTGTACCAGCGTCTTCCTCCGAGGGGTGAAAAAGGTAGCGAAGAAGATCCACATGACCTGAGCTAAGCGAGAGTAGTTTTCCAGGCTCGATTCACGGTCTCCCCTGCAGGAGTATGAGAGGAGAGACTTTCGAATTGATGAAAATGCGCATCAGGAATGCGATCTTGACCGGTTTCGCCAAGGCGGTCCATCTCATGGGGAGAAGGACGCTCGGCAAAACCGGTTTTTTTACGGATCTTCTTCATGTCGGGCTGGAAGAATGGATACGGGTTTACAAAGAACATTTTCCCAACAGGATCTCCGACCTGGACAGGAGTTACTCGCTACTCAGGTCGGAATTGACACGCGATTTCAACTGGATGTTTGGAACCTGCCGGGTACTGGCTGTGGCCGATCAGTTGCGGCAGGTCCTCCATCCTTTTTCAAGTGGTGAAGGAATCACCTTCCTCGATCTTGGCTGCGGGACTCATAACCCTGTCGGATTGTCATCGGTGATGTACCTGAACGGAGCACGACGGGCGATCGCCCTTGACTTGCGCGAACCTGACAGACCGAGAAGTGCTGTCGCGTTGTACGATCTTCTTGTCGAATGCTGGACCAACTGGGAAAAATGGAATTGGGGTGGAACCGACGAGTCCACGCTCCAAGATCGGCTGGCGCGATTTCATCTCGACGAACTGAAGAATGGGCAGATGGAAGCAGGTATAGCCAATGTTCCCATCTCACATCACGTGGGAGACATTCTCCATGCGCCCTTCCCCGAAGGCTCCATCGACGTCATGACTTCTCATCTGGTGCTCGAGCACTTCTTGAACTTTCGTGATGCAATGGAGACCCTTTTGCGCCTTACTGCTCCGGGTGGCCTGGGAGCCCATTGGATAGACCTGTCGGATCACAGGCGGTACGTTGACCCGGGCCGATACCACCACTGGTCTTTCTTGGCAGAAGACGACGACTGGTCGGATGGCCGGTGCAACAGACTGAGGGCTGGGGAAGTACGGCAGATCTGTGAGACCGTTGGGTTCGAAGTTGTCCGGTTCGATTGCACACGCATAGACATGCCAGCCGGCTTCGGCAGCCGCCTGGCACAAAGATATCGGGCCATGTGCCCGGATGACCTCTCAACCGTGTCGGTCTTGGCGGTCTTGCGACGGCCCAACAACAGGCAACTCAGATGGCTCACACCAGACGACCACGCATTGATGTGTACGTGAGCACCTTGGACCCTCAGGGGATAGGAATCGCCAAAGCGATCCTGTCAGCTACCCCTGAGCTTAGGGCACTGGGCTTTGAGGTCGTTCTGAAACCGGCGGATTTTGCCTCTTCCGTCCGGGACGCAGCCCTGTACGCAACTCGCGGGGCCCACGCCGTCCTTTATGACGGCATTGGGCTGGGATTCCGTTACGGTAGCCTCGCGAACATGTTTTCCTCTGCCATGCTGAATCAGCGGGTCTGCCTCATCTGGCACGAAGATGCATGGGTATACCGGCGTCTCATGCAGGAGCGTCCGCGGCGGGGGATTGTCTTCAACAAGCTTATGCGGAGCCGCAGGTTGCACCACCTCGTAATCTCCCAGCGCACCAAACGGTTCGGAATGTCTCTCGGGGTTCCGGAAGATCGAATCCACGTGATCGGTGGCTGTCTGAGTCCTCCGGATGAAACCGCACGTTTGACACCTGTTTTTCCCTCGGACGATCGGATGCGAGTCGTGGCTGTCGGCTCCATACAGGCCAGGAAGGGGACCGATTTGTTTTGTGAAGCCGCGATAAAGGTCTGTAAGCGCGTCACTCACGTGGACTTCTATTGGATCGGCAGACCGCTCAATTTCGAGCCGGGGTTCTATGAGGCCTGTTTGCAGCGAGTACGAGAATCGGGATTCGTGGATCGGATCAAATTCTGCGGCTTTGTGGAGAGATCCGACGTTTACCTGGCCCAGTGCGACTTGTTCGTCTTGCCAAGCAGGGACGAGCCTTTGGGGCTTGCGGCCCTGGAAGCCATGGCATTTGGCAAGCTGGTAATCATGTTCGACGTGGGTGGTTTGGCAGAGCTCATGGGCGGATACGGCGTGGTGTTGGGCGAACCGAGCGCCGAGAGTTTGGCCGACAAAATAGTTGAGCTCTCGACTGGAAGCAGGGACCACCTCATACGAGAGGACGCCCGCCACAGAGTACTAGATTACTTCAGTCCCAGGCAATACGCCCTGCGGTTGGCATCAGCCCTGGAGTCAGGTCTTGCTTCTTGATCTTCCTCACGGCTAGTCGTGCCCTTCGCCACCCCATGCGATTCGACTCACCGGGACAGCTCGATCATCAGATTACCAGAACAAATAACTACGGGGTCAGGCCTTGTTTTCTTATGTGCTTCGACAGAGCTCCTGTGGAGCCTATTAGATGGTTTTCCGACCGGAAGAAAATCTCGACGTATCCACGGCTCCACTGTTCGGGGAGCCCTCTAGCAGGACAGAAATAGGATCAATCAAGAAACAAGACTTGACCCATTTTCCTTGCGGATGGCTTCGGGCGCCAGGTCGCTCCGTTCTTGCCGAAGTTGAAGAAGCACTATTGCCGCGATCACCAGGGCACCTCCCAAAATCTGGAGAGGTTCCAGCGCCTCTCCAAGGAAAAGGAACGCTATGACTCCAGCGGAAATGGGTTCGGCCGTAGAGGTTATTGTGGCTCGGGTCGATCGGATGCGATTCACGCCTTCAAAAAACAGTCCGAAAGGGAGAAGCGTTCCAACGACAGCGATATAGAGCATATAACCCCACTGGGTTAGTGAATATCCTGATCTGAGGAAATGGAAGGGTTCTTCAAAGATATTCCATGTGACCGAGGCTAAGGCGAAAGCGTAGAATACGACAGTCCACGGTGGGTACCGGTGCATTCCGCGTTCCCCGAGGAGACTGTACGCAGCAAACAATACTGCCGACACCAAGCCTGTCAGTGTTCCCACGCGGTTCATTTTCAGCAGTTCTAGACTGTATCCCCCCACCACGAGGTAGCAGCCCAAGAGGGACAAGGCAACAGCGAAAGCCTTGACCGGGGTGAGCCGCTCTCCCCAGAAGCATATGGAGTAAGAAGCTACTATCAAGGGAGCGGTGTATTGGAGCAGGATGGCTGCAGCAACAGGCATCTTGCTTATTGTGTAAAGATATGACACCTGAACCGACGCCAGCAGAACCCCGCCTAGAAAGCAGAAATATGCAAAATCTACCATCCGAATCTTTAGGAGCCGCCTTGCGAAGATCCCCAGCGTCAGCGCAAGAAACAAGGCCGCCAGCGTAAGCCTTATCTGGACAAGCTGGAACGGCGTAATTCCGCTCATAAAGAGAGCCTTGCTTGCAGTCCCGGAAGAAGCCCACATGACCGCGGCAGCGAGCACACTCACGTAACCTCGTGTAGAACCGATCACATCACCACCAGTTCCGAAAGCCACGACCGCATGCCCGACCTCTGCCCGAGCTGTCATCCTGGAATTATGTCCCACTTGCTAAACGAATGCCATGGAAAGATTCACTGGCTGACAGGATCAGATGTTGGT
>CAYZET010000276.1:0-7501 GCA_964477215.1 uncultured Syntrophaceae bacterium | reverse complement strand
ATCAATGCCGTCCATTTCTGGACATCCGCTGAGTCCGGGTCGGCTCCCTTGTCGAGCAACGCTCTTACCTGCCCCGCATCGCCCACGGTTGCCGCGCTCAACAGGGCGTATCCAAGAGGCTTCAGATCGTACTTCACTTCAGCGAGAGCGGGAGCTCCTGCCCAGTAGCCTTGCCTCATCACTGAGAGTTTGAGCTTCACCACCTGCTCGAAATCGAAGAGGTCTTCCATGGTGGTCCGCTGCATTTGCCCAGGCCTGTACGGCAAATCTATCGATCCTAGCGCAAACTTGCGATACACGGAGTTTATTCCCGGGACGAGAGAGCTGGTCCCGAAACGGCTGGTCTGAGCAGGAGTCCATTGTCCCATTGGTGAGAGAAAGGCTTCACCGATCAGCTTGAGGGATTCCCTCGTGCGAGCGTCTATGATTATGGTTCCTTCCCAGAAAAGGGTGTGCCTCCCTGGAACTTCGGGATCCGGCTCCATCAAGATGTTTTCGTCCTTCAGTGCGATTCTGTATGGAGACGGCCCTTCCTGGAATTGCGCCCATACGCCGGCATGCAGAGTCAGCACAACGGCGAACCCCATAGCCAACGCCGTTAGAGTTTTCATTACCCAATACCTCCCACACCATGATTGCACAAAGGTTGCCACAGCAAGCATGCCAGATTCCCGTTATATTTCATCCTGTTATCCATTACTTGCCGACTTAAAGGATCTGCGAGATCTTCGTCGACAACCGTGCTGCCATCTCAGGTTGCGTGTCAAAAAATTCGGTACGAATGCGGATTAGCTCGTCCACCAGCACGTCATAATCCATCTTATTGTCAGCGTCCAACTGGACATTGAGCCGCTTTGCAACTCCGAGGACATCTGCCACCATCAGAGAGTGCTCCAGCAGCGTCGTTCTTAGCCTCTCACTGCAGGGGTGTCTCTTGGCAAGTCGTTCCAATCTCTTGAGGCTGTCCAACCAGAATGCTCTTTCCTTTGGCCATTCCTGCCTTGTCTGGTACGGGCTGGCTTCAGCGCTGGTGCCCTCGACGACGGAGGCACCTTCCTCCGTGTCGTAGGATCGGATCTCTGCCGGCTCTTCTTCCGTTGAGGTTGGTTTCGTCTCCTGCTTCTTCTCTTTCTCGCCTTTCTCGGCACCGCTCTTCTTGTTCGCCGCAGAGGCCTTTTCTTTCTCCGCTTCCTTCTTCTCGGGCTTCTTCTTAGCCCTCTCGGCTTCGGCCTCGGCTTCGCTCCTCATCTGCTCCTGAACCTCGTCACGGAGCTCGGCCCGTTCCTTTTCCCGAGCAGCTCTCAAGCGTTCGAGCATGGAGGATGAGGGTCTGGCTAGAGCTAGCTTGGTGTAGCCTTCCGCCATGTTTTCGATCACATTGAGAAATTCTATGTTGAAGGGGTTAAAGGCTCTCGCCTGTGCGAAGGTATCCAAAGCCTCATCTATGGCGGTACTCATCTCCGCGTGAAATTGGGGATATTTCATCGACATGAGCGCGACGGCCATCATTTTCTGCCCTTGAGCCCCTGCATGACGCCAGATCTCGATGAGTCTGTTGATCTGAGACTGGTCGAGTCCTTCTTCCTTTAAGGTGTCTACCAGTTGATCGCGGTACTTGTTGAACATGAGCTGATCGACTTTGTTCAGCCCCACGTTCGTGAACTGGTACGAAACGAGATCCAACGGAGTGGTCTCGCCCTCAGCCGCGGCCCTTCCCCGGAGGTCGGTCCCCCTGGACACGATATTCTCGTCCGGGATGTCAAAGCCGGTGGGGCTTTCCGGGGTGTCTTTGACCGGCCCCGTTGTTTCGACATTAATCCGGTTTCCAGCCTTGTCGTACATAACCGCCAAAGCGTGGTTCGGGCGCAGGTACCCGCTCACATTGAGCCCTGCATCTCTTCCGATAAGGGTGTAGAGAATCGCGCCCGTGAGGCAGAGGTACTTCTTCTTGTCAACAACTCCTTCAGCAGTAATCCCATCCACCGCGTCGTACTTCACGATCAGGTTTTCTCTAAGCCATTTGAAAAGCTCTTCCCCGCGCTTCCGGGGGTCGTCAATGCCTTTGACATGGGCAAGAGCCTCGTCTCTCATCTTGTACAGCTTGTCCATCCATTCCTTGCGCTCCTTCGGATCTTTTATGGAAGCTTCAAGGAAAACTTCGTACAAGTTGAGATCATCACCCAGTAACGTGGTTTTTTCCTGGTTACACACCCCAAAGTCGAAAAACTTTTCGGAGAGCGTGAAACGGTCTTGCACAACGGATTCTACGGTTTCCCGTTCCCCGATCTTCTGCCTCAGCGCAGCCATCAAACGGGGATAGAGGATCACGTTGATCCACTTTTCCGCTGCTCTGGGTGAAAGCTTGGGATTGATTTCCCGGAGCTTTTCGACCTGCTGTCGCAAAACCTTGAGAAATTCTCTGTATACCGCGTCTTCGTCAAGATTGGTTTCGCCGGCAAGAAGCTTGGCAAAGACGTAGGGGATCCAGTACACGTTCCCGACCCCCTCGGCGGGCATTCCGCTGGACTTCCAGACCCAGAACGTTGGAGCATCGGAGAGAGTGGCCGCTTGATAGAGCTTGCGTAACAGGTGGGGATCATTTCTCCATGGGGACGATTTGGACAGGGCCGCGTCAGCATAGGTCGTTACCGCCGCGTAGTAGTTCGCGGTGTCCAGATAATTCTGACCTTCAAGAGCTATTGCCTCGTAGGTGAGCCTGGTTTGACCGCCGGACAAGGCCTTCATCAGGTAGTCCCGGCCTTCCGGCTCATATCCCATCTGGAAGTAGGATTTCGCTAGGGCCAGATACGCCTCGGGTCGGTGCGGATGAGCAAGGGCTGCTTGCAAAAAGTATTCGTTCGCCTTGAGGCTCCCTTTCCCCTCGCGGCCCATTTCTAGCTCGCCAAGCTTGACAAGCGCCTGGTAGTTGTCCGGGTCCAGCTTGAGAACTTCTTTGAGCTTTGTCTCCCTATGGTAGGGGCTCGCTGATTGAAAGGCTTCGAGAAGGAGATTTCTAACCTGGAGCTCCTTACTGTCGAAGTGCGGGTACTTCTTGGCAAAGCTGGCTCCCGGTAGGCACAGTGCCAGTATTGCCGCCGTTACAGCGATTCTTCTCCACATACTTTTTGCCCCTCTTTTATCACAAGGTTTGCGGCCGTAATCATAGCAGAAATGACAAGATTCGTCAATCTGCCTGAGATCTCAATCTGTTCGGAATCCGTTTGACAATTTTTCGAGCCACTCCCGCCTCAACCGCAGAAAGCCATGCCATGCCGCGGGACCGTAGCCGTTACCGGACTACTCAGCTCGTGTACCAACGTCAGCAAGCACCAAGGGTCTTTGGGAATTATGTTGCAAAGTCACCATGATCACCGTAAAATGAAATTGGAAAGCCTTTTCATGGAGAATGCATTGGACGATCAGACGATACTGGCCAGCGAAGAGAATTTCGGAAACGTAACCGTGTGCCCGGGTGGTGTAGTGCATATTAATCTGGCGCACCTTACCGTGAAATTTCTTCCGTCAGACTTTGTCAGATTTTCCGATTTGATCTCCAAAGCGCGCCTAAAATTCGATCCCCCTCGTCCCGGAAAAGGGAAGCCGAAGCTCCACGTCGTGTCCGATGCACTTCCATGTGATGTCGGAAATCATGATAAGGACTGAGTGCTTGCCGTAATCCTGTCCTGATAAAGCGTGCGTCTCACCTCTGCCACCTACCCTTGATTTTAAGCACCGGTTGACCTATGATCCGTCCGTCTTGTTGCAACGACTGCAACACGAGACCGTGACAACGCTCGACTATGTGATGAGGTACTGGATATGAGGTTTTTCGCCTCCTTGTTGATGCTGCTCGCACTTGCCACTGCAGCGTCCGCTCAGCCCTCTACAGGACCGGGATCGCAGGCAGGAGATGTTCTCGCCACGGTGGGCGACAAGATCGTTACTCGGGACATGCTCGACAACATCATTGCCACCATTCCCGAGGAGAATCGCGTCCCATTTCTTACACCCGATGGCCGCAAGAAAATCCTCGACGAGGTGGTTGCTTTCGTGCTCCTGGCCGAAGCGGCCAGGCGTGAGGGCATGGCCAGCGAGCCGGCGGTCAAGACCAGATTGGAGTACGTTCAGACGGAATACCTAGCGCGAGAGTATTTCAGACGGAATGCGGCAAAAGCGGCGTCCGTGTCGGAGGATGACCTCAAAGCATACTACAAAGCCCATATTTCGGAATTCAAACCACCCGAAGAGATTAAAGCTCGCCATATTCTGGTAAAAACCGAAGCACAGGCACAGAAGCTTCTCGACCAGATTAAATCGGGCGCCGATTTCAGCGAGCTGGCAAAGAAGCACTCGATCGACCCGGCAGCCGGCCAGGGAGGCAAGCTGCAGCTACCCAGCGGCACCGATTGGCTCCCTAAAGGCACCTTTGAAAAAGGGTTCGAGCACACCCTGTTCAAGATTCCCGTGGGAGAAGTTGGGGGACCTGTTAAGAGTCAATTCGGCTGGCATCTTCTCAAGGTGGAAGATCGCAGACAGCCCGAGACCCCTTCGTATGTTCAGGTCCGCGGAATGATTAAGAGCAAGCTCCAGGACCAGAACTACGCCGAGTTCCACAAGCGTCTGACGGAAGAGGCAAAGAAGAACATCCCCGTCACGGTGAAATAGATCTCCGATATCCCTTGGGCGCTCTAAGAGGACAATTTCATGATACGAAATCTTCTGCCGGTGCTGGGAGTTGTGGCGACTTTTCTGTTCTCCGGAGTCGGTAGCCATTGGTGCCACGCTGAACAAGAAGCACCTGGGGAGTCCAATTTCTCCGTGGAATCCACGAAGCCGTCGCGAATCTTCGAAGGCATTTCCGGGTACCTGGATGGCATGCGGGGCGGAGCCAAGGCTTCGGAGAAAAAATCGGCCGGCTCGTCAGAGAAGCACGGGCAGCACAGAGACGCCAATCTGATAAGGAAAACCGATACGGAACAGACCGGGCTTGTCGCGAAGGAAAAGGAATTGGCGCGCCTGCGCATGCAGCGGCACGAATGGGACCTTGCGGTAAGCGCTCTCGAGAGAGCCCTGCAAGCAGCCAACAAAGGGGCACAGGCTGAAGAAGCCAACGAAATCAGGGAAATGCTTCAGGAGGTCAAGTTCAAGGTAAGCACGATCAGCAGGCATGTTCCTTCGACCCGTGGCGAGATCGTCAACGCGATTGGTATGAAGCTGGTAGTGCTCCCCGAGGGCGAATTCGTCATGGGGAGCCCCGAGGCGGAGCGCCGTCGTGTGCAGACAGTCTGGGGGATCACGAACGCTCTCATCGACCCAGAAGGGCCTGCACACATTGTCAAGCTGAGCAAGCCTTTTGCCATGGGCAAGTACGAGGTGACCGCAGGTCAATTCAAGCGATTTGTTGATGAGACGGGCTACCAAACAGTGGCTGAAAGGCAGGGTTGGGGCTGGGTGTACGACAAGAGCCAGAAGCACTGGGTCAAGAGACAAGGAGCTTCCTGGATGAACCCGGGATTCGAGGTGTGGTCGGACCACCCGGTGACCATGATCTGCCACCCGGACGCGGAAGCCTTTTGCCAATGGCTGAGCAAGAAGGAGGGCCGGAGATATTATCTTCCTACAGAGGCCCAATGGGAATACGCGGCACGAGGCGGCAGGCACGCGGAACGTTTCCCCTTCGGGAACGATTACCCCGATGGCGGAAAGCTCAACATGGCCGATTATCGGTCCCCGATGCCTTGGGCGGACCGAACCGTAGACGACGGAAACGCAGGGCCTGCTCCGGTTGGCAGCTACGTTCCCAACGGATTCTGGCTCTATGATATGGCTGGAAACGTCTGGGAGCTTTGCTCGGATTATTATGACGGGAAAGCCTATGAAAAGGGCGCATCACAGGTTTCTTCCGATCCCACAGGGCCACGATCAGGCAAGACTGTGGTCGTCAGAGGCGGCAACTGGGCCTTTGGCGCAGCAATCGCCAGGTCTGCATTCCGCACAGGAATTCCCCCGGACCAGTGTACGGATATGGCAGGGTTTCGCGTCGCGGCAGATGCCATGCCCGGTGAGGTTGTCGCCAAAAAACCTGACGAGGAGCCCCTCTCCACGCAGGGCATAGATGATCAAAAGGTCTCGCGGGTACTCGCCCGTGTGAAGGAGCTCGTTGCCTCGGGCAAACGTCTTGAGGCGCGGCGTGCGATGGAGCAGATCGGGAAATCCGAGCCTTCACAGCGCGACACGTTGGAACAACCTTCAGAATTCGTCCGAGAAGTCCTGGAAACGGTCATTGACCTCACGAAGGACAAGAGCATCCCCCGCTTCACCAATTCCCTCGGTATGGACATGGTACAAATCCCGGCGGGGGCTTTCGGCATGGGAAGCTCCGAGGCGGACATAGCATGGGCGATGTCTACCTTGGCTCAGGGGCAGACTCCTTCGCTGGAGAACGAGTTCCCTTTTCACAAGGTTCGCATCACCCGCCCGTTCTTCATTTCTGCCACGGAAGTTACAGTGGGACAATTCCAGGCATTTGTGGATGATACCGGATACGTGACCGATGCAGAGGACTCAGGGGGAGGTCAGGTATTCAATGTTCGGGAAGGAAGATTCGAAACAAAGAGCGGGAGTACTTGGAAAAATCCGGGCTGGACAATTGCCAAGGATCAACCGGTGACCATGGTGTCTCACAACGATGCACAAGCCTTCGTGGAATGGCTTTCCGCCAAAGAGAAGCTTCCGTACAAGCTTCCGACTGAAGCTCAATGGGAGTACGCATGCAGAGGAGGCATTCCGGTAGCTCAATTTCCATGGGGTGATGAGCCTCCTGACGGGGGCCGCGCCAACTATGCGGATCGGAACACGGATTTCGAGTGGCGGGACAGGAATGCCGACGATGGGTACAAGTATGTTGCGCCGGTGGGAAGCTATGAAGCAAACGGATTCGGCTTGTATGACATGGCAGGCAACGTTCTTGAGTGGGTTCGGGATTATTATGGTGAAGACTATTACCGCTACGCTCCCGAGATCGATCCCGAAGGTCCGGGCCATGGAGAATACCGGGTCACGAAGGGTGGCGAATGGACGTTCGGCGCTCTGAATCTTCGCTGCGCGTTCCGGGGCTGGTCCGCAAGCCATTTGGCCTTTTACAATACAGGATTTCGGGTGGCGCTCGAAACGGCGAGCCCCCTCAAGATAGTGCATTTCGCTGAAGATTTTCTTACCAAGAAATGGGTGCCCGAATCGGATCACCGACACGTGGCGGAAGCAGTAGCAAAAGAACAGGACAGGAAGACCGCAGCGGGTAAACCCGGCTCCCAGCAGGAGACCAAGGTGACTATCCCTGAGGAGCCCCTGGTTCGTGGCGTAAGAATCCTCGACTTCTCCCCAAAGTCCGACGCCAAGAAAGCAGGGCTCGAAAGGGGTGATATCATCATCGAATACAATGGCATCAAGGACCTGACTGCAGACAAATTACTGGCACTTAATGCGCAGACCAGGAAAGAGC
>CAYZET010000275.1:0-7525 GCA_964477215.1 uncultured Syntrophaceae bacterium | reverse complement strand
ACCAGCGACCACCTGAACCCCATTCAGGTACGCTACCAGACTGCGCTACGCCCCGTCCAAGCCAATAATCTAGCGCACCGCTCATCCGATGTCAACCGTTAAGACATCCTCAGGAGATTATCCTTGCCAAATCAAGGTGATATGTGATATCCTTCAATGGCTGTCACGGCTCCGAAGCCACAGCGCGACACCCGAAACTCCGGAGATCCGCATGAAACGACTCGTCTTAGCAGCTCTACTGTGCTTCGGTTTCCTCGCAAGCCATGCCTCTGTACCCGCATGGCAATCAAACTCTATCAAGGTGAATCCCCACGGTGTGGACTACCCGCTGATTCGACCCGTCCCCTATCCGTCTACCGACACAGATCCGTACGAGCGCAGTTTCGGAGTCAGGCGATGGCTCAACTTCGCCGGCTCGGAGATCGACGACTACAAGAAGAGCTATGCTGAAACCCAGAAGTGGTTCGACATGTACGGCGGATACGGGGTGCTCGGCCACGGCGAGGAGGTCTTCACAAACGCCGCAGCCGCCTGGCGCAGGTACCACCTGGGTCGTTAACGGGAAATATCGAAGGCTCGGGCGATGAATTCTCTCACCTCGTCAGCTTTCTGCGTGTCAGCCACCCCCTTGATGACCTTTTGCGAAGCAGCATAATCGACGATTCCCATCTCGTTGAAGAGAGAGAGGGCATTGTCGACTACTACGGATGCAAAGAGCGGAGGAAATCGATCTCGTTGATTCTGCGCGTGTTCCGCTGCAGATTTTCGCATTCTCTTAGAGAGCTCTTTGAGCGAAATGGAATCGCCCTGGAGATCTGTCGCTGCGACAAGGACGCAGTAATACACTTCAAAGAGGTCCTGCATCACGCCTCTGAGGCATTTGAGAGCCCACGAATTCTCCGGTGGGGTTGCGCTATCTGCCTTCTTTCCTATCCATTCTTGCGCCAGACAGAAAGCCGAGACCCTGTCCACGAGCTCATCCGGAGTAATCAACGGGTCCCAAATCACCTCCTTTGACATCAGGTTTTTCAAGAAGACAAAGTCAGCCCGAACATCCCGGGAGATCTCTCCTTCTTCCACTCCATGCTTTAAGGCCGCAGCGGCAAACAACGAGTACGGCCAAAGGTAGCACACCAGGGAGTTCTTGTAGAATTGCAGTCCCGCTCTCTTGTCTTCACCGATCTCGTAGACCGTGGACTTGCCGCAGGCATTGCTCTGGTCGACCTCGATGAAGCCTCGCATGGCGAAGAGACCCAATGCAGTCTGAACGGCCTTCTCTTGCTCGTCGAGGATGTCGGCAAGCTCAAATTGCTCATTTCTCAGGACTCGAAGGAAGACGTCAATGGCACGCTGCATTGACTCATGGGAGACGCAACGCGTGCCCGCACAAAACAAGGCACCGGCTACCAGCTCAATCGGGGCAATTACCCCTGCCCTGACAATCCCGGACATGATATGGTACGCAAAGTCAGTGATCAACTTTCTGCTGTCTTCTGAAGCGCCTTTAACTCGCTGAGCCGCGTTGAATCGGTCGCGAAATTCCTTGTACGAGACCGGTTTGTCGAAGCGGATGTACGCACGCCCATACCGCCTGCGAAGCACGTCGCGAGATCGCAGAAACGACATGAGTGTTTCCTTCTGCTTCTCTTTGCCGGCCAGCTCTCTCAGGTAGGAACCTTCTTCCGGCACCTGATCGTAGCCAACAAAGGTGGGAACAAATGTCAGATCGTTCACCCCCTCCTCCTTCACCGATTGGAGGAGAAAAGCCAACAGCCCCAACCGAGGAGGCAGTAGTTTTCCAGTTCTGCTCCGCCCGCCTTCAATGTAGAAGTTTATATTGATGTGCTCCTTGATCAGCACCTTGAGGTATGCAGCAAAGACGTGGGGATACAGCCCCAGCCCTTTGAAAGACCGCCTCAGAAAAAAGGCTCCGGCATTGCGGAGAATAGGACCGACCGGCCAAAAGGAAAGGTTCTTGCCTGCAGCCATGTACGGGATGGCCATCTGATTGACGAAGCTCAGAAAGCCGACGAGAAGGTAGTCAATGTGACTCTTGTGACAGGAGACGTAAATCAGGGAGCCTTCCTGATTCTCTTCCTTCAGCATGGCGAATTGGGATTCCTTGACGTCCACCGCGTCAAACATTTTTGCAAACAGCCACTTGAGCACATAATAGAGAAAATGGTGGACCTGAATGTGCTGGGCTCCTGCAATCTCGTCTACGTATGCCTCTGCCTTTTTTCGAATTTCTTGCTCTGACCCCGGGTCCCGCTGAACGGACAACCTGACTGCTCTCTGTACCCTCGCGTCCTGAAGCACCCGTTCCTTGATCTCCGTGCGAGAGATCTTCTCGGGTCCCCGATTGACCCGTATTCGAGCATTGATGGATGCGACAAGGTCTTTTCGCACTTCGAAAGGGAGATCCTCCCAGGGCCTCCCGGAACCGAATTCCTCGAATTGGGCCACGAGATGCACCGGCTCACCGATCAAGACTTCCGGGATCGTCCATTTCCGTATGGCGCTGAGGATTCGCCGCAGGGGACCGGGCCTGTCCGGATCTCCAAGAAATGTTTCCCAGAAAGGCCTGATCACCCTCGGCTGGCGCCTGTCGTACAGCACAAACATCGGCACTACAGCTATAGAAGCGGCCATCCTGCCCTGAAGATCCAGCAGAATCCTTATGGGATCCAGTGAAGGGTTCAAGTACCTCTCTCGGGACGTCCTCTCGTCGACGAGAAACAGGACCGCCGCTCCTCCGCCCTCCAGCACTTCTGAAATCACCTTGTCATCAGCGAAACCCGACCGACGCCGCTGCCCGATCAGGCTCTTGATCTTTCCGCTCCAAGCGTCTACCCACTTCGACACGGAGCCGGTTTCCCTCGGACTGAGTCCGAACACAAAGGCGGGAACCGGAAGCCCCAGGGCTGCAAAGCGCATTCGGAGGAAGTGCACGTCGTACAGGCTGCGATACTTGAGCGCGTAGACGATTGGTCCCGCGAGCGAAAGCTCTCTGAGTCTGTTGACAACGTGCTCGTCTATAACGACCCGTGAGGAGAGAAGAGGAATGATTTTTCTCAGGATCCAGGGAGGCTCTTGGTCAAGAGCCTCTGCCACGTGTCGAAGATGACCGTCGGCCAGGTGAGCTGGTACGACGTTTTGGTCGAAAGAACCATTCATGAAGAATCTCAGAAACCTCCTCTATTTCGTCAGGAGCCTTTCCCTTGGCCAACGAGCCTCCGACAACCTGCTCTTTGCCTCGCTTTCTGCCGCGAGAACTCGGCATCTCCTCGATAGTCCTCGCGTGCCGGCCGAAAACCGGCATTCGGGCAGTTAAAGACAAGCTACCAGATGAGGGCTTCCCGGGACAACTAGGAATTTTACGATATGGGGTGGACAATTGCGTCCGAATTTTTTAGAACGCTGGATGAAAATGGTTGCGTTTGAATCAGAAAAGGATTAAAAAAGAGCCTTTGTGGTATGCTAGAAGATCTTTCGGTACGTCGCACAATGATTCTTAAACGAGCTGCGGCAACTGTCCGAGTGGTTGTGGGTTGCGCCTTTCTCTGCGCGATAGTCACAGGACTCGCTGGGGCCAAGGATTACCTGGATTTTTACGAGCAAGGGGAATTCGCACTGCGGGTCGAGAAGTGGGACCGGGCCATCGATTTCTTCACTAAATCCATTGCGGACAATCCGAACTTCTTTCTCGCTTACCACAACCGAGCCATAGCGTTCTCGAAGAAAGGTGAATACGACAAGAGCCTTAAAGACCTGGACAAGGCAGTACAGCTTAATCCAAACTATCCCGATGCTTATGGGTTAATGGGATTGATCTACGAGATCAAGAAGGACTACGCTTCGGCAGTGAAGGTCTACAAGGAGGCACTGGCAAGGGAAAAGCGAGCTCCGGTGAGACGAGTCCTGGAAAAGTACGTTCGCGACGCCGAAGCAAAGGTGCAGCAGAAATAGAGAGCTTGGATGGCACCCATCCCCTGGAGACGACAGAACGCACGCCCCCGTTAACTCGTTCAGAGTGAGTTGCAATGTCAAGGGGGAACGTCCCGCCGCTTCTGGGCAAAAGGTCAAGCATTCTCGCATTAGCTGGTTGTCTTTGCACCCGGCTGGTGTTAGGATGACAAAGATTAGACGATTTGTCCGGTTTTTCCCGGCAAGTATGAAGTGAAGGAGGGCTATCGAATGCCAACGTTGGAAATCGAAGGGAGAACCTTTGAAGTTGACGAAGACGGTTTCCTGCAGGACCCGGATCTGTGGAACGAAGAAGTCGCCAGACTGTTTGCCAAGACCGAGGGAATAGAGGAGATGACGGACGAGCACTGGAAGGTGGTTCACTACCTCCGCAACTATTACCTTGAATTCAACATCGCACCCATGATCCGCAAGGTCTGCAAGGACACCGGCTTCAAGCTCAAGAAAATCTATGAGCTCTTTCCGTCAGGCCCGGCAAAAGGTGCCTGTAAAGTGGCCGGCTTGCCGAAGCCTACCGGCTGCGTTTGATCCCTATCCCTTTGTCCCAAGGAGTGCATTTCCGCAGGCTCAGGCGCAAGCCCGGCCTGAGGCGATGCACTCCCCGGGATAACTCTTCCTCTTGGCCTGCAACTGTCTCCGTACTCGCTCCCATACCGCAAGCACCGGTCTGCAATCGGGTAGGGCGCTTGCCATGGCTCGACCTGGTGCAAATAGCATTGACTGGCCGCAGCCACGCTACGTCCCACCGCCTCCAACAGAATCCCCACGGGAACGGGGGAGTTCTCGGTATATGGCAGTTGTCGATAATAAATTCTGTTTTTCCTGCTCAACACTGACGAGCGAGACGCCAGTCCCACTGCTCCGGAAGCCTCCTGTAGATGTTCGCTACACATGGGAAGAAAATGAAACTTAGGACACCGGCCATAGAAGCTCTGCGAGTGAGCCTTCAATCCAGTCCCGCGGCATCTCTGGCTGCACGAAGCCTCTGCGCCGTCTGCTCGAGCACTGCAGCCCTCTCCAAAGCCAGAGCGAGGGCTTGGGCATCTTGATTCAGTTGCTCCGCCCTCCTGGCAAGGCTCTGAAGTTGTCTCTGAACCGTCTGCAATTGGCGTCCGCAATTCACTATGTCCGTCTGCGGCACTCGATTAATGTTGCCCTGAGGATCGTACAGGACAACATTGAGCTGAGAGGTCCTGAGACATCGCTCGATTTCCTGCAATTGACCCAGTAGGAAGGCCTGCTGCTGAGAAAAGAATTGCTGGCGAACCTGTATGGAGCTCGGCCTCCCAGTCGACGAGGTCACTTCCCGTGCGGACGCCGAGGTTTCCGCTGCAACGGCTTCGGGAATCGCCGCAAGGGAACCCATGAAACAGAAAAGCAAGAAGACACTGATTGCTTTCATATCCTCTTTCCGGAATACTCAGAGAGAAGTCCCCACATTCTACAGACCGCACTGGGCTAGTTGTGACCCGAAACACGGTCACTGCCTCAGGGTGCCCATCCTTCTTTCGAGCACTGCCTTGTTGATCCAGTACCCTATGAGAGAAATGTAATAGTCCCCTTCGGAAAGTGCCAATTGTCTCTGAGCATCAAGGACTTCCGTGTACGTGGCCACCTGCTCCTTGTACCGCTCCTGGTTGATGCGGAAGTTCTCTCGCCTGAATTCAACGGCCTTGCGACTGTCTTGAATATCGCTTTCAGAGCGCTTCATTGCAACATAGGCCGTCTTGACCTCCTCCATAATCTGCTCGACTAGCAGTTGTCTGTCCACGAACGCTCTGGCTTGAGACGTCCGCTTCTCATTGACCGTGTCTCGACGTCTGAACATGTCGAACGACCATGTGAGAACTCCCTGCAGGGACCAACTGTTGACGGCTTCCCGATCGAAGGTGTTCCAGTCGTCGTTCAAGCGGGAACCCTGAACCTGAACTGCTACGGTCGGCAGGAGATCAGCCTTCGCCGACTGGACCAACGCCATGGCTTGATCTACCGAGATACTGGCCTGACGTATCTCCAGACGGTTCGCTGCCGCCATTCGGTAGATCTCGGGAATCTGGTAATCATTCGGGATGTACTTGAGATCGTAAACGATCCGAGTCTTGACTTCCTGGGGGTAGCGCATCAGGAAGTTGAGCTGCGCTCTGTATGTCTCGATGTTCGACAGTGCCTGCGTCTTCTGGATTCGAGCCTGAGCCAACTGACCCTCTGTCGAGAGGACGTCCACCTTGGCGACCACCCCGGCTTTGTAAAACTCGATAGTCTGGTTTCTCAGTGACTCCAATGCCCTGATCGACTGGTCCGCCACCTCGAGTAGCTTCTCCGATTGTAGCATCTGCAGGAACGCTTCGTATACTTCGAGGATGAGGTCCTGACGATCCACCTCGAATTGTAAGGCAGAATAGTCTACGCCGAGTCTGGCAAATTTGTAGTTGTTCAGCAGGCGCCCACCGGTGTACAGGGGCTGACTGAGTGTAGCGGACATAGTAAACGTGCGGTATGGGTCGATACGATAGGGGTAGTCAGGTGAAATCCCGGTAAAGAGTCCTCCCCGATACGTCCACCTGCTATCGTGGGCTGCTGCCAATGCCTGGACAGGGCTTGACTGCCTATACTTGGACGCGGATGCAGTGTACGTGAGATCTATTGAGGGAAAAAAGTCCGAGAAAGCCTCTCGGCGCTGGTATTCTTTCTCTCTTACGGTGAGCCGAGAATCTGCCATACGCAAGTTTCTCGCCACTGCAGTGGCCACCGCCTGGGGCAATGTCACTGAGAGGCCTGCATCACGAGACGCTGGCTTCGGTCTCGATCTGTCCGTGGAAGACGCGGGAGAGGGCAGGACCAGACCCAAGAGAAGGAAGCATACGGCACACAGGGGCACAATAAAGGCCTTACGATAAACCATACCCCGATATCCTCCCAAATCAACATGTCCCGACCGACGAAGACCGACCAAGAGCCATCAATGGGCAGGACCTTCGTCGTCCGAGGCGGTTGCGCCTTCCCTTGGTGGGCCGGCGCACCACATGCGGGGCCGCGGCTACAGTACAGCGAACACTCCGCGGATCAGAAAATCAACAATCAAATCATCATCCGGGCGAAGACCTTCGCGTTGCCGATCAGGTTGTCCAGCAAGATCCTCTCGTTCGGCGCATGAGCTGTTTGGAGGATCTTCTCCCAGACTGCGGCAGGGAGTCCCCTCTTCCGAAAGAATGCCGCAACCGTCTGTCCTCCTATGCCGTGAGGACGTGCTTGGACGCCATAGACTTCCTGCACTGCTTGGGCAAGAGCCACCACAACCGGCGAGTCAGGAGGAGTGGGCTCTGGTGCCACAAATTTCAGGTACTCCTCTACAGCAGTCTCGACCCCAAACTGTCGCGCTATTTCCTCGGCAACCCCCTCCATTTCTTTCAGCACCCGGTCGAGATCGACTTCGGGTAATACTCGACAATCGAAGTAGAACACGTCGTGTCCAGGGATCGTGTTAACATTCGGCACGTTCGTGTCTTTCCGTGTCGGCTCGAAGGTGCTCACATCAGGC
>CAYZET010000274.1:0-7553 GCA_964477215.1 uncultured Syntrophaceae bacterium | reverse complement strand
GACCCGATCGGCCCGATAGGCGTGTACGGCGCGTCGAAAGCTCAGGGAGAGCTCTTCGTGCGGGAAGCGCTTCCCGATGACCACTGTATTGTACGGACCCAGTGGCTCTTCGGCATCCACGGGAAGAATTTCGTCGAGGCTATCCTCAACGGTGCCCGGACGAGGGATGTTCTAAGGGTGGTGAACGATCAGTGTGGCCGGCCATCCTATGCCCCCGACGTTGCTCGGGCCCTGGCGCAATTGAGTCGTGTGCGCGGCCACGGCACGTTTCACATGGCGAATTCTGGTGAAACCACCTGGTATGACTTTGCGCGTGCCATTGTAGAGCGCGCAGGCTTGAGCCATGTCAGAGTGGAACCGATCAGCACCGAAGAGCTGGGAAGGCCAGCGCCGAGGCCGGCCTATTCGGTTCTCGATACCAGTCACTTTTCCACCCTGGCGGGATATACGCCTCGCCACTGGACTGCCGCTCTTGACGAGTATCTGCGGATAAGACGGGAAGCGGCCGGCAGTGACGGTCCCGCGGCATAGCAATGTTAGAAGAATCAAGGCGGGAGAAAGGAATGTTGTAGATGGGGATGACGATCACGGAGAAGATTCTCGCAGCCCATGCGGGTGTGGATGCGGTCACACCTGGAGAGCTTATTCAAGTCCGAGTCGATGTGGCGCTGGCTAATGACATCACGCTCCCTCTGGCTCTGAAACCCTTTCGTGACGCGGGTGGCACTCGAGTGTTCGATCCAAATAAGGTGGTCATCGTGCTCGATCACTTCAGTCCGGCCAAGGACATCCAGTCTGCCACGAACATGGCCGAAGCCAGACGTTTTGCGCATGAGATGGGCATAGTTCACTTTTATGACGTAGGGCTCATGGGTATCGAGCATGTCCTGCTGCCGGAGAAGGGTTTGGTAGTGCCCGGCGAGGTGGTGGTCGGCGCGGACAGCCACACGTGTACCTATGGCGCGCTAGCCGCATTTTCCACGGGGGTGGGGAGCACGGATTTCGCCGCCGCGATGCTAACCGGTATGTGTTGGTTCAAAGTTCCTGCCACGATGAGGTTCGACCTGGTAGGAAGGCTTGGTCCTTGGGTTAGCGGAAAGGATCTGATCTTGTCTGTTATAGGCAAGATCGGTGTGGACGGCGCACTCTACCGTGCTATGGAATTTACCGGGGAGGGTGTGGCACACCTCACCATGGCGGATCGGTTCACGGTGACGAATATGGCCGTTGAGGCCGGGGCGAAAAATGGGATCTTTCCCTTCGATGAGTCAACCCGTTCGTACGTGGAATCACACGGATCGAGACCGTACACGACTTACGAATCAGATGAAGATGCCAGGTTCGCGGAAACATACCGCATAGACCTGTCAACACTCGAGCCGGTAGTCGCGCTTCCGTTTCTGCCGGAGAATGTGAGGCCTGTTACGGAGGTCAAAGGCATGAAAGTGGACCAGGTGGTGATTGGCTCGTGCACGAATGGCCGGATTGAAGATCTACGAGTTGCTGCGGCGATTCTCAGGGGCAATACAGTGGCTCGAGGGGTAAGGCTCCTAGTGATACCCGGGACCCCGTCGATCATGGCTCAGGCGGCTTCTGAGGGGATTGTAGAGGATGTTATACGGGCAGGCGGGGCGTTCACCACGCCTACCTGTGGACCGTGTCTTGGTGGTCATATGGGCATTCTGGCTAAAGGGGAGCGCGCAGTGTCCACGACGAATCGCAACTTTGTCGGGAGGATGGGTCATCCTGAGAGTGAAGTGGTGCTGGCATCTCCTGCAGTGGCGGCAGCGAGTGCCCTGGAGGGGTGCTTGGCAGACCCTCGGGATTTGGGGGATGTCTGGTCGTGATGGTGGGCGATGGTGAGTTGTGGCAAAAAAAAGTTTGAAACGCGATATTTTTTTGGTATGGTCAATTGTAATCCAGAGCAAGGTAGGGCTATCCCGAGAAAAAAGTCTTGACTTACCGGGGTGGTTCTGATAATCAAAATGGCAATCAGGTGTTATTTGTCTACAATTCCAAATGCGGTCCCGTGCACGTGGCATTGGGGGCCTAATAAAAGGAGGATTTGGGTATGGTTAAAAGACTGATCGTTGTGCTCAGCGCTATGGCTCTGATCATGACCGCAGGGTTGGCAAGCGCTAAGATGATCGGGATGATGACTGCGTCGGACGGTGACATGATTATGATCCCGATGAAGGTGACATACTCCTTCAGCAAGGTTAACGCGGGAACTCCCGGCGGGGACAGCACGTTTCTGATGCCTTTTAGCTGCGAGCAGTACACCGGTGGATTCCGTCCCTGGGGAGTTTGGAAGGGCACAACCTGCACGATGAAGGTTGAGGTTCATCCTCCGAAGTGTGTGGCTCCCGCGTATGGTGGTCCCGTTGCCTGGGGCGCTCCCCCCGCATTGCCGCCAAACTCCAAGCTGGTCAGCAACTACGAGAAATTCTCAATGGTTTCCCCTGGCTGCAATCCCTGCGTAAAGCCTGGCGCATCCTACACCATGGAGAAAAAGCAGGTGGTGAAGTAATTCGGAAGAATATTCCACCTGAAAGAATAAGAAAGACCGGGCTGTACCCGGTCTTTTTTTATTTCTCGATGCAAAGCTCCCCAGCGTCCTTAACGGCATACAACTACGGCCCGGTTGGCCACGGCAAGCAATGCGGATGGGCGAGGCAAACAGGCCGGACATAGGCGACAGGAAAGTCGCCGACCAAGGAGGTAGTCGCGTAGTGACCCAACAGTACGTTCTCATCCTTGACTTCGGAGCTCAGTACACGCAGCTTATAGCGAGACGGGTGCGAGAAAATCGTGTGTATAGCGAGATTCACCCGTTCGATAGAGCCATGGACGTAGTCCAGCGGCAGATGCCCGCAGCCATAATCCTTTCCGGGGGGCCTGCGAGCGTGTACGACGACGGGGCTCCGCAACTGGATCGGGCGATCCTGGATCTGGGGATCCCCGTCCTTGGAATATGTTACGGGCTCCAGGCCATCGTGCACGCGCTCGGTGGAACCGTAGAGCCGGCTCGACAGAGAGAGTACGGTCGGACCTTATTGAAGACCGTCGAGGAGAATTCGGTCCTGCTCAAGGGGGTGAGCCCAGGAGCCCTGGTCTGGATGAGCCATGGGGATAAAGTGACCCGACTGCCCGAGGGCTTCAGGTCAACAGGGCGTACAGAAGAGACCGATTTTGCAGCAGTTGAGAGCTTGGACGAGCGCGTTACCGGAGTCCAGTTTCATCCTGAGGTCGTTCATACTCCGGATGGGACGCTGATCATTCGGAACTTCCTATTCCGTATTGCCAGACTGAAGCCTGAGTGGTCCATGGCCGCATTTATCGAAACGACTACGCAGCAGGTGCGGGAACGCGTTGGCCACGCGCACGTTGTGGCTGCCTTGTCCGGGGGCGTGGATTCTTCGGTGATGGTGGCATTGCTGCATAAAGCCATCGGAAGACAGCTCCATCCTATCTTCGTGGACAACGGGCTGCTGAGAAAACGGGAAGCGGAAGATGTGCGCCTGACTTTTGAAGAGGCCCTTGGCATTCCCTTGGACTACGTAGACGCCTCAGAGAGATTCTTTGCCCGGCTCAGCGGCGTGACGGACCCCGAGCTGAAGAGAAAAGCTATTGGGGAAGAATTCATTCGGGTGTTTGAAGAAGAGGCGGGCAGGTTTCCTGGCGTGGAATTCCTCGCGCAAGGCACGCTGTATCCGGACGTTATAGAAAGTGTCTCGTTCAAAGGCGGTCCGTCGGTGACCATAAAGAGCCATCATAACGTAGGTGGACTGCCGGGGCGAATGCGGCTGAAGTTACTCGAGCCCCTCAGGGAGCTGTTCAAGGACGAAGTCAGGATTTTGGGAGCCGAGCTGGGGCTTCCGGAGCCCCTCATTTGGCGGCATCCCTTCCCCGGTCCCGGGCTCGCGGTGCGCGTGCTCGGTGAAGTCACTCCCGATAGGGTCAAATTACTGCAAAACGCTGACGCCATCGCGATCGAAGAAATTCGAAAGGCCGGGCTTTATAGGGACATATGGCAAGCCTTTGTCGTGCTCTTGCCTGTTCGATCGGTCGGCGTAATGGGAGACGGCAGGACCTACGAGCACGTGGCCGCTCTGAGAGCGGTCGAAGCTCAAGATGGCATGACAGCAGACTGGTTCCGCATTCCGCCGGACGTGCTCGCGGTCATCTCAAATAGAATTATCAATGAGGTTCGAGGAATCAATCGCGTTGTGTACGATATCTCATCGAAGCCGCCCAGCACCATCGAATGGGAATAGTGGGGGTGAGAAAGAGTGGCGGTGTCCGGATGGCCGATCGAATCGATCCGCATCGTGAGCCATAGCAAAATGCATTGAAACTGGTGTGGGTGCAGTTCGTAAACTGAGCAGTAGCGGTTGCCAATAATGATGACCGTCTTTCAACTGTGAAGAGCGCCACGCAGATTCCATGCGGGGCAGTTCAGAGTTTGCGCAGCCATCGCTCTATGTAGAGCCGCAATTTCTCCATGTGCTCGGGGGGAAAATCTTCAATCAGTTTCCTGATCTCGTCGTAACGAGGGTCTTCCCTGAGAGAGCGGTATGGGACTCCAGACGCCTCTACCCTGGACACAGGCCTCGTTGACACGTCACTTCTCCTTACACCAGTTTGACCCCGTGCTGGACGCCTTGGCTCATAGTTGAAACCGGTGTGCTTGTCAACCCGAAAAGACATGGGGAGGGCTGACCCTCGCTGCAACGGTGGCCGCGGGTTTGAAACCCGTGGTGCGGGCTTTCCAGCCTGCGTTCTTGGGTTTCAAACCTGCCTTTACCTGCACGGTCTCACTGCGGACACGCAACCCTGTCTGCGGGACAGAGCACTGCCCCGAGCGGGGTTCGACAAATTCCGTATCGAGGCGGAAAATGCCTGAGAAAGATTGTTGCCTTTTGAGTATCCTTTTACTAGGATTTCACCCTGTGGGTCAGCGGACGATCGAAAGATGATCGTCTTCTGTAAGTGGGAACACCACGCGAAGTTCTTTTGGACGGACTCTCCTGACCCGATTCGGGCAGGACCCCGCGGAGGTGGGTCCCAAGAGTGCATGCGGTCGGTCGCAACACTCAAGTCAATACGTCGGCCCAAGGAGCACAAAGGATGGAACTTACTGAGGCTGTTTTGAGCGATTCCAATGAGGAAATCATCGAGGTCACTCTCACGGGAGATGAGGACGAATGGCGCGAAATTGCAGCGGTCTTGACTGAATCCGATTCAGATCTTGCTACAGAGATCGGCCTGAAGCTTCGTGAAGCTATAAGATCGGCAGGTGATTAGTGCCACACATACTCGTCCTGGACAGTGATCCAGATCCTGTCCCACTAACGGGGAAGAGGACCGGTTACCTTCGGAAAATATAAGGCGGGGGAAGTAGCGATTCCTCAAGCGGAGCCGGAGATTTCGGGTGGCCCCTCCGGCATTGTGAGGCGTCTGAGAATCGCGCCGGCTCTGTATGAGCTCCTTACCAACGGTCCGGACTCGACCCACTTCATGCCGCTCGCGAGTGCGGCTTCAGCCAACTGGTCAAACTCGTGGGGAGGGAGAAACCTCTGAACCGGATAGTGGCGGTGAGTAGGCTGAAGATACTGGCCGATAGTGAGCACCGATACGTCCGCAAGAACCAGATCTCGAACCAGCTCCAGGATTTCGCTCCGATTTTCCCCTACGCCTACCATGATCCCCGACTTGGTGATGATGTTACGACCAAAGGAGGCTACGCGGCGGAGAAGCTCCAGCGATCGCGAATAGGAAGCTGCAGGCCTCAGAACGCTATAAAGCCTGGGAACGGTCTCCAAATTGTGATTTATGACGTCGGGTCCGGCATCGACCACCATCTCGAGAGCATCCATCGATCCTCTGAAATCAGGAACCAGGACCTCTACAGTGGTTCGCGAGGAGATATTTCGGATTTCCCGAATGACTGCAGCGAAGACCGCTGCACCTCCGTCAGGAAGGTCATCTCTCGTCACCGATGTGATCACCGCGTGGGTCAATCCGAGAGAAGCAACGGCGTTGGCAACCTCGCGAGGCTCGTCCTCTCGGAGGGGTTCCCCCGGGCCGTGGCGCACCGCGCAGAAGGAACAATTTCGGGTACAGCGGTCTCCGAGTATGAGGAATGTGGCTGTGCCGCGGTCCGCGCACTCTCCTTGGTTGGGACAGCAAGCTTCCCGGCAAACAGTTGCCAATCCACGGGCGTACGTGTGTGCAGTGACCCGTGCCATCGCATAGGCGGCCGGAAGCCGCGTACGGATCCACGGCGGTAACCGTTTCATCCTCGTCTCATGTTTCTAGCAGTGCCGATGCGCGCCCGAAATGGTTTCGTTTCTGGGGGCGCGCTGGCCGCGACGCACATTGGGCGACGCCTGAGTCTGTCGTGCGTCCGTTTCAGTCCCCTGCCCCCGAAAAATAGGGCCCCAAAAAAAACGAAGACCGTCTCCGGTAAGGTATCAAGGGGGGGGAGTCATGATACAAATGGAAGACGGCCTTGCTTGGTCAAACATAGCGTTGCCCACAAAATAAGTCAACCCCTGCGAACAAAAAATCCGCAAGGGCCAACTTCGACTCCCAGATCCTCCGATACCACCGGTTTAGTTAACACAATATCGTTGGCATGGAATTTGTCAAGGGTTAAAATAAGGGTATTGATTGGGTAGCCAATCTACCCCAAATTGTGAGCGCTCCTTCACATTCTCCCATCCACTGAGGGGACTCTCTCTCACTGCGCGAACCTTTGCGAGCAGCGTACCGTAAACATCGACGCGTCTGCCACCGGGCAGCGCACGGAAAATGACCCAATCCAGACCGGTGGGTTGTAATGATCGGCCCTCGCGTGCGATAAGTACTCGTCCTGCCGCGTCCGGCTCACAGCATGCCGACACGAGACGGCAGGCTTTATCACAATTTAGCACATCAGAGGCGGCAATGGCGAAGTCGTATTCCGTAGCGGTAATAGGGGGAGATGGCACAGGTCCTGAGGTGATCCGGGAGGGGAAGAAAGTACTGAACGCGCTCTCATCACTCTACGGGTTTTCCCTCGAATTCGTGGATTATGACGTGGGAGGAGAGCGTTACCTGAGAACCGGTGAGACGTTGCCCGATTCGGTTATCGCTGATCTGAGGACCGTGGATGCGATCTATTTGGGAGCCATAGGTCACCCCGACGTTGCGCCAGGAATACTGGAGAAAGGGATCCTGCTCTGCCTGCGCTTTGAGCTCGATCAGTATGTCAACCTGCGTCCTGTAAAACTCTACCCCGGGGTTGAGACACCCCTCAGGGACAAGGGGCCCGACGACATAGACTTGCTCATAGTGCGCGAAAATACGGAAGGGTTTTACGTTGGGAGCGGCGGTTTCCTCAAGAAAGGAACTCGGGACGAAATAGCGATCCAGGAATCGATAAATACGCGTAAGGGAGTGGAGCGCCTCCTCAGGTACGCCTTTGAGGCTGCGCGCTCGAAAAACAGGAAGGGCAAGCTGACGCTCTGTGGTAAGACCAATGTTCTCACGTACGCCTGGGACTTGTG
>CAYZET010000273.1:3441-7592 GCA_964477215.1 uncultured Syntrophaceae bacterium | reverse complement strand
ATTGGGTGCGGTTATGCCTTTTCCCCTGCCATCCGATGAGGATCCAACCTCAATGATCGTCGCGTAGATCCTGTCATTGTCGCGTACTGCGTCGGAGAGCCGTTTGAGAATCAACACCCCGGCACCTTCTCCCATCACGAATCCATTCGCGCCTTCGTCAAAAGGTCTGCTTCCGTCCGGAGAGAGAGCTCCGATCTTGCAAAACTTGACGAAGGAGGCTGGACCCATGGCAGCATCCACACCACCCGTGATGGCAAAATCGATTCGTCCCTCTCGCAGTGCGTTCACCGCGTTCATCACGGCAGCCATAGAGGAAGCGCAGGCGGCATCAACCGTGAAATTGGGGCCTTCCAGATTGAAGACATTTGCGACCCGGCCGGAGATCACGTTCGCCAGTTCTCCTGGAAGCGAATCCTCTGTGATGTCGGGAAGATTTTCCAAGTACCGGGCGTGGTATTCGTCGAGGAGCCTTTCCCGCGTCTGCTCGTCAACGTCGACTTCCTCCAGCACAGATCGAAGGCAGCTTATAGTCCTGGGAAACAGGACTCGCGCCGCGTACTTATCCGTGGTCTCTCCGCCCATGCTGTTGCCCAGAATGATGCCGACCCTTCGGCCCTTGAGCTCGTCCGGACTGAGCCGCGCGTCGGCCAAAGCGTCCGCGACGCAGGTAACCGCCATCTGTTGGGTACGATCCATCTTTTTTGCAACAGCAGGGGGAATTCGGTACTTGAGAGGATCGAACGTGAAATTTTGGACAAAGCCACCAATGCAACTGTACGACTTGTCGGGAACCTTGGGATCGGGATCGTAGTATAATGCTTTGTTTTCCCAGCGATCTTCGGGCACCTCGATTATTCCGCTCCTCCCCTCGAGGATCTGCTGCCAGAAGCCTGCGACCGAATCGGAGCCCGGCAACCGGACCCCGATGCCAACCACTGCGATAGGCTCACGCTGCATTTCCACCTCCGCGCTCGGGACGGCTGCCGGGAGCATTGTTTGCTCAACTTTCTGGGGAGTTTCCCGCAATCTTGTGGAAGTCTCGAAAACCGCGCGTCCACCTTCGAAAATCCGGGCGTGCAGATCCTCTACTTTCTCGACTCTGTCCAAAACAGACACCACCTGCCCCATAAGGTACAGTCCTCTCTGGAGCTGCTCCTCAGGCGGCAGGTCGCAAAATACCGGACAGTCGAAGGTCGCTGTGCTCGGATCAATGGCGCACCCCTTCGAGGCCAGCCTCAGCGCGCCCAGATTGTCCTTTTCGTACTGTTCCTTTCGCTCTCGCAGAGAAACGCCACTCTTGATTCGGTCGAGCTCCCGGTCGATAAGCTTTGAGGCCATGGGGGAGCCCGCTGCCCGCGCACGAGTGTTCACCGTCCTGCCGATGACCACGGTTCTGTCGCTTTCAAGGGTGAGCCGCTGATAAGTAGGAGTGATCGCGCATGTGGAGACGGCCTCCGCTGTAGCAAGGTATGCCGTCCCCATCTGCAATCCAACCTTCAGTCCTGGTAGGTCAGAGACGAGGCCTGCGACAAAGGCTGCGGCCCGGCCCGACGCAATTCCGCCTGCGAAAAGCACCGTCACTTCCTTCAGATCGAGACCGTTTCGAGAAGCCTCCTGCAATTCGTCGAGATTGACCGACCAGAGATTCAGACTGCTCAACGTCCCTATGTGACCGCCGGACTCGCACCCCTCGAACACAAATCTGCGAAGCCCCACTTTGAGTCCTTCGGACAGCATCGAGGGCGCGGGGCAGTGCAGATAGCACGCTGTCCCATTGTCTTCGATCCGTTTGGCAAGCTCTGGTCCTCCTGCCGCCAGTATCGCGTATGGGGGCGGATTCTTCTTCATTGCCTCCAGGTGAGACTCATAGCAGGCCCGATTCACTTCAAGCCCTATGAGTCCTACGCCGAACCGGCCCCCCGTGCTCTCCGATGCCAGGGCTAGGGCTTCCTCTGCAATGGGTCGGGGCATGTTGCCCATAGCCAGAAAGGGCAACGCGCCAGCGGATGCCACCGCCCGGAGAAATTCGGGATTATCGCTCACGTGCGCCATTGGCCCCTGAACGAGCGGAAAGCGGGTGCCATGATCCCGTGCGGTAGCCGAACCCTCTGCGAACGGCCAGGGACCCTTAGGTTCTGCCATCGCTTTTGAAAAAACCTGAACGATGCTTCGAGTGTCGCCGTACTCCCGAGCCAGTTTTGCCGCTGTTGCCAGGTCCTCTGAAAGAGGCAGGAGCGCTTCATTGGAATCGGGATTTGCGCACGGTGCTGCCAAAGCCATTGAGAGGCGCTCTTCGTACGCGTTCCGTTCCTCATCCGATAGGGTCTCCTCGATTTTGCGAAGCTCACGGACCATTCTCGTCCCAATTCGGGAATACACGCGCAGAACTGTCGCCCTTCCCTCTGCAAGAACGGTCGTGGTGGGAAACGACAGCGAAGACAGGAATTCTTTCAGGTTCCCAGGGAGACATGATTCTTCCGCGAGCGTGAAGTGGACGTCGAGCACAACCCCTGCGGCTCCTGCGGCAATAGCTGCCCGCGCGGTTCTGGGGCTGATTCCTCCCTGAAGAAATACAGGAACGTCCGAGAGATCGATAATCTCCTGGAGAAGCACGAGGCCGCTGGTTTCGCTCACCCATCCTGGACCCTCGTTTCCCCGTGCGATGAGACCGGTTGCTCCCGCATTGATTGCAGCAACTGCTTGTCTCCGGTTTCCCACTTCCACGAATACCGGCACTGGAATGCCGATAAGAGATTGAGATGCCAGAGTAGACACGGCCTCCCAGTTCTCGAGGGGGAGCACAGCCAATTTTTCGTCCGGGTCCCAGGACCGATCATGAAGCCCTTCGAGGCCAAGTCGGACCCCGTGCGGTGTATGAGCTGGTACCGTAAAGCGTGCAGGCCCTGCGGTCACATGATCCACGATCCCAAGCCCGCCGGCCTGGGAAACCCTGCAGATGATACTAGAGTCGGCGTTGTACGGTGGATTAATGTAGAGAATAGGAATTTCGACTCCAACGCAATCAAATGATTTCATGAAATCACCTTCAATGAGTTAGCTTTTTCTCCGGCTTGCGGCTGAACCACGAATCCGTAGAACAGAACCTCGATGACCGTATCGACTTCGGCCACCAGAGAGCCCTCGCCGCCTTCGTGGAGCCACTTCTGAATGACTCCGTTCAAAAAGCCGATGATGCCGTAAAACACGGTGAAGTAATTCATCTGTTTCAGACGTCCGCTGCGAGACGCCTTCCAGCAGCGTCTTTTCAGTCCCGGTAACGCCAGGATGAGCTCGTTGATGAACTTTTCGGAGAATTCTGTGCCGAATTCTTTGTGCTCTTGAATGATTACTTTGAAGAAAGCAGAATTGTTCTCGAAAAAGGCGAGATACATTCTGATTACGCGTTCGATTATGTTCAGGATGTCATCCTCTTGACTCAAATCCTGCCGAGCCAGGTCCACAAATTCGGACATGGTATCTTCTTTGAGCGCGAGAAAGAGCGCTTCTTTGGTCTTGAAGTATCGGTAGACGGTTCCTTTGGCTATTCCCGCTCGGTCTGCGATGGAATCTATTGTTGACGCGTGGTATCCGCGCTCGGAAAACTCTGCAAGGGCAGCCTGAAGTATCCGGCTTCTCGCGTCTTTGTGCTTCTTGCGCTTCTTGTCGTGGGGTTCGGGTCCCTGTTTCAGGCTGAGGAAAAGGAGATCCTCGAGGAGAGTTTCTCGAGGGACATTGTGGGCGCTTGCAGTCTTTAGGACATTGCGATAAAGCTCTCGCATGAGAGTGTCCGAATATATGGGAGAAGCAAGGAGAGCTTTGGACGCGTTCTCGACGAACCTGAGGATGACCTCTTCCGGGGAGAGGTCTGATGCGGCAGATCGTTGGAGGGCATTGTCGAGGATTGCGGCGAGCTCGGGCACGGCGAAGGTGTCTTTGTGGGTTTTAGTTCTGGCGATAACATCCTGTATTTCTTTGTCGAATGGTATTTTCACGGTTTCCTCACAAAAAACACAATGGTCAGTCGTTGATAAATGACTGACCGGTTCGTTCGCAATCTCTGTTTACTGAACTAGTACGTCCTTGTCAAGCCATTTCTCGCGAATACCGTATTCCAGACTGCCATTTTCTCCTCCACGTGGGGTAGTCCCGCG
>CAYZET010000273.1:0-3341 GCA_964477215.1 uncultured Syntrophaceae bacterium | reverse complement strand
TCCCGCGTTCCGCGGGACTGCACTACATGCATGCACCACAGGCGCTTACTACCCCCTCGGGACTCCTTTTTCCGCCCAGTGAGCAATCGGGCGCCCGTAAACCTTGTTTCTTCTCTCGTATCTGCTTATTGTGTGATAAGGTTCTCAAATACGCTTACGTCATATCCGAAAGGAGCTAGAACATGAGAGAAGAAGTCCAGGCCGCCCTCGATACGGTCCGTCCGCAGCTACAGGCCGACGGCGGTGATTGTGAATTGGTGGATGTCACCGACGATGGGACTGTGAAGGTTCGGCTGACCGGAGCTTGCGGCGGTTGTCCTATGAGTCAAATGACGTTGAAAATGGGTATTGAACGAGTACTTAAGGAGAGAGTTCCTTCGGTGAAGGCAGTCGAATCCGTGTGATCCCCCGCTTCTGACATGCCCATTCTCTCAGGGCTTACGGGAGCCTCGGTTCGTCAGGAAGGCTCCCGAGGAGCCCCCCCGGAGTCACGTGAGATCGTCCCTAGGCGATCCTGTTCTGTCTGCGCTTGGCAGGTCTCCAGCCTCAGCTACCGACCAGCGGCTCAGGGCTTGCAGGGCTTTCTTGGTAAACGCGTGAATCTTGGAGAAAGATCTCGTGCCGTCGGGGTTCTCAATTCCGGTGTGGACATCGACAGCGGCGGGTCGGGTTATGGCTATGGCTTCCTCCACGTTGTCGGGGGTGAGCCCTCCCGCCAGGATCACGGGGATTCGGGCCACCTCCACTATCGTTTTGCTGATCGACCAATCGTGGGTCAACCCCGTCGCGCCGATTTGCCCTGTACGAGGATCGACAGAGTCGAGGATGATTGCATCCCACTCTGGGGGACTGAACCGACGTGCAGCGGCGATAGCGGCGGAGCTCGAGACCGTAACCCTGCCGATAGTTCTGACTTCGGGGAGTAGATCTCGAAAGCGACGGACCTCGTCGGGGCTTATCGCTCCGTGGAACTGTATTGCCCTGCAGCGCGTCTCTTTGATTAATGCCGATGCGTCTCGGGCTGTGCCCAAGTACGTAATGGCCACGGGCAGAATTTCGTTCGGAAGCTCTTCGATGATCTGCGCGGCTGCCTGCCGCGTCAGACCGTCGTGAATTCCGGTGGGGAGCTCCAGAGTGAATCCGAGGGCTTCTACGCCTGTCTTGTGACAGAAAAGCCCTTCCTCCAGGCTCGATACCCCAGCGATCTGAACGCGGGGAGGCCAACGCATGCTGCGATTTGGTGCATGTATCATGAAATGACTTCGTCGAGGGGATGGGCTACTACGGGGGAGTCGTTGGCACCGCGGGCTTCAGCCAGGGCTCGCTCAGCCTGTCTGAGAAGCGCGGATGCTACGCCTGCGTACCGGGAGAACTGCGTGATGCCGGCGGAGAGAAGCACCCCTTCCTGGAGCTCTTCCCGGACCCGGTACAAAAGGCGCTCCCCAATGGCCTTGGCACGCTCGATACTGGTATGAGGCAAGAGTACCCACAGCTTTCCCGAATCGCTTTCAGCCACGATGTCTTCCGAGCGGAGGTTGCTCTGAACAAGTGCAGCCACCTGCTCTCTGGCCGGACAGCAACCTTCCGCGTGGGGGTGCCATTCAAGTGCCATGACCGAGAACGGCGTCAGCGTCCGCCATGAACGATTGAGCTCCTTCTGGAGGTATTCCAGAAAGAACGCCTCCGTGTACGGGCCTTGTCCACGTGCTAGAAGAGCGTCACGCAATCGGGTTTCATGGTCCCACGCGTTGAGTATGCCCAGCGAGACTTTGGTTGCCAGCGAGGCAATCAACTCGGTGTTCATGCCGCACCAATAGCGGCCGGGGTCGCTGCTCCCTAGGCAGAGCAAGCCCAGTTCGTGGCCGTTTGCGCTCAACGTGGCTACCGTCGCGGAAGACAGCGGCAAGGCAGGATCCCCAAAAAGGCTGTGGGCGAGTGGCCCGGAGGGGTCGTCGAGCACGAATGGGTCTTCCGAAAAGAGCTCTTCCGCATCCATCAGATCGGGAGGGATGAGTCCCACTCCGACGGGTGTGCTCCACGCAAATTTCGATGCTATGGGATGGTCGTCCCTGAAGAGGATCTGGACTGCTGCCAGGTCGAACTCTTCTTTCAGGATCTTGACCATTCGGAGAGCAAGATCTGAAGCGGATCGTGAAGTAAGAAGGACGTGGTCTACCTTCTCCAGGAGGTATCGAATTTCTTCGGAACGTTGTTGCAGTTGAAAGATCATTTCGAATGATTTTATGAGAGACTCAATGTCCGCGGGTAAGGGGATAATAACAGCATCTTCGCACGCGGAGCGGTCGGCAGTCTCAGGTACGTGCTCCAGACTTTGAGACGATTCTTCGTGCGGTGAATTCAGGTTTTCGCATGATCGCTGTTCGTGGTATTCGTAGGCATTCCTCTGAAGGGTCATATCGGGGCCGGTCGTCAGAATGGGCACTGAATCCATAGTTATTCCCCTCTCGCAGCGGTGACTGCGCAAGCATTTCTTAAGAAATCTCCATATCATGCTGATGGCAAAAAGACAAGTTGATACGAGCGGCAAAGTGTGCTCCCCGATAACGGGAGGCTGCCGAATGCGAAGAAGCAAGGCGGACCGAGCCAGGCTGGTAAGTTAGCTCAGGGAGGGTAATGTTTACCATTTCCATGAGAAATATCTTGCCGCGTGATAGCTCAAAATGATACATAATAGAGTTTGGTACATGGTCGACACGAGGGGATGCGATACCCTTCGACACTTGTTTGTTCGGAGCCGACGAAAACTATGAATGCACCCGAGTCTCGCCCAGCAAACGTTGGGAAATCTTTCGATTCAGCCTTGCACCAGGGGGGGCCGCTCCACTGCAAGGGCATCCTGAGTCTCATCGGAAATACTCCTCTGGTGGAAATCGCCTATCCGGAGGGTACCGGCAAGGTCCGCATACTGGGAAAGCTGGAAGGAAACAACCCCGGCGGATCGGTCAAAGATCGCGTAGCCCTGTACATGATTGAAAAGGCTGAGCAGGAGGGGCTCCTGAGTGAGGACAGAACTATTCTCGAGCCCACTTCGGGGAATACGGGCATTGGCCTTTCCATGGTGGCGGCCAGTAAGGGATACCGTTGCTTGTTGACCCTTCCCGAGTGCGTAAGCTTGGAAAGGCGGAACACCCTGAGAGCTTTTGGTGCGGAGTTGATTCTGACCAATGGTTGTGAGGCCACGGATGGCGCGATTCGGCGGGCTCATGAAATATTCCACGAGGAGTCTGACAAGTATTTCATGCCGAACCAGTTCGAGAATCCGTACAATGTGGAAGCGCATTACATGACCACCGGCGTTGAAATCATCGAACAGACGCGTG
>CAYZET010000272.1:0-7619 GCA_964477215.1 uncultured Syntrophaceae bacterium | reverse complement strand
TGTGGCTCTATGGCTTGCTGGCACCGATCCCAACGGCAAAGACCTGCCCGCCGATCAGGCTGCGGAAGTTGCCAAGAAAGTGGCAGAAGCGATAAACGTTCCGCTCATCGTTTGGGGGACATCCAACGACGAGAAGAATACCGAAGTGCTCAAAGCGGTAGCAGAAGCATGCGCGGGGCTGAACGTAGTCCTGGGACCCGTGACCGAAGGGAACTACAAGCAAGTCGGCGCTGCAGCTATAGCGTACAAGCACGTAGTAGCGGCGAACACCCCTATCGACATCAACCTCGCAAAACAACTCAACATTCTCCTGGAAAACCTTGGTGTTCCCAACAATAAGATCCTTATCGACCCCACCACGGGCGGTGTGGGTTATGGTATGGAGTACTGTTACTCCATCATGGAGCGTATCCGACAAGCCGCTCTAACCCAGAACGACGACAAGCTCCAGTATCCGATCGTCAACAACATCGCTGAAGAAGTGTGGAAGACCAAAGAGGCCAAGCTCCCGGCAGCAGAAGACCCCAAACTGGGAGACGCAGCGATTCGAGGTATCAACCTGGAGGCAATCACTGCATTGAGCGCGCTGCAGGCTGGTGCTGATGTTCTCATTCTGAGGCACCCCAAGACGCTGGAGCATATCCGCAAGTATCTTTCCAATATCATGATCGAAACGAATCTGGAATCCATGGACGTGGACCTGACTCTGGGAGCTCAGGCCGCGGCCCCATCACCGCCGAAAGCAGCTCCCAAGCCGGCTGAAAAAGCGGCTACGCCACCACCCGCGGCAAAGCCAGCACCCCCGAAAAAAGAAGAGCCGCCCACGGTGAAGGTTGTTGAGCCGAAAATTGAGGCGCCGAAGCCGGAACCCAAGGTGGAAGCGCCGCCCCCGAAGGAAAAACCCGCCGCTGCAGCAGCGGTACAGGAGGAAGATATAGAGCTCATGGGCACTTTGACCAAGGACGATATTCAGAGCCTTAAGGAGATGGCAGGAGTATTCAGGGCAGTGAAAAACCTGGCAACCGGTCTTACCTCATTGGTGTCCGGTCAGGTTCCTGCAGCCGCTCCAGCCGCAGCCCCGGCTGCACCAGTTGCGGCCGCTCCCGCTGTTGCGGCCGCTCCCGCTGTTGCGGCCCCACCGTTGAAGAAAAAGGAAATTCCCCCTGCGGACTGGACCAAGCACACTATCGACCCCGTCACCCTGGAAGGGCTGAAGAAAGCTGACGAAGGCGGCTATTCCACCGCGTTTCACAGAGCGAGAGTGTTGTCTGCATGCCCCATCGGAAAGGGTGGCACCTGCTGCAAGATTTGCAACATGGGACCCTGTAGGGTCCTCCCCCCCAAGGGCAAGACCGAGACGCCTGAGGAGCGCAAGAAGAGATGTGGTTTGTGCGGTGCTACTCCCGAGACCATTGCTGCTCGGAACTTCGCGAGAATGGTTGCGGCAGGCGCGGCTGCCCACAGTGACCACGGCCGTCACGTGGCTCACACCTTCCTCCACGCGGCTAAGGGAGAGCTTCCCGACTACCAAATCAAAGACATTCCTAAGCTCCTGGCAGTGGCTATGGATTTCGGTGTCGAAACCGATGGTCGCGAGATCAAGGACATCGCTATAGAAGTGGGCGAGAAGGCCCTTGCTCAATACGGCCAGCAGGATGGAGAAATCTCTAACGTCAAGAGGGCCCCTCTGAAGCGCCAAGAAATCTGGCGCAAGGAAAACGTGATTCCCGCGGGAATTGACAGACCAGTTGTGGAAGTCATGCACATGACCCACATGGGCGTGAACCAGGAGATGGAGCACATCATCCGTTTGGCTACCAAATGCGCATTGGCCGATGGATGGGGCGGCTCCATGATTGCGACCGACCTCTCCGATATCCTGTATGGCACGCCTGTTCCCATCCTCGGAAAGGTCAATCTCGGGTGCATGAAAGAGGACACCGTGAACATTATCGTTCACGGTCACGAGCCCTCACTCTCCGAGATCATCGTTCAGGCAGTCCAGGATCCCGAGATGATCGCCTATGCCCAAAGCAAGGGTGCTTCCGGCGGGATCAGTCTGGGCGGGATCTGTTGCACGTCAAACGAGATTCTGATGCGTCACGGAATTCCCATCGCCGGCAACTACCTCCAGCAGGAGTTGGCAATCATAACGGGCGCTCTAGAAGCAATGGTTGTTGACGTGCAGTGCGTCATGCAGGGTGTGGCAGAGCTGGCTAAGTGCTTCCATACCCAAATCGTGACCACGAGCCCCATTGCTAAGATGCAAGGCGCGTACAAGCACTACGATTTCAACGAGCATCACGCACTTGAAATCGCCAAAGCAATCGTTCGGGATGCCATCGACAACTACCCCAACAGGGACAAGAATAAAGTCTCGATACCGACCGAGCAGCATGACATGGTGGTGGGCTTCAGCCACGAGACCATCAACTATCTGCTTGGCGGAATGTTCCGAGCCAGCTACCGGCCGCTAAACGACAATATCATCAATGGCCGCATCAGAGGGCTTGCAGGGATCGTTGGATGCGGAAACGCCCGCATCAACCACGACTTCCTCCATGTAGAGCTGGCCAAAGAGCTTATCAAGAAGGACGTGCTGGTCCTAACAACTGGCTGCGGAGCCATAGCGCTTGGCAAGGCAGGTCTGCTCACACCGGAAGCCGCTGCGAAATATGCCGGTCCGGGTCTGGCAGAAGTCTGTGAAACTGTAGGCATTCCGCCCGCTCTGCACATGGGATCGTGCGTCGACAACTCTCGAATCCTCATAGCAGCCACTGCAGTGGTGCGAGATGGCGGACTGGGTGACGACATTTCCGACCTCCCGGCCGTTGGTGTGGCACCTGAGTGGATGAGTGAGAAGGCCGTTTCAATCGGTCAGTACTTCGTCGCATCAGGCTGTTACGTCCTGTTCGGTGCTGGATTCCCCACCATCAACGAGGATATTTGCACCAACTATCTGTTCAAAGATATTGAGAAGGTCTATGGAGGGCGCTGGGACTTCGTAGAAAAAGATCCGTACGAAATGGCCAGGCGGTGTCTCGAGCACATCGACGCCAAGCGAATGGCGCTCGGAATAGACAAGGCCAGAGAGCGCGTGCTCATGGATATGGCCATGAGGCGTGAGATCGCCTAGCTTGTGAATAGGGGCACGGGGAGAGAATGATGCTCTCCCCGCTCAATTGTGTGACCGGTAAGATGCTGGTCCCAGCATAGCCGACAGCTCGACAGGAGGATACATACAGTGTCAAAAATTATAGCTGCCAATGTAATAGCTGGCGCTCACAAGGTCTACGAGAAGGCCAGGAAGAGATACGAGACCGCCGTCAAGAAGTACGGAAAGAAGAAAGAGATCGGGTTTCCCAACACCGGGTACTATCTGCCGGTCATCTACGGAATTCTGGGCTTCCCCGTGAAGTGCCTCGGCGACGCGGGGGTGGTGCTCGATCGCACGGAAGAGCTTATTCCCCCGCTAGTGCGGGAAAAGACTCACCTGCCTTACCTGGGGCCGGTACTGGACGCGGGAATGGCTTCCCTTTTCAACTATGAAATCTTCGAAGCTATTCGGTACCTGGAAGACCCGGATTTCTACCTTCCCGCGGAGGATCCCACCGACGACAAGCTATGGCTTGGCGCCGCAGACGACGTTATTCTCCGGAAAAGAGGCGTAGAGTTCGTGGACGGGACCGCTCCAGGATTCGCTGCCATAGTCGGCTCCGCGCCCAGCAAGGAAGTCGCGGCGGAAATGGCCCTCGAGCTCCAGAAGAAGAACCTCTACGTCTTCATGGCCGCGAACTACAATGGCACCACCTTTTCCCAGCAGTTGAGAGACGCTGGTGTTCAGATCGGGTGGCCGACTCGTCTCGTGCCCTTTGGACCGGACATCTCTTCTGCGATCTTTGCCGTAGGCTTCGCTACCCGTGCCGCATTGAGCTTTGGTGGTATCGAGCCTGGAGATTTCAGAAAGGTCCTCATTTACAATAAAGACCGTGTCTTCGCGTTCGTGCTAGCCCTTGGCGACGTCTCCGACGAGTGGTACGCAGCAGCAGCCGGATGCATCAACTACGGCTTCCCTACGATCGCGGATACCCCGATTCCGCAGATTTTGCCCACAGGCGTGTGCACGTACGAGCACGTGGTTTCCAACATTCCCCACAGTGAAATCGTTGCTAAGGCCATCGAAGTCCGCGGTCTTAAGGTAACAGTGACGGAAGTTCCCGTTCCGGTTGCGTACGGACCTGCGTTCGAGGGCGAGCGCATCAGAGGGGAAGACATTTACATGGAAGCGGGCGGCGGCAAGACCCAGGCCGTTGAGCTTACCGTCATGAAAGATATGAACGAGGTGGAAGACGGCAAGGTCGAGCTCATTGGCCCGGACCTGAAAGATATGCAGGCCGGCACGCGGGTACCGCTGGGCATTCTGGTAGAAGTAGCCGGCCGCAAGATGCAGAGCGACTTCGAGCCGATTCTCGAGCGTCAAATCCATCACTTGATCAACTATGCCCAGGGCCTTATGCACATAGGGCAGCGCGATATCGCGTGGGTGCGTATCGGAAAGGGGGCAGTGGAAAAGGGATTCACCCTTTCCCATATCGGGTCCATCCTTCATGCCAAATATCACCAGGACTTTGGTTCCGTGCTTGACAAGGTGCAGGTGAAGATCTTCACGGACAAGGAAGAAGTGGACAAGCTTCTGGCCCAGGCCAGGGCCGCTTACACCAAGAGGGATGCCCGGGTGGAAGGCATGACGGACGAGGATGAGCCCATCTTCTACTCGTGCACGCTTTGCCAGAGTTTTGCACCGTCTCACGTGTGTGTCGTGACTCCGGAACGTACAGGCCTGTGCGGCGCTTACAACTGGCTGGACTGCAAGGCTTCCTTTGAAATCAATCCGACCGGCCCCAACCAGCCCATTGAAAAAGGCAAAGTCCTCGACGAGCGATTGGGTCAATGGGAAGGCGTTAACCAATTCGTAGAGAGAGCCTCCCGCGGCAAGGTGCAGAAGTACAACGCGTACTCCATCATGGAAGATCCCATGACCTCCTGCGGGTGCTTCGAGTGCATCGCGGCGGTGCTACCGGTCTGCAACGGCGTCATGAGTGTGGACCGCGATTACAAAGGCCCGACCCCGTGCGGAATGAAATTCACTACCCTGGCAGGTAGCGCTGGCGGTGGAAACATCACCCCCGGCTTCGTCGGACACAGCAAGCTGTACATCGGCTCCAAAAAGTTCGTTGCAGCCGAAGGCGGTATTCTACGTTTGGTCTGGCTGCCGAAGGCTCTCAAAGAGATGCTGCGGGAAAAGATCAACGCCCGCGGCGAAGAAATGGGTGTGTCCAATCTGACGGACAGAATAGCCGATGAGACAGTGGGTGTGACCGAAGACGAGATCTACCCGTTCCTGCAGGAAAAAGAACATCCTGCCTTGACGATGGACCCGATCGTGGGTTAAGAAATTCTGAGGCTATTTTCCTTCTTGGTTTACTTGTGTAGGGGGTCCCGCCACGCGAGGCCCCCTCGCGTCACTTTTTTGTTCTGACTTGATGGTGTTGTGTCTCGATGACAGCTTTATGTACCTGCGTGGTCGACAAAGCGTGCCGGCAGAAACACTGAGATCGACATCCGGTCGATCACTCAATTGGCGAAGCTAAGGCGCAGACACTACACGACATAGACGCATTGAGGACGTGCCCTCAATGGGGAGGTTGTAATCTATGGCGCTTTCCGGAATTCAGATTTTCAAGCTGATGCCGAAAAAGAATTGTGCTGAGTGCGGTGTTCCGACGTGCCTTGCCTTCGCCATGAACCTGGCAGCCGGCAAGGCGGAGTTGGATCAGTGCCCCTATGTCTCCGATGAAGCTCGTGAACAGCTCGCGTCCGCGTCCGCCCCTCCGATCCGTACCGTAGAGTTCGGCAAAGGCGAGAAGGCTGTGAAAGCTGGTGGTGAGACAGTTCTGTTCCGGCATGAAAAAACGTTTAACAATCCCACGGTACTTGGATGCCTCATTGCCACATCAGAGGATGATTCTTCCGTGGATTCGAAGCTCAAGGCATTCAAAGAGCTTTCGTACGAGCGCGTAGGCCTCACGCTGAGGCCGGAGGCGATTGCTGTCAAGGATGGGGGTGACCCCGCTCGATTCGCGCAGATCGCCAAGAAGGCGTCGGACGCGGGGGCCGCGGTCATACTTATGAGTGACAGCATTGACGCGTTCAAGGCAGCCCTCGCCGATGTTGGCCAGGAAAGGCCCTTATTGTATGCCGCGACGAGCGGCAATCTGGAAGAGCTTTCCGCTCTGGCCAAAGAGCACAATTGCCCTATCACCGTTAAGGCTGACAAGGTGGGCGATGTGGCTCGCCTCAGCGCGAAACTTATCGATCAGGGCTTCAAAGATATCGTACTGGATTCCGGCACTCGAGACATGAGCACTGCACTCCGAGACCAGGTTATGATCCGCAGGCTGGCCCTGGAGAAGCTCTATCGCCCTCTCGGATTCCCGACAATCGTCTTCCCCTGTGAAATGGCGGACAATCCCGTGGATGAAGTCATCACGGCCGGTACGTTCATTTCCAAGTACGGGGGGATCGCGATCCTCAGCGATTTCAGGGGCGAGACAGTGTTTCCGCTTCTGCTGCAGCGGTTGAACATCTTCACGGATCCGCAGCGTCCCATGACAACGGAGCAGGGCATCTATCCAATCGGCAATCCGGGAGAAGAATCTCCGATCCTCATAACCAGCAACTTCTCGCTAACCTACTTCATAGTATCTGGGGAGATCGAATCCAGCCGTATTCCGTCGTGGCTCCTCGTGTTGAACACCGATGGTCTGTCCGTGCTCACAGCATGGGCTGCCGGCAAGTTCGTCGCGGATCTGATCGGCCCGTTCGTGAAGAAATCGGGAATAGAAGAAAAGGTCAAGTCGAAAAAGCTGATCATACCGGGTGCGGCAGCGATCATAAGCGGTGATTTGGAGGAGGAGCTGCCTGATTGGCAGATCGCCATAGGACCAAGGGAAGGTGCTCACATTCCTGCGTACCTCCGCCAGAATTACGCATAATCCCGAGTCCGTTTGGCTCGCAACCAGCTACCAGGGAAGGGCGCCCGCCCTTCCCCTAGATATCGAAATTCACTTGAACAAACACGATATTGGCCTTTGATCTCAGGCAGGAATGTGGTAACTTTTCTGTCTATTCTTATTTGAGTGTACCTGGGATAGGACCCCAATCAGGAGGTAAGCCGATGATTAAGGTGGTGGCTGAAAACATAAACATAATGTCCAAGTACACGGGCAATGCCATGAGGGAGAGAAACCCCAAGCCGATCCAAGAGTGGGCTGAAAAGCTCACTGAACGAGGAGCGGATCTTCTGGATCTCAACCTGGGGCCTGCGCGTAAGGGCGGACCGGAGATGATGCAGTGGCTCGTTAAGACCGTGCAGGAAGTCACTGACCTCCCTCTCTTCCTCGACACTACGAACAGTGAGGCCATTGAAGCAGGATTACAAGTTTACGTTCCCAAGAGTGGACCTGCTGTGATCAATTCCATCATGGCGGTTCCAGAGCGCATGGATCTTCAGATGCCGCTCGTGACCAAGTACGACTGCGACATGGTCGGGCTCATGT
>CAYZET010000271.1:0-7622 GCA_964477215.1 uncultured Syntrophaceae bacterium | reverse complement strand
AGCCGTACTGTTTGGTCAATCCCGTGACTTCTATCATGATACGCAGCCCCCCGGAGTGGTGACTCTCCCGAATCATTCGTCAGGCAAGCTCATCAATGCCCTAATCAAATAATTTAATAACGAAGGAAAGATTAGCCAGAGAGAACCATAAAGGCGACCGTTCCCAGCGGTCCTCCCGGTTTGGGTTGATTGATGTGTGCGGGCGTTTTGCCAGTCCTTTCCGGTCGAGCGATATGGCGCACGTTTGGCACGATGTCACGTCCCGCATGGTGTCTGGCGATGTCGACTTGCATGAGGCAAGTACCCATGACCAGCCCTTTGCTATAACCTTCAGACTCAGCAAGGGCCGCCGGCCGGATCTAGAGCAGTTTCTTCATTCCCTGTTGTATGCAGACTCCGGTATTCCTATTCATTCCAGGTTTTAGCCGGGCATCGTGCCGGTCACTCTTCCAAGGCAATGACTCTGACCTTCCTGATGCGATTGCCGTCCATTTCGGTAACCTCAAAACGCCATCCTTCGTAATCTACAGACTCGCCGGGGGTGGGAATTCTTCCTAAACTGTGCATGAGGAACCCTGCCAGAGTGTGATCCGCCCCCTCGTGGCCGAATCCCACAGTTTGGCGGACCGGGCGGAGCGGTTTATGCCAAACAAAGGCGCTCAGCAGTCTTTGCCCCTCACCCGCCTGTTTCAGAGAGCCCCAGGGATCCGGCTGCTTCTTCCTGTTTCCTCTTGCATGGGGCGGCTTCCACGTACGGGCCCGGCTTCTCCCAGATGGGATCGTCATAGCGGTCGTGGCAGGGCAGGCATCGAGCTATGCCAAGGATCTTATCCAGCTCTTTCTTGTTGAATCCCCTGGAAAGGGCATGGGAGGTCCCTTGGAGGATTCGACCGTTCACATCTATAACTGCATCGATTGAGAAGGGTATTTTCAGGCCGGAGCCTACAGAATCGTACAGAGAACTCGCTTCCAGGGTTGTTCCATCCGGTCCAGCCGACAGTTCCCCATCTCCGAGCCCGAGCGCTTTGGGGTCCAGGTGGCAGTCCACGCAGCGGGGCACTTCGAGCCGAGACGTGTGAGGATGAATCGGTCCCATCGCTATGGAGTTGAGGCCGTTCTTGAGCCTCATGATCGCGGAGTCGTACGGTTGAATCACCCGGCCTGTTGAATCTCTTACCGTGTTCCACACCTGGCAGCCGGGGACCAGGATCCCCACGTTGCCCCGCGAATTGATGCCGAAAATGTTTCGCTCGAACCTGAAGTAGGTCCTTCCCTCAGCCCAGCGACCAGGAGTGTCATTTCCGCTGAGATGATCTCTGCCCATATGTCCGAAATCGAGCACCTGGTGGCATCCATAGCATTGGGGGCTCCACGCGCTGTGGCAGGAATCGCACTCCATCCGTTCATGGCCTTTGATGGTGTGGCCGTTCCGTTTGCCCGTGATAATCCTGACGGGATGTTCCTTGCCGGTGAGCTTGCTGGTGAGGACGAATGTCTCACCCTTAAGCCTCACATGGGGAAGCGGGCGTCCCTTTGACGTCTCGATGATAGTTTCACCGTCTTGGGGTTTGACGAATTTGGAGGACCGAATGAGTGCTTGTGCCAAAGGATCGTTCTTGTCGACCTTTCTTGTTCTCGGCGGCTCTCGACAGCCGCCATGACAGTCCTCGCAGCGAATCTCTATCTGATCCTTCATCTCCCCGTGGACTACGCCATCCCCCATGGTGTCCTGACCCGTGTGGCAGTCAATACACCCCATGCCCTTTTCCCGATGAATGTCAGGCGCTAGGTGCAGAACGAACCTACCGTCGCTCAACGTTTGTTCGTTGAGCCCACCTCGGACAAAGGGGGTACCGTATTGGGCGCTTTCCATTTCGCCGTGATAGTTGAGGCCGATGCGCGCACTTCGGTTGTGGCAGGCTCTGCATCGATCGTCGGGGATGAGATTTGTAATGGTATGAGTGGCCGGATGGCCTGTCTCGCTACGGTTGATGGTAGGATCTGCGCCTGTGTATCTGCCGCCCTCTTCGTATGGGGCATGGCATGCGGGGCATCCCTCGAGTCGCCCCATGGCCTCCCTGTGCCGTGGAGTCCAGAGGTGGCAGGTGGCGCAGAATTTGCGAAAATGGCTGTTCGCCAGGTTCACGGTGTCGGGGTGAGGGCGCTCGGCAGGGATCTCCTCCAAAGACGTTTTCCCGTCCGTGACAGGCCTTATGCCGTATCGAGCTTCAGGACGATCGTCGAGACCCCATTGGAACCTCAGTATGCCGATTATCCCCGCGTTGGTGGCCATGATGGAACGAGGAACGGTATCCACGCGATTAAGCAAGGGATGCTCCCGGTTCCCATGGCATGTTCCCCCTCCTGGTTGGGTGCTACCGCAGCTCAGAGATGCTAGGTCCAATCTGGCGGGATTGCGGCCTCCTCTCATCCCGAGATGAGCGCCCTTCACCGTAAGGTCCGCTCCATTGCCCCCGTGGCACACCACGCAACCGAACACGGAATTCGGGTGCGAGGCGGAAAGGTCCTCGATTCCGTAATGACAGGTTATACATCGGTCCGGTTGGGAGTCCTTCTGCCCAAACGGCTTGATCTCGATTATCTGCGGTTTTCTGTTGCGCAGTGATTGCAGCTCGGAAAGGATAGCGCTGCGTCGATCCTGGGAGGCGGCTGAGGAGAGCTCGGCTTCGAGGCGCTCGATGGCCAGGGCAATCCCCCTCTCCTGGTACGTTTTCCACTGGGGATTCCTGTGCCGGTACTCCACGTACCCAAGGGCGAAAAGGAGCACCCCCAGTCCCAGCAAGAGTCCCACGACACGCATCCGCCTCCAACCGTTCATGTCAGGTATCCCGCGACCGTCAGGACTAGCGCTGCGACTACAACCCCGAAGAAGAGAGCCCAGCGAGTCTTGGCCCCTCCGGGCGTGAAGGGGATGAACGCCACGATGCAAAAGGCTACAAGAGGGATGACGATGCCGGCCACAAGCGGAGATAAGCAGCGCAGCACCAACTGGATGCCCACGAAGATCCACGGTGCTTTCACGTGTTCCGCCGGTATCCCGTCCGGGTCCGCAGGCCGTTCGAGTGGTGCGTCCATGAGCACTCCGAGCAAACAAACTGCTGCCAGGGAAATTACGAGCGCTATGCCCTCTTTCCGCACCAGATAAGGAACGGTCTTGATTCTGCCTTGTCCGGGCTCTGGCGATGGTGGGGTGGGATTTTTCAACGGATAAGACTCAATCTTTTACGATCCGAAATCCCACGGTCCGGAAATACCCCATGGGATAGGCTTTGTGAACGTTCGTGATTCGCTTGCTCGACTCAGGAGCAGCCCAGGAGCCTCCCCTCATTACCTTTTCCTTGCCCAGAGGGGGCCCCATGGGGTTGTCCGCGGGGCTCTTCGCATAATAGTCCTCTTCGTACCAGTCAGAGCACCATTCCCAGACGTTCCCTATCATCCCGGTGATTCCCTGTGCACCAGGAATCGCTATGGCTACGGGGAGACGGTCCTCCCGAGAGAGCACGGTGAGGAAATCCCCTGGCACGTCAGCGGTAGATAACCGGGCTGCCTTCTCCCACTCTGCTGATGAGGGGAGTCTTCCGCCAGCCCATTGAGCATAATCTGCGGCCCCGTACCATGAAACACAGACTACCGGCTTGTCGTGCTCACCGCGCTTGGGTTGAAAATACTTGCCGTTCTTCTCGAGGGGGCAAAACGGATTGTCCAGCTTGACGCGGGGGAGCCCATCGCGGGACTTCTCGCCTCGAGCGTTGAGAAAGTCGCAATATTCTTTGACCGTAACTTCATGCTTGGAAATATAGAATGATTTCACGTTAACCGTGTGCTGAGGGCGCTCGTCGGGCCTTCCTTCCGGCGCTGTGCTGCCCATTTCAAACGGGCCTGCGGGGATGCGCACCATACCTGCGTACGAGCCACTTCCGCCCACCAGTTCGCTGTCCCCGTTAGAGGGCCGAGACGGTTTGTCGTGGGTCTCCCCTGGGGCTGGTGGCAAGGGGACTCCCAGCCCGCCAGGGCAGGCTGGCAGGAGAGGGCAATCCAGCGGTATCTCTTGATTTCCGGCTCGGGGAGGTGCCTGGGCACAGGCCCCGCCCGTGCACGCAACCCATCCCATCAATATCGGGAGGATAACGAAAAAGAATGTAAGATTCACGATATAAGAACTGAACCCTGTCCGTTTACTCATCCACAATCATCCGGCCGAGGAGCTTCGGGCTTCTCCGGGCATGCTGCCACGACTGCTTCGGGGAAACCGTCCTCTTTTCCTGCGAGAAAAGCGGATTCCCCGGATGCGTTGACAAAAAGCGTCTCTATCATGGAATGACTTTTGTTCACGGTCAAGAGTCAGCGCAGCAGAGACACCGGAATGGCGATTCGGGCTTATCACTTCCGCAATGCAGTTGATCTCGAGACAGGCGGAGATTACTTGGCTGGCGGCGCACACTGCCAGTCGATGACGTACCGGGTGCAGATCGGAAACGGGGCAACAGGTGCGGCGCAAAGGCGTGCAGGAGGCACTACCACATTCGGAAGACAGGCAGGAGCAATAGGAGCCGCACAGAGCCGCGCAGGGACAGCAAGCTTGCACGGCCCGGGGATAGGAGCCACTGGCCGAGCGCACAGCCTCTCCGGGACGGCCAAGGGTTGACACAGAGGTAAAGGCGCGACCGGTGGCCTGCAAGGAGGGCCTGGAGCCACAACCAATCCGCATTCCGGCCGCATGGGCCCGCTCGACCATCCCATGCCTACCGTGGTCAAACCCAGTGCGACGACTGCGACAATGGTTATTGTTCGGGACATCATCATCTCGAATCTGCTCGCGGAATACCTTGCCGCGTACGAAGGGGATTTACGCCCAACAATAGCTGAACTTCGGGCATTTGTCCACTTCAATTGGCAACGGTCTCGAAATATTCTCCTGCTTAGAGCGGTTCGTAAGGCCCTGTCCGTGCCCCTCAACTCACGGTTTGATTGTGGTTGCCAATGGCACACGCTGTTCCAGGCCTGCACACGAGGCCGGATCCAACGTAAAGGATGTCATGAGTTGACTGAACTTGTATAGTTGTGTGATCGATGTCGAACTTGTCCTTCAAGACTTGGTTCAGGTTCCCCACAATCTCATCCGCGTTTCGCTCGGACTCTCCCATCACCACGTGGGCAGACAGCGCTGCCCGGTCACTCCCTATGGTCCACACATGGAGATCGTGAATGCAGCAGACTCCTTCCTGCTCGAGCATGGTGCTCTCCACGGCACTTATGTCGATTCCAGGTGGCACCCCTTCCATGAGAATGTGCACTGCTTCCCGGATGATGCCCCACGATGAATAGAGGATGAGAAGACCTATGAAAACGCTTACGATGGGATCCGCTACGTAGTAGCCTGTAAACATGATGATCAGCGCTGCCGACACAGCCCCGACGGAGCCGAGCGCGTCGGATATCACGTGAACAAATACCCCCCGAACATTAAGGCTCCGTTCCCGCTCACGAAAGAGTAGCCCTGCAAGCACGAGATTGACCAGGAGCCCGATGCCCGCCACTGCAAGCATGCCTTTCCCGACGACCGGATTGGGATTCAACATCCTGTGAGCCGCCTCGTAGAATATGACCCCCACAATTGCCCACAAAGCCAAGCCATTCCAAAGCGCAGCAAGGATCTCCGTACGCTTGAAGCCGAAGGTATGTCGATCCGTGGGCGCCCTTCTTCCGATAATTATCGCGGCATAGGCCAGACCCTGTGCCATCACGTCCGAAAACATGTGGCCGGCATCGGCGAGAAGCGCCAGCGAGTTGAACAGGAGACCACCCACGATCTCTACCACCATGTAACTGACCGTTATGAACAGGACCAAGCCAAGGCGTGTACTGCCGTGTGCGTGTCCGTGCCCGTGACAATGATCGTGATCGTGCGCGTGATTGTCTGCCATGAGATCATCCTCGATAGTCGTCCTGTTCCGCTTGGGACTCGTAACTCCGTATGTACCATAGTTACTGCATCCGCGATGCCAAGCAAAGGAGAAATCTCCCGCGGTGCTAAGGAAGCATGTTCCGAGCGCTGCATTCCCCATTGATGACGGTTGCGGGCAGAAATGCCCTCTCAGTTGAGGCACGAGCATTTCACGTGAGCACGGCCATCGGCCTTGTTGGGCTGGCTGCTCGCTCCAGACGCAGCTCAGCGGTTGACTGGACCGGTGACCCTTGATAGAGTCGGCCGTGTTCCAATTTTCTCGGAGAGTCTCGGGCAGTTGTGGACTTATTAACGCTCGTTGGTACGGCAGTAGCCCTCGGAATGGATGCCTTTGCGGTTGGCGCCGCGGTGGCCGCGGGACTCGGTGTAATTACGTTTCGGCACACTTTCAGACTCACGTGGCACTTCGGGTTGTTTCAATGGATGATGACCGTAATCGGATGGTACGGCGGGGAAGGGATGTCCCGATTCATGTCGGGCCTTAACCACTGGATTGCCTTTGGTCTTCTCGTTGCTCTCGGTGCCAAGATGCTGTACGAATCCCGCCACCCGGAGGAGCGGGCTGAAGGGTTCGATCCGACGAGGGGGTGGAGCCTGGTGGGACTCTCCGTGGCAACAAGCATCGATGCACTGGCGGTTGGTGTCACCTTCAGCTTAGTGGGAATGTCAGTGTGGATGCCAGCATTGGTGATCGGGATCGCCGCGTTACTCATGACATTTGTGGGGATGAGGCTCGGCAGGACTGCCGGCGCTCATCTGGGGGGATGGGCCGAGCGCATCGGGGGAGGGGTGCTCATTGTGATTGGAATTCGAATCCTGGTGGATCATTTGAGCCGGTAAAAAATGTGACGCAACTGGTTTCTTTGGCTGGGGAATGGAGGTGCTGAAGTTGTGACAGTCTTTTCTCGAGCAGTAACCTGGCCTTGGGGCACAATGAAGAAAATAGGGTCGGGGATTGACGGCAATGATGTTTGCCCCATTGCGGTGCCTCATGCTGAGAGTACGTGAACGCCTTTCTCGCCCGAAAAGGAGACAATGTATGCCGCGATTGCTGCTGCTGTGGGCTGCTATCCTGTCGTGTACCATTGGAATCGGCCTGAGTCAGGGGGTCTCTGAGGCGCAAGAGCCTCGTGAGAAGCCCTTTATTCTGTGTTCCACCACCCAGATCGCGGATTTCTCCCGACAGATTGTGGGAGATCGTTGTACGGTGAGATCCGTGCTCGCTGCGGGAGCTGATCCCCACACGTACATGCCTACTCCGCAAGACGCTCGCCTGGCCCTGAAGGCTGATCTGTGCATAGAGAACGGGCTGCACCTCGAGGGCAAGAACTGGATGGCAACGCTGGCAAAGGACGCCGGGAAGCCAATCATTACGGCAACCGCTGGAATCCGTCCCATAGAGTTGGATGTCGGAGGGGAGAAAGTGAGCGATCCTCATACGTGGTTCTCTCCGAAAAACGCAGCCATTTACGTGAACAACATCCTTGCCGGCGTTTCTGTTCTCGATCCGGAGGGGAAGGAACAGTTCGTCGCAAGGGCCGCCCTGTACTTGCAGCAACTAAGAGTGCTCGATGTGTGGATTCGAGAGCAATTCAATTCCATTCCACCAGATCGACGCATCCTCGTGACCAGCCAC
>CAYZET010000270.1:4621-7639 GCA_964477215.1 uncultured Syntrophaceae bacterium | reverse complement strand
GGGAAGGTACCTCTCCCCGTAAAAGCGAATACAGGGATCGCTGAATCTCGTCGGTTTTTCGCTCTATGTCCTGAATTGCGGTCATGGGAATCGTGTAGCGGCTGTCACGAGCGGTAATCCGCGTTGATGGTCACGTATTCTCTTGAAAGGTCCGTGGTGAGGAACGCTGCTTCTCCGGGACCGGACTTTAAGTCCAGGAGCACGGAGAACTCCGGCTGCTTCATGACCGCATGGGCCGGGTGTTCCCAGTCGCCCGATGCGAGAGCGCCATCTACCACGATGGGGACATCACCAATGAAAAGGTCAACGTGGTCCGGGTCAAATGTGACGCCGGCTCTGCCCGCGGCACAGACTATTCTTCCCCAATTAGGATCTGCCCCGTGGAACGCGGTCTTCACCAGGAGGGATTCTGCTATCGTTCGTGCTACGATCGCTGCGGCACTGGCGTCGCGAGCTCCGCGCACGCGAACCGTTACCAGTTTTGTGGCTCCTTCCCCGTCTCGTACTATCTGGTATGCCAGGTCGATGCACGCTTCATCGAGAAGCCGGGAAAAGGCTTCTCGATCTTTCTGCGAGGTGCCGAGCTCCTTGGCTGAACCGTGCCCCCCCGCTAACACGGCCACCGTGTCATTCGTGCTGGTGTCGCCGTCCACGGTGATGACGTTGAAGCTTTTCCTCGTGGCTTCCTGAAGCGCTTCGCTCAAGAACCCTCTGTCGACTTTCACGTCTGTCAGAATGACTGCAAGCATGGTGGCCATGTTCGGCGCGATCATGCCGGACCCTTTTGCGACGCCTATCATGCAGATAGGGTACCCCGACGCATCGGTCCTCATACTGGTCGTTTTTGGCTTCAGGTCCGTTGTCATCATGGCGCGGGCCACGGCTGGCAGGCCTTCGGGACTGAGGGATCGCACCAGATCAGGGATCCTCGCTTTCATTCGCTCCACGGGAAGCCGATTCCCGATGACGCCTGTGGACATGGGGATCACGAGCTCAGGATCGATAGAAAGCTCCAGGGCGACCGAGCGCGTCAATTCTACGGCGTCGCTGTAGCCCCGATCTCCGGTGAAGGCGTTTGCGTTGCCTGAGTTTACCAATACTGCGGAACATCTTCCATTGGCGACGCGCTCACGAGTGATTCTTACGGGCGCAGCGCAGACGAGGTTCGTCGTTGAAACTTGGGCTGCAACCGCGGGAACGTCCGCAACGATGAGCCCCATGTCGAGCCTATCTGCATCGGGCTGCTTGATCCCGGCAGCCACGGCTGAAAATCTGAATCCATCGATCATCAAGTCACTCGCGTCCAATGCGTTACTCCGTTAGATCGCTCATCGCGACTCCTATGTTGTGCAACTCCTCGAGAAGCCGATCCGTGCCCTCATAAACGATGCCGATCATCCCGGCCCGAACTGCTCCCTCAACGTTTTCGGAAAGATCGTCAATGAATACGCAGCTCGCTGGGTTGAGCCCGAACAGTGATAGAGCCTTCCGATAGTATTCGGCAGCAGGCTTCATGACTCCAAGCCTGTACGATAAGGCCGCATCTCGATAGAAGAGGATCTCGGGGAATTTGGTGACGATCCACTGGTAGTGAGCTTCGCTCGTGTTAGAAACCAGCCAGGTGCCGTATGTTCGGGACAGGGAGCACCCCAGCCTCACCATTCTGGCATCCAACCGGAAAATGTCGCACCAGATATGGTGAAATTCATCCAGTGAGATCCTTGTCTCCAGGAGATGTGTCATGATCTCATGGAAACGGTCGAATTCCAGCCTTCCCATCTCCAGCTCAACGGCCGAATCGAGAAAGAGATTCTGAAACGCCTCTCTGTCGGTCTCCATCAATAGACGGAGACGATCGGGAAGATGCGGGGCCAATCGGGTGTACGCTATGTTCCAATCGATAGGGCCCAGAACTCGTCCGAGATCGAAGAGAATGTCCGTGACGGGAACTTTGTTAGTCTTGGCCTGCACAGCCTAGCGCCTCCTGTCACCCGACAAAGCCCGAGCGGTTCGCTGCGTGAGAGCTCAATAAATCCCGAGATCGATTCCGGCCGCGAGAGTCTGACCCAATGTTCTGCATGCGCGAAGATCGGCCTCACTGACAGGCCCACGGCAGATGATGGGCTCCTGAACGTTCTTGAAACGGTACCCCGCGGCAATCCTCATAATGGAATTCAGAGCCCCGGTGCCGTCGTTGCCTGCGGATATTATCACACATAGCGACTTGCCGGACACTTCCTCGCGTACGGCTTCGTACGTTCGGTCGAAGAGGTCCTTCACAGCTCCAGCCATGTAGCCGAAGTACTCAGGGGAGCATATCACGAGGGCGCAGCAGCCGCGTAGGTGCTGGACGTCCGTATCAGCCGCACGCAATCTCTGGACGCGCACGGCCGGGACGAGGAGAGCCCCCTGTTCGACCGCCTCAGACAGTTTTTCCGTGTTTCCCGATTGAGAGTGATACACCACGAGGAGGGTTTTTCGGGCGTCCATCCCTCTCCCTCAACCCTCATTGCTGCTATGGGTGATGATATAGTGCTGCCACTGATCCGAAAACTCTCGGACCACCTCGTTGATAGAGCGCCCGCACCGGGAGGCTTTCTCGTGCAACATGCTCCACAATTCCCTCAGATAAGGATAGGTCTCGTCAGTCAACGTCAGCACGAGTGTGTTTCCACAGGAGCAATGCCGGTACGTCATAGTGTACGGCTGTCGCATGGTTTCTTCACAGTCCTCGAAACTGTGGCCTTTGGGCACGGTATTCAACAGGTACTCTGCGAGGGTGCGAAAGGTTCGGCCGCAGGTTCGGCAATCCTTCGGAAACAGCCGTTCGTGGCGAAATAACGCTTCGAATTCCTTCAAAAATTTGAGAAACTGAGGATCGTACCTTTCCTGCGCGGCTTTGGTGGTTGATTCGAAGCATTGTTCCATGACAGGATCCAAATACGAAATTCGACGCGAGCAATAGTTACGAGTCACCTCTCGATGCACGCCGCACATCAGCACGGACCTGAGACATCG
>CAYZET010000270.1:0-4611 GCA_964477215.1 uncultured Syntrophaceae bacterium | reverse complement strand
ACATCGATGTCCGGAGCCGTTGGGTGGTATCGAGCTTTCGTGAAAAACTGGACAGCCAGGAGAATGCGCCGCGAGGGGGAAAATAATCCCTCTCTGTCAGGTACTTCCCGTATCCTCCCGAGTGATAAAGCCATGCCGAGCTCAATGGGCCGAGCTTGGTCATGCTCCATCACGCTCTCCGACATCTCTGCGATGGTGTTTGCCTTTTCGTCTGAGCCACTCGTCGATATCATTGCGCCACAGGTACATGGCCCCCAGTGATATGGCACAGATTACCGCGATAATGATTAGCAGTCTCCAGTCTTCTTGATATACGGCGGCTCCGCTGAAACTGAGCATCACTGTTCCCGGAATCCGACCCAGGGTACAGACGATAGCGAATGTCAGCAGACGCATCGGGCTCAGCCCAAGGATATACGAAAGGATATCTTTTGGAAACCCTGGAATTAAGAAAAGAACAAATGCGAGCAGAGCCCCGCGCTTCTCGGTCAGAAAATGGAATTTCTCCAGAGTTTCCCTGCTCACGACCAATTTCACAAATGGAAGGCCGATAATTCGCGCAATGAGAAAATTGACGAGTGAGCCGAGAGTCAACCCGAGTGAGGAATAGAGGACTGTCGGCAATCCACCAAAAATGAAGCCTCCAACCGCGCCGGTAAGCTCACCCGGGATCGGAGCCATGATCACCTGAAGTCCCTGGAGGGCGACGAACACAGCCGGCGCCCAGCCCCCCCAGCTTTCAATGTAGGTGCGGAAATGAGCCCGGTCTTGAAAGATGTCCCAGATCAGCTCTGTGATTCGGGTAAGGTGGCTGGACAGGGCAAGCCCCACGAACGCGGCTACACCGATGCCCGCCAGAATAATGGCTATCACGAGCCGTGTGCGCTCTCTCGGGTCCGCATTCAGCATCAATTGGCTCCCGAACGAGTCAGGAGCTGGGCCTCCATCCGCAGATCCGATTCTCGATTTTCTCTCAGCGTCCGGAGTATCTCATCTTCCATTCTTCGGATCAGGGGAGGGAACGTCTTTGAATCCAGGGCCGATATCCCGACTCCTCCGTGCAAGGAGCAGATGTTTTCTCCAGTGGAAGGTTCCACCAGATCGATCTTGTTAAACACCCTTATCAACGGGATACGGCCAAGCTCGAGACTTTCGAGGAGATTCTCCACGGCCTCCATCTGCGCCTCAAAGGCCGGGTTAGAGCAGTCTATGACGTGGAGGAGGATGTCGGCATCGGCCAATTCATCCAGGGTAGCGGAAAAGGCAGCCACAAGCGTCTGAGGCAAATCCTTGAGAAACCCCACGGTATCCGTGATGATGGCCTCGGTATCTCGGGGGAATCTCAGTCTGCGGCTCGTCGGATCGAGAGTGGCAAACAACCTGTCCTCCGTTAGTATGTGGGATTTGGTCATGGCGTTTAGCAAAGTGGATTTCCCGGCATTCGTGTACCCTACTATGGAAATGACGGGCACATTGCGCCGAGCCCTCAGACCTCTGCGCAACTCGCGGCGACGGGCAAGCTGATCGATCTGCTTCTCGAGGAAACCGATCCGACTGTGAATACGGCGCCGATCTATTTCCAGTCGAGTCTCTCCGGGACCACGTCCGCCGATACCACCGGTGAGACGCGAAAGAGCGTCATCTTTCTCCGCGAGCCGAGGAAGAGCGTATTTGAGCTGAGCGAGCTCCACCTGAATCTTGCCCTCCCGTGATTTTGCCCTTTGAGCAAAGATATCGAGGATTAGTTGCGAGCGGTCAAGTACTTTCAGCTCGGTGAAATCCGCTACCGCCTTTACCTGCGCGGGGGTCAGCTCCGTGTCGAACACGATGACCGAAGCGCCCCGTTGCAATGCATCTATGACGATCTCCTTGATCTTTCCCTTTCCTACCACAAAACGAGGATCCTCTGCGCTCCTCATCTGAATGGCCCGGCCGACAATTTCGAGGCCATCGGAACGAGCCAATTCAGCGAGCTCGTCGAGGGACTCTTCGATCTCCCACTGCTTCCCTGATGTCTTTCCAATGATGTACGCCCGCTCGTGGCCTTCTCGTACTGCTCGAGCGCCCACGGACCTGGATATCTCGTCCTCCAGGGACCGAATGAACGAGAGGAAGTCGAGATCGAGCTGGGACGGTGGAGTGGGATCGAGAAGCTGCCAAATCTGGCCATGATGTGTGGTGGGCAGAAGATGAGCAATACGAATTACCGTGGGCAATCCGTCGGGATCGACCCCTACCGATGCGAGGAGATCGAGACGCAACAACGCCAGGTCTGTGAGATCCTCTTCGGAGAGCTCTTCATCCTTCAGGTGCGTGTGAATGAACCTAAGGCCCCTGAGTCGGCCGGAGCCGATCCGCCACCCATCCAATTTGGGAATCAGAATAGATCTGGCATCTCCCACGAGCACTTTATGAATCTTGCCCTTCCGATCTACAAGCACCCCTATCTGTCTGTTGATTTCCGCGGACAATTCCGTCAAGCGGCGGGACATTTCGTGGGTAATTACACGATCGGCCGGAATTCGCTTCGAGCTCAGCTTTTCGAGACGGCTGCGCTGGGAAGGCTTCAGGCCGCGTGTGAGACCTGCTACAACGCTCAAATGAGTATTCCTCTCTTCAATCGAACACGCTGCGGCTTCCTTGCCGCAGTGTGCACCTCGATGAGTTAAAACCATCCACCGGTAGCACGGCGCATTGGGCTTCCCGGCATAGGTGGGCGGGGGATTCAAATCCGCGGATTTGCCTCACAGAGGGGCGAACGTGCCCTTGACTTCACATCATCGACCGGGTTGCCGCTATCAGCGCCATGCCATTATATCATGTACGTCTCGCTCGGTCGGATCAATGTTCCCGACCTCTACTGCAGACAAGGTCTACGGAGGGGCTACACAGTTTCGCCCGCACCGGGAGAGCCCTTCCCAATACGATGCGAGGGCCGGGAAGGTTTCTTGTCAATGTGCTATTCCTCTTCTTTCGGCTCTATCTTCAGCAGAACGCTCTGTTCTGGATCCAAGTACCTGCGGGCCACATCCAGCACCTGCTCGGAGGTGACCTGCTTTATCTTCTGAACATATTCCTCGGTGAAGTTATACCCAAGACCGTACAGAGTGTTAAGAGCTTTGTCTTCGGCTCTCGCCCAGGAGCTCTGTAAGTTGATCATGTGGTTGCCCACCAGGTTGGATATCGCGTGTTGAAGCTCCTTGTCACTGATCTTTTCTTTTCGCACCAGATTTATCTGTTGGAACAGCCCTTCCACAGCACGCTCGGCCTTGGACTCGTCACAGGCCATGTACAAGGCAAATATTCCCGGATCCAAACCAGGCCTGACGAAGGACGTCACCACATAGGCCAAAGACTGCTTGTCTCTTAGCTCCAGAAATAGGCGGCCCCCTTGGCCGGCGAGCACATGATTGAGCACGTCGAGAGGAAACCGATCGGGATCGGCAAAGCTCGTGCCGCGATAGCCGATAGCGATGTGAACCTTGGCCCTTGGAATCCGGATAACTTCCTCTTTTCGCTTGCCGAGCGGTTCCTCTTTCGGCACGGAGACTTCGTCAAAGGCCTTCTCGGGCGTCTTCCCGAAAAGGTCCCGAATCGTCCCCATGGTTCTTCCCAGATCCATGCGGCCGACACCGGTGAGAACCGTATTTGCCGGCACAGCGAGACGCTCGTGCATGCGCTTGAGATCTTCGGGGGTGAATCCCGCTACCGTGGCCAGCGTCCCGTTCTTGTCGAATCCGTAGGGATGCCGAGGAAATACCAGGCGAAGGAGCTGGTTTACCGCGTACTGAACCGGACGGTCCGGTTCAGTATCGATTTGGTTAATGATAAGTCTTCGCTCGATTTCGAATTTATCCTGGGGAAACGTGGGGTCGGACGACACGAGGTGGAGCAGTTTAAGCCCTTCGTTCGCATACCTGCTAAAGAAGTTTGCATAGAGGCCGTATGAGTCGTACCCGGAAAACCCGTCGAGCCGGCCGCCCATTTCATCCACCTTGGCCGCGATCTGCTCTTCGGTCATTCCTGCCGCCCCCTTGGGAAGCATGCGGGACAGGAAATTCATGATGCCCTCGTTGTCCCTGTCTTCAAATCGCTTTCCGCCGAGATGGGCGAGCCTGAAAGATACCACCGGGTTGGAATTGTCTTCGATAAGCACCACCCGGAGCCCGTTCGGGAGAGTTTCTGTCTTGACCCTTGTTGACAGGTCGCCATCCGCAGACACGCTGCTCTTCAGGCTCGACGAATTCACGATTTCGTTGAGAGCCTCTATCTTGAGCTCCGGCGCTTCGTCTGCCGGCGCCAGCACGGAAAGGGTGACGTTCGGCACGGCCATGTAGTTCTTGACCACCCGCGAGATATCTTCGGGGGAAACCTGCTCGTTGAGCCTCAGGTATTTTTCCTCGTACAGGGGATCACCGAGATCTGCGGCAAAATTCCCTATGCTCCTGGCAGTCCCTTGCACGGTCTCGCGAGCGTACACGTGCTGCGACTCTATGTGTATCCTGGCACGCTCAAGCTCGTCCTTGGGAGGCATTTTTTCGGCCAGGAGCGCAACTTCTTCCAGAATCGCCTTCGTTGCTGCTTCCAAGGTCTTGGTGTCGAGCGAGGCGG
>CAYZET010000269.1:0-7652 GCA_964477215.1 uncultured Syntrophaceae bacterium | reverse complement strand
TGCCATCCACGAAGTTAACGCCTATGCTCCCAGAGGGAGAGGGCTCTGTCATTCCAAGCGGTTGCAGGTCCCCTTTCGGGAGGGCTAGGGTGAGGGTGCAAAAAAAGAAGCGTGCCACGATCTTAACATTTGCCGCAATTCCGAGACAGTTTCCTCAAACCTGCCCTCCATTGAAACAGGCTCTGAACCTGCCCTTCCCTAACGGGGGAGCTCCGCAAACACGTATCCGTACTTATGAAATCCTGTACTTACCGAATTTGCTCGCACCTGCTAGGTTTCCGCACGTCGAATCAGAAATCCACTTTCGTGCTGGCCTGAAAACCGACGATGGAATCGCGACCGACGAGCAGGCCATCGGTTACTACCGCTCCTCCTCGCCACGTAACAGCCTGATATGCTTGATCGAACCATGGGCCGGGTTCCCATCGAGCGAGGCGGAATCGTCCAGTCATATTCTCCAGGAGCTTCCAGTCGGCCCCAAGCCCTATCTCCCACCCCAGGAAGCCATCGTCCACGTATGGATTCGGGCTCGGGCCGAAACCGTTGAGGGTCTTCCAGGTCTGAGCTTGAGCAGCGGTGGTATTCCCCGGCCCTCCGTCAGAGGCTGTCCCGCCCGCGAAAAAGCCATTTTGCTCTGTGCGATGGGCCCACATGTAGCTGCCCCATACATTCAGGTTCGCCGCCACCGCGTAATCCAACCTGACCGCGAATCCGAATGCGTCCGCCATCTGCCCGTTCTCGTCGCTCGTGACGGCTATGGTATCCGCGCGCCAGCCGCCGTTGTTTCCTCCTGCATACGTGGTGAACATGAGCCATTCATATGGTTGCAGAGCCTGATAGTTGATGGACAGTGGCACACAGGTAATAGTCTTATTCGGGTTGTTCAGGGCAAATCCCGTTGTGCCTGCACCAAGGAAGGATATTTTCAACGGACCGACGATGGCCCCAGTTTCCAGGTGATAGTGCCTGCAAATACTGTTCGAGGGGATCCGTCCTACGAACCGGCGATCCAGGTTCAGCAGTGCAAACTCGAAATTGGCAAAGAATCTTCCGTTAAAGTACTTGAAGTAAACCTGCTCCATATCGGTATAATCGTCGAAGGGAGCCTTCCCAGTACCGATCTGCCGAAAAAAGGGACTCTCCTGGGCGTTTGCGCTGAATTTCCTCCACAAGCCCGCATACCCGATCTCGATCGGCCCATTCCGGTAAATCATCGCAAACGATGGGAAATAAGTGTTCTTTTCCGCTCCGTCCGGTCCTGTGTTCCAGCCTTCTGTGAGTCGCGTCCTGCTCAGCCACACGGACGGTAAGAACTGCAGCGGCCCGTAGGGAATGACCAACAGGAACGCGGAAGCACGAGTATTTTTCGCGAGAGTTGCACCGGTTCCAAAGGGAAAGTCCTTCATTCCGAGGGAAATTGTTCCCCACGGCAGGTGAAACAATGCCTTGAACTGTTCGACACTCGGCAGTGAAGCAGTGTCAAATGCATTGACACTCGTTCGATCCACGTAGTAACGCTCAAATGGCGGCTTGCCCACGCCCGTATCTGATTGATCGTACTTATTCCGATATCCTCCCAATGTCGCAACAGCATGAAAGTGGATGGCCTTGTTCACGTCAATGTGGGGATAGAGAGTGAACCGGTGGGCATCCTCATGGGCTTCCGATCCTGACTCGGAAAAGCCTCCCCGAACGATTCGCATGTTACTGGCATTATAGAACGGCGTATGAGACCCGTATCCCTTGCCATAAATGTTAGGACCTGCCAAGCCGACAACAGGGCCGCCATAATCCTGGAGCGGAACGATCCCGAAGAGGTCCCTATCACCACCGGTTCGCCCCCAGTAGCGAAACCGCCATTCATACTCCCCTTTGAGGTTGAGCTCGAAAGCCACAGCCGGCGCGCCTGAAGCTACCCCCAAGCACAAAACCAAAAGTACAAGCCACAACCAACTTCCCTTCATCCTTCCTTCCTCCTTTTTCAAGATAACCAACATCAAAAAACCGAACTGTAGCAATGCGTTAGCCACGGGGTACCTACGGCAGGCCTATCCACTGGGGGGAGGCCGCAAAATGCTCGTAGGTCGGCCATTTCCTATGGTGGAGCGCATTAACAACAGGTCGAAACCTGATCGGCAACCCGAGTCATTAACGACAGCGTGAAAGCACGGGCCGTGCTCCACTGTCGTGTTGCAACAGCCAAGAGCTCCGCAGGCACGGATAGGAAATCTTATCCTCTATTTTGACTACATGCCTGCAGAAGGCTCATTGGCTTTCAACTTCAATGAATGCCACGCATAGTCAATGCGTGGCAGTACAGAAGGAGTCTCAAGACCGCAGCAATAAGTGCAGCGGCTACGTAAGCTAATGGGAGCGGTTCGGCAACTGCCTGAAAAGCAGACGCCTGCGTAAGCCATCTCGAAAAAAGGGAAAAAGCATTTCCGCTCAGCGAGGTGGACAATCGGCGCCTTGCCGCTTGCCGTCCAGTTGCGAAAACTCACAATGTGCACTTCAGGGACGGCGCAGAGTTGTGGGAGATTGGATGGGCTTGTCAACAAATCGGGGCGGCGCCTGAAGTGTCTGGGAGTCCATTAGCCACCGCAAATCGATTCTTGACAGGCCCACCCGCGCTCGCCCCATACCTGGGTTGCGTCGCTAGCCTGTTGCCGGGCTGAGTCTCAAACTGTTCCGGCACCCGCGCCGGCTGTCTTTGACCACGGGAGAGCAATTCTTGGGCCACCCGCGCGTACGTTCGGGTGAAGATTGCAAGCAGGCATAATTGAAGCGGAATCCCCCGTGCCCCACCCGAAAAGGCTTGCCATTTGGTCCGGCATCTGTTCAAATGTGTTTAAACACATGTTAAATCTACAGCACGGAGTGTTTATGCTGGAGACGGAAGTTAACAGGTACTGGAAAACAGTGGTCGATACCATCCAGGATGGAATCATGATTGTCGACCCCACGGGTGTCGTCGTGGCTGTGAACAAGGCCTTCGAGAATATAACCGGGTATACCAAGGCTGACGTCGTGGGTGGGCCGTGCACAAAGCTGAACTGCGATATCTGCGAGCTTGCTTTGAATGTGCAGGGTCATGACTGGTGCGCGCTGTTCAAGGTCGGGAAAATGGAGATGCATCGGTGCACGACCGCGAGAAAGGACGGCAGCATTGTACACGTGGTGAAGAATGCGGCGCTGCTCAAAAATGATGACGGAGAAGTCATCGGCGCGGTGGAGACTCTCACCGACATTACCGGGATCGTTTCCCTGGATATGCAGCTCCAGGCCTTGCGGAGTGAATTGCGGTCCGAAGAGGGGTTTTATGGCATGGTCGGATCGTCTCCAAAGATGCGGCAACTCTTTGATTTGATTGGCAATGCCGCAAAATCCGATGCTCCGATCATCGTAACGGGAGAGAGTGGGACTGGAAAGGAGCTGGTCGCACGAGCACTGCACCAGATTCGAGGCGTCGATAGCAGGCCTTTCGTGAAAGTCAACTGCGCCGCGCTCAACGAATCGCTTCTTGAAAGTGAGCTTTTCGGCCATGTCAAGGGCGCCTTCACAGGTGCGTATCTCTCGAGAAAGGGGCGATTCGAGGCGGCCCACACGGGAGACATCTTTCTGGACGAAATAGGTGATATTCCGCCGGCCACGCAAATCAAGCTGCTTCGGGTTCTTGAAGAAAAGGTCATCGAACGCGTTGGTGACAACCATCCGGTTCCCATAGACGTGCGAATAATCACAGCGACCAATCGTGATTTGGACGATCTTGTAAAGAGAGGGCTTTTTCGAGAGGATCTCTACTATCGGATCAATATCATTCCGATACACGTGCCCCCTTTGCGGGACCGCGTGGATGACATTCCAAGCTTGGTAGATTTCTTCCTGCGACGGAGAACCTTCGGAGATGAGAAGAGTCCTAAACATGTGTCCCCATCGGCCATAGACCTCATGATGCAGTATTCTTGGCCCGGAAACGTAAGGGAGTTGCGAGGAGCGCTCGAGTATGCACATGTCACTTCCAACGGGTCTGTAATAGAAGCTCATCATCTTCCCACTCGCATATTCGGTAGCGTACGGGGTGAAAAATTCATTTCAATGACCCCGAGCAAGGAGGAGAGGGACCAGAAGGGAGATCTGGTCAAGGCACTGCGACAGTCGGGAGGAAACCAATCTGAGGCCGCCAGGATCCTTGGAGTGTCTCGCGTAACCGTGTGGAACCGTATGAAAAAATACGGCATTCGACTAAGATCGGATGTGAGCCACGGTGAAGAGGACGGGATTTAGTGCGGCACAGTAACCCACGTGGTCTACGTGCTCAGAGATCTTGGAGAAGCCCGAGCAGGCAAAAAGACCCGACAGAATCCTGTCTCACCTCGGCTTGGAGCTTGAACTCATCTGACGCTCGCGGCTATAATCCCGTGCGGCTCACTGGGACGTAATGATCAGCATTGAGCCTGAGAGATTGGTGCAGCTTGACGCCGACGCGAAGAGCCTGACAGGACTATGGAGAAGCCCCACTCAATCTTGAGACACCTTCAGATTTGGGGTGTGCTTTTCGCCATCTCGGGATTACTCTGCGCCTGCTCATCGATGCCGGCGCTCCTGAGACCGGATGACGGTTTTTCGGACACCAAGCAGGATACGGGCAGTTACAGGCGCGTGCCGCTGCCCCCAACCGTCGACGATTTTCAGCCCCGAAACTGACGGCTTCTCGCCACCACGGGCGGAGCCTGTCAGGCGATCTGATGTTGAGTGTTACAGAGAACTTACTGCTCCTGAGTAGTAGAGTGGAGTTATGACCTTCAAAGCATTGACAGTTTTTCGCAGGTTGTCTAATGTTGAATGAAGAGACGGAAGCGGCGGCACGACCAGAGCTCAAGGGAATAAGCCGGAAGATCGTACGGCGGTCGTTTTTTCTGGAGACGCTCTGGAATTACGATGGGTTACAGAACGTCGGCTTCGTATTGTGCATGTATCCCGTACTAAGGCGGTTCTACCCCGCGCCGTCTGAATTGAAATCTGCTGCGTCGCGTCACCAGGAGCAGGTTAACACACATCCGGCGATGAGCACCCTGCTGGTGGGAATGACCGCGCGATTGGAGCGGGATGTCGGTCCAGCCGCTGTCATGGCCTACCGTAAGAGGATCATGGCCGCGTTGGCCGCACATGGCGATCGGATTTTCTGGAGCCACGTGAAGCCGTTGGCCGCGGTATTAGGAGCCCTTGTTGCACTTGGCTTCGCGTGGTCGGCAGTGGGGAGCGTTGTCACGATGATCGTGTATAATGCGCCTAACTTGTACGCTCGGGTGAGCGGCTTTTCCAGAGGATGGACAAAGGGATTGGACGTTCTCGAATCTCTTCGGTCTCCCCGCATGGATCGTGGTCTTCACGGCTTGCGGAGACTCTTGAGCCTCGGTCTTGGCCTTACGGCCGGACTCCTCGTAAGCGAGGCCGTCAGACGCGTAGACTCCGTTCCCACTGTGGTCGCGGGAGGCATCCTAGTGGTGACCTTCGGCATCGGGTTGTCACTCTTGCGAAAAAAGGCCGCGGTCACTGCCGTTGTATACGCGCTCGCTGTGGCCGCTGCAGGTCTATTTTGTGCGTTGGAGGCAGGGGTACGTTTCTGATGAATACTCCCAAGGGCGAAGAGACTCTTGAAAGGATACTGCGCATCGCCAACCACCAGGGGCTGCATGCGCGAGTGGCTACCATGGTGGTTCAAGCGCTCCAGCAGTACGCCGCGTCAGTCACCGTGGTGAAGGATGGTGTAGAAGTTGATGGCAGAAGTGTGTTAGGATTACTTCTTTTGGCCGCAACGCACGGAGCGGAAATCCTTGTAAAGGCTCAGGGGCCTGATCGTGAAGAGGCTGTGGAGCACCTGAGTCGGCTCATTGAATATGACGACAACGAACCAGCACGATCAAAAGGCAACTCCCGAAACATCTAATTTTAACGAAGGCCAGAGCAATCTCCTCCTGAAGGGGATCGCTGTCTCCGGGGGGGTGGGGATCGGACAGGCGGTGGTGATAGAGCGTATCACCACAGAGATCTGTCCCAGACGAATTATCCGCGTCGAAGAGGTTCCTCTTGAAGTAGCACGCTTCGAGGCTGCGGTCCATGCGGCCGCTGCAAGATTGAAAACAATCAAGCAGGGTATAGACGATCATCACCCGCTGGGGGAGCATTCCTACATTCTCGACACGCACATCATGCTCCTCACGGACAAGATGTTTTTCGACGGAACTAAGAGGTTGATCGGCACGGAGCTCCTCAACGCGGAGTGGGCTCTGACCGAGATCATGATGAAAATCACCTCAGCGTTCGACACCATCGAAGACGAGTACCTGAGGGAGCGTGCCAGAGACATCCATTTCGTCGGCGAGCGGGTGCTCAAGATTCTCATGGGTATCCACCATGAGAGCAAGATCCATCATCTCCCGCCGAACGCGATCATCGTGGCCCATGATCTGTCCCCTGCGGATACGGTTCAGTTGACCAGGGAAAAGGTTGTCGGCTTCGCCATTGATATGGGCGGCAAGACCTCTCATACGGCGATCATGGCTCGATCGTTGAAGCTGCCTGCAGTCACGGGTCTGGACAAAGTCACGCGGCTCGTTCAGACGGGGGACACGATCGTCGTTGATGGGAGCACCGGCGCAGTCATCATTAACCCGGACCCGGAGACGGTGTTCCGATACCGTGAGCGCAGGGATGTCTATCGGAAGTATCACCAGTCCCTCATGACCTACGGTCGACTTCCGGCCGTTACCAGTGATGGGAGCTACACGGCCCGGATCACTGCAAACATAGAGCTGGTTGACGAAATTGAGATCGCAGCCGATCACGGGGCAGAGGGGATCGGTCTGTTCAGGACGGAGTATCTCTTTCTGGGTCGGCAGGAAGCACCGTCCGAGGAAGAGCAGTACGAGGCATACCGCCATGTGCTCAGCCGCTATTCACCGAATCCGGTGACAATCCGCACGCTCGACGTGGGTGGAGACAAGATAGCATATAGCCTTAATGTGGCTCATGAGACGAACCCAGCGTTGGGCCTGCGAGCCATTCGTTTGTGCCTGAGCCGCAAGGAGCTTTTCAAGACCCAGCTTCGCGCCATACTGCGAGCGGCTGTTCACGGCAACTGCCGGCTTCTTCTCCCCATGATCTCGTGCTTGCCGGAGATCCACGCTGCAAAGGCCGTGATTGAAGAAGTGAAAAAAGAGCTGGCATCGGAAGGCAAAGAATACCAGGACCGCCTGCAAATCGGAATTCTCGTGGAGGTCCCTTCTGCCGTTGCCATTGCGGACATGCTTGCAAAGGAGGTCGACTTCTTCAGCGTGGGCACTAACGACCTCATCCAATACGCATTGGCCATAGACAGGGTCAACGAACAGGTGAACTATTTGTATGATACCCTCCATCCCGCCATACTCAGGTTGATCCGCCAGATCACCAATGCCGGCCAGGCAATTGGCATCCCGGTATCCATGTGCGGAGAAATGGCGGGTGACCCGGTTAGTGTCCCTATCCTCGTTGGCCTGGGGATGAACGAGCTCTCCATGAATGCGCTCTCGATTCCAATCGTGAAGAAGATCATTCGGTCGATTAGCGTGGACGAGTGCGTGGAATTGACGCGACAGGCATTTGACATGCAC
>CAYZET010000268.1:0-7701 GCA_964477215.1 uncultured Syntrophaceae bacterium | reverse complement strand
CAAAAAGGCCATGGGCTGTCTGCCCATGGCCTTTTGATCGAATCTTCGTATTAGCTTATGCTCTTACTAGTCCATCACAGCACAGGCAGACCTCCCGTTCTTGATTATCCAGCGCCACCACCAGTTGTTTCGGTTGCTGATCGCGTTCATGAAAAAGTCCACCTGTGACATGGAAAGGGTACATAGGGCCGAGACGCTTGTCAATCTTTTTTTTTCGGATTGGTGGTCGAATCTGGACACGCCGGGCATTACCAGCGGCGTATGGCCTTGTGGCCTTGACATTTGTGGTTGATTTCAGCCGCTTGCGTATGGTATAGTCAAATCGGGAAGGTAGAGATTCGATCGTCAGGCTTTCACGAGGGCTCTACCACCACCCATTCGGAATTCTTGTCGTATTCGACGTTTGTTTCCGCTTCTTTGTTTGTCACTATCGGAGCGAGCGGGGTCTTTTTCCCGAAGGATCGGGCTGCAGCCGCCATCTCAGACAACGAGAGCGGAAATTGGAGTAGCCCTGGTTTATGGAGGAAGGAACACCTCCTCGCTGGGCTAGTTCTTATGTGTCGGGGCAGAATCTAGTGCAGAGCTCTTTCGTTGGACGTTGACAGCCGCGTGAGGGCGAGAACCGATCAAGCCGGCGAGGGGAATAGTTGTGAACAGACCCCACGGAATGGATCCCGAATCTGAAGGGCACCCGGAGGACCTTTCTGAGGTCATGGACTTTTCTCGATATGACCTGCGCACGACCATTCGACTTATTGTGCTCAGTGGAGAATCTCGGCGAGTGGACGTAAAGAGGGGGAGCCGGAAAGGGGTAATTTTTATTAGAGGCGGAGAAATCTATCGCGTCGAAACCGCGGAGCTCGCGGGAGACGAGGCGTTTTTCGATATTCTTTCGTGGGACAGAACGAGCCACACAGATTACAGAGAAGAAGCATGTCCTGAGAAGAATGTGAGGGTGCCTACCCATGTGCTTCTGAAGCTCTTGGAAGGCAAGGCATAGAACTGCGATGCTGCAAACCGGAGGGGGTGGCCGGATAGAGACCCCGAAACGGTTGGCACGAGCACGGCCTCGCTCGTTAGCACCCCACAGGGGTAGCAATCAGCTTGAGTGTACGCTTCCTTATGTCCCGAGGAGGAAATTGTGCCTCTGAGAACTCCCGTCGGAATCAGGTTCCGAAGGAGCAACTCTTGTCTGAGAAAAGGATCCTTCTGGTAGAGCAGGATCAAATCCTTGCCGGCCAATTGGAGAAGCATCTCGACGGCTACGGCTCCGAGTGCGCTGTGCTTTCGGTCCGCTCCGTGGACGAAGCCCTGCAGGTCTTGCGACGCAACGACGTGGATCTCGTTGTTGCCGAGCATTCGGGCTCGGGGACTGAGAGAATTGACGGGATCGCCCTGCTACGATCGATCCGAGCAGCCGATTTGCCTGTGCGGACGATTCTTTCTGTTGCGGAGCATCTGGAAGGCGATAGGATTGCCGCGCTTGCCCTTGGCTGTTCGAGCTTTCTGGTCAGACCGTACCCTGAGGAAAAGTTCGCAGATCTTGTTTTCAACATGCTCTGCTCGATTCAAGGGTTTACCGGGCGCCTCGTGGGGATGAAGCTCGAGGACGTGATCCAAATGTTTTGCTACAGAAAGGATAGCACCCTCCTCACAGTGAGCCACAACGGGGAAACCGGTACCATTTACGTTGAAGACGGCGGCATTGTACACGCAGAGTGCGATTCCTTATTGGGTGTGGATGCATTTTACGAGATTTTGGGGTGGGAGAGCGGTGAATTTCTTTCGCAAGTAATCCTTTCTGTACCGATGAGAACCGTGTTCATGGAATGGCAGAGTCTCCTGATGGAAGGAATACGTCAGAGGGACGAGATCCGTCATGCATTGGAAGGACCTTTGGAGCCTCGCCCGTTGCACATTCCGGTCGCACTTTCATCCGAAAGCCGATCCGCCGAACCTGGAAACCACGGGGATCAACCCAAGCGGGTGATGATAGTCGATGACTCCCGCTTTATTCGCAAAATCGTTCAGGAAATAGTGGAATCGGACTGCAACTTGCGCGTCGTAGGGTACGCCACCAACGGACAAGAAGCGCTTGCAAAGATCGACGAGCTCAAGCCGGATCTCATACTGTTAGACTGGGATATGCCCATCATGAAGGGGAGCACGACGCTGATGCACATCATGATACGCAGTCCCTGTCCGGTGGTCGTACTGAGTGGGTTTACCGGAGGTGTGGGAGCTAACCCGTTCGATCTGCTCTGTCTCGGCGGGGTGGATTTTCTCCGTAAGCCGCAGAATAACTGGAGGATAGACGGTAAGGCAGATGATCTCGTCAGACGCATCAAGGCCGCGAGTGAAATTCACTTCGAAAGGATTAGAAGAGTGAAGATTCCTGCGGTGGTTGCCCATGTTCCGGAAGTGGAGGCGAGGCGGCCGTCTCGTACGGTCTCTGTAATCGTATCGTCCACCGGGGGCAGCATCGATCTGATTCGGATTGTCCCTCTGCTTCAGCACGATCTTCCCAGTGGCATCATCGTGCTTCACGACATGCAAGGTCAGGCGATAGCCTCTTTTATTGACTATCTGGACAAGAGGAGTAGAATTGCCGTTCAGTCCCTGGTATCGGGTGAGTCAATCCTGGAAGGCGTGTGCTACGTGCATCCCGCAAGCGTGCCGTTAGAACTCGTTCGAAACGGAGAGACCATCTGTGCGAAAATTCTCTTCGACATGCCGGGACAAACGGTTATCGATCACTTTCTCATATCAGCGGCTAAGGTGATGGGACGACACCTTGTCGCATTGATCCTTTCTGGCGGCTCTACCGGTGGCTCGCTTGGTTTGAAAGCCGTCAAGCGAATGGAAGGGGTCACCGTGGCTCAGGATCCCACGACGAGTGTGGATCCCAGAATGGCACAGGCCGCCCTAAACGAAGGGGCGGTGGATTACACGTGTGCTGCCGACAACGTGGCGCAGACGTTTCAGAACCTGATCAGGCAGGTAGCGTCGAAAATTTGAGGCTGCTATCAATTTCAGGAGAAGGCCCATGAACGCTAGGGACCGAACGGCACGGGCTGCCGCGGAGCCCGAACGGGTGGTACAGATGATCAGTTTTACCTTGGGCGCCGAACGGTTCGGAGTGGAAATCCTCGACGTTCAAGAAATCATCATGATGTCGTCCGTTACTGAGATTCCCAACTCTCCCGACTTCGTGGAAGGGGTCATAAACTTGCGGGGAAACATCATTCCCGTACTCGACCTGCGGAAACGACTGCGAATGCGTAAGCTCCGGCCTCAGGAAGAACGTGCGCCGGGTACGCGCATCCTCGTGGTGGAAATCGACGGAAACGTGACGGGATTCATCGTGGATTCGGTAGCCAAAGTTCTCAGCGTTCCGGCCCAGAAGATTAATCCTCCGCCGGATATTATTGTCGCAGGAGTGCAAAGCCAATACATTGGCGGTGTCGTGCACTTAGACGAGGGGATTATGGTTATCCTAGACTTCAGGAAAATACTCTCCGGTGAGGAAAAGGCGGCACTCGGCACGGTGAGCAGAATGTTGCCTGCCCTTTCGGAAAACTCGACTCCTTGAGCTAACCACTGCGCTCGATCTGGGACGAACGGTGTCACGGTGGGGCACGGACGGTCTTGGAGACATGGAGAGGTACGATATGTGTAAACAAAGGACACAAGAGACTATTCCGGGGAGGAAAAGACAATGAAGAAATCTCTCAAGCAGCGTATTGGAAGGCTGCGTCTCGGGAGTAGCATCCGGTACAAGCTTCTTTTCTGGTTCGTGATCATCGCTCTGTTCCCGTTCATTGTATCTGGATATCTCGGGTACAGGACCATCGTTACTGAATCGATAGACTCGGTCAAGCGGGAAACCCTGACCGTGGCCCAGTCTGCCGGTCAGACCGCGTCGGAATTCATGAACGAACGCTGCAGCGACATCCTGGTCTGGTCGGACCTTCGTCTTATCAAGGAGGCACTGGAGGTCGCGGAAGTACGTGAGGACGCGTCTGAGACGCTGCGAGAGATGGTTCGACTCTATGGAGCGTACCAGGCCGTGGCCCTTGCGGACGCGAACGGAATAGTCATTGCGTCCAGTTGGCCGGGCATGATCGGCGTTGACATGTCGAGCCAAGAGGTCTTCAAAGGAGCCAAAGAGGGGAAGCTCAGACTTGAGGACGTCCATCGAGATACACTCGTAGAGAAGATAGATCCGGCATCCAAAGGATGGACTCTTACCATTGGTGCTCCGGTCAAAGTCGCTGGCAATGTCATGGGAGTTATGTTGTCTTACTTGAAGATGGAACCCTTGGAAAAGCTCATGGCTGAGATCAAAGTGGGTAAGACAGGGTATGTTTATATTCTCAACCAGAAGCCTACAGCAATCGTTCACCCCAATAAGGGGCTTTACGGTTTGCCCTTGACGCACCCCCAGATCAATCTGCCGCAACTGGAGGGCGTGGTTAAGAACAAGCAACCTTCCTTGACGTACAGATTTAAGAATATCAAGACGGGACAAATGGATGATAAGATCGTTAGCTTCGCATATCCTGGAGGATTGGGGAACTTTCCCGGTCTCGGATGGACGGTTGCGGCAGGAGCCGACAGATCAGAGCTTCTTGGATTCCTCCAGGACATTATTCGGTACAACTCTATTATTGCTGTGGTTGTCTTCATCACCATTGTCATTGTGGCAATTCTCGTCGCAGGAACTATCTCCAAGCCTATTGGCCGTTTGGCAGCGGTCATGTCGCAAGTGGGTCAAAATCTCGATCTGACCCTGCGGGCGCCCGTGACCTCAAAGGACGAGATCGGTCAGACCGCGGAAACGTTCAATGGGCTTCTTGAAAGGCTGCAAGGGGCTTTCGCCTCGGTTATGGCCGCTGTAGACAAAGTCCGACAGTCTTCTTCCGCTGTGAACGAGGTTACCATGAATATCGTGGTAAACGCTACGGCCCAGGCGGAGCGTGCCCGAAACGTGCTCGATCGGGTCACTGCCATGGGAGAGACCGCCCAGGAAGTTCAGGCAAACGTGCTCGAGACCAAGCGAGCAGCAACGGTGACATCCGAATCCCTTGAGAGCATGTCTTTGGAGATAGAAGGCATGGCCCAGAGCGCAGGGCACCAGGACACCCAGAGCCGTGAAGGGCAGTCTATTGTCGATGCCATGGGCGAAACCGCTCGGGAAGTTTCCGGAAAAGCGACCGAACAGTTCAACGCAGCACAGGCAACATCTGAAGCGGTCAACCGCATGGTTCAGGTTATCGAGGAAGTAGCCAGGAGCGCGTCCGAAGCGGCGAAACAGTCGGAGCTGACCGACAAGTTCGCTCGGGAAGGTGGCGAAGCGGTGGACAAGGTCGTTCAGGGTATGAGAGGCATCGCGGACAGCTCTGAACAGATCAACGAGATCATGGTCGTGATCTCGTCCATTGCCGAACAAACGAACCTTCTCGCTCTGAACGCAGCTATCGAGGCTGCTCGAGCTGGGGAACACGGCAAGGGGTTTGCTGTCGTTGCGGACGAAGTGCGAAAGCTGGCAGAGAGAACTGCAGAATCAACCAATGAAATCGGTGACCTTATCAAGGAAAGTAATAAAAGAGTTGAAGAAGGAGAGCGGTTGTCGGCCAGTAGCCGCGATGCGCTTAAACAGATCCAAGAAGCTGTTGCCAAAACCAACCAACTCATCGGCGGCATTTCCCAGAGTGCCATTCGCCAGACCGAAGATGCCGCGAGAGTCCAGGAAGCTATGGAAAGACTCACATACCTGGCTCAGGACATTCTCGGTCTGACCGCGGAACAGGCAAAACGCCGTGAGAGGGCTGCCGGTCTGATGGGCGAGATGCGTAATTTGAGCTCGTCAATTCTGAACAAGGCGGGATCGGGAGTGGAGACTTCCCGCACTGTAACTCAGGAAATGATCGGGGTTACCGATCGTGCCGAAAAGGTGACGAGGTTGACGGGACTGCAATCCGAGAGGGCCGCAGTGCTCAGACAGATCATGTCGGAAATGGCCGATGTTGCCAGCCGCAATGCGGAAGGTGCTGCAGGTGCGTCCGAAACCACCCAGGAGCTGGCACAGACGGCAGAGCGGCTCGGACAACTGGTCGAGCAATTCCGCATCTCGAGGGACGTATAGCATCGGATCCTTAACTATGGGGTTCTTGTGAGGTGTGTGATGCCTATGCGAGTCCTGGTCGTAGATGACTCGGGCTTTATGAGAAAACGAATCATCGAAGAGTTGCGAGGACAGGGGCATTCAGTTGTTGGCGAAGCGAAGAGCGGAGTCGAAGCAATCGAAATGTACCGGCGGCTCAGACCCGACCTGGTGACCATGGATATTACCATGCGGGATAAGGACGGTATAACGGCCGCCAGGGAAATTATCGGTGAAGATCCCGAAGCTAACATCGTGTTCCTTACCATACTCAAGGATGAGAAGTTCAAAATAGAGGCAGAGAAGCTCGGAGCAAAAGGCTTCATCAACAAGACCGATCATCAGTCAATAGCCAAGTTCGTCCAGGAGATGGATCGAAAGCAGTAGGGGCAATGGTTCCTGCACGTTCCCTATTCGCTCACCCTCACAAAGTGGAGAAAGATACGCTCTCCACGCGAACGGGCTTGCAGTACTTCAAGTGGAGCACCCATATGAACAGGCTGATGGTCCTGCTTTTCCTGCTCGGTCTTGTGGTCGTTTCGATCAGCGCCAAATTCTTCTTCGACGCGAGTGAGGAGATCCGGAGTGCATCTGTCGAGGCGCCCGGCAGGCCGGCTATGACTGCTGCCGTCTCGGCCCAAGACAAAGTGGGGCTTCTCGAAACAAATCGGACCAGGTTCGCTGTTGTACTCGTGATAACCGTGTCCTGGTTCGCGCTGGCGATGTATCTCATCGCCAGGAGGATCGTAGTCCCCGCAAATAAGATGGCGGTCGCTGCCCGACAGATGCTTCAGGGTAACTTCGGCTCCACACTGCCGAATGATTCGAAAGATGACCTGGGTGATGTCGGGAAGCTCCTCAACGATATGTCTGCAAATTTCCAAGAAATTCTTCTGCTGACTGGTACGGCGGTGGGCAATTCCTTGGCTGCCCTGGAACGATTGGACAGCACGGTGAAGAGCGATTCCTACGCCTCCAACGCGGAGATGCAGAAATATATCGAGGACATGAAGCGGCATCTTGGAACACTCCAGACCATGGTACAAGAATTCACCTTCTATCAAGCGCGATTTGACGGTCGCGCGGTTTTCGGAGACGTTGCTGATACGCCAGGAACGGGTGGCCCCGCGGTCGATCGCGAGAACCCGGCGATGGAGGCCGTAGACAAGCTCGTCATGTCTCCCGGCAGCAAACGGAAAGGGAACAGGCATGATTGACACGGAAATTCTCGAAGATTACGGCAGCGAAGCGCGGGAGCTTCTTGACGAAATGGATCACAACCTTATTCGTCTAGAAAAAGAAGGTAGCTCGCCCGAACTGCTGAACAATATCTTCCGTGCCGTACACTGTATTAAAGGATCGGCCGAATACATAGGCCTGGAGCGATCCAGCACCTTGACTCACGGCATAGAGAACCTCTTAGACCGCCTTCGAGAAGGTGCTGCACCGCTGACCCCTCCGATCGTCGATTTCCTCTTCCGGGTCAAGGATCTTATATCCACCCTCGTTTCTGAGGTATCGCAGCATCACGCGGA
>CAYZET010000267.1:3597-7726 GCA_964477215.1 uncultured Syntrophaceae bacterium | reverse complement strand
TTCCACCCGAACAACCCCTTGCTGACGGAAAAGAGTTTTTCCTCTCCTAGAGGTGACTGTACGTAGAGCTGTAGAACAGGAGCACCGCTTGAGTTGAAGCTGTCGATAACTATTGAGTGGACGCCTTCAGCCAAGTGTACAAAACCCGACTTCGAGAGCGGTTCATGAATTCCGTCGATTTCTATGATGGTCTTGTCATCGACATGCATTCGTGCTCCGTCTTTGGCATGCAATCTCCACTTGAATATTCCTTCTCCAGAGACGACGAACATGCCTACGAATCGCATGCCTAAATTGCTCGCGTCCTGAGGAAGACCTGTAGGCTCTTGCTTTGATTCCTGTTGATGAAGATTGATGATGTCCGTTGTGAGGACCTCAGCCGGTTTCAAAGCACTGAAATCGGGCAGAGCTTTGATCCCTTCGGGCAGCTTGTACACATTAACCGAGAGGGTTCCTTTGGAAATGGGAGCTGTAGCAGCCACCGGCCCACGCGGCTGCCTGGCTGGCTCTCGTTCCGGACCTTTTGGGCTGATGACCTGTTGGCTCGGAGGTCGCGCTGGACCTTCTCGAAAGATGAAGGGGGTCGCTGACGGTTTTTCTTCAGCTTCGCTCTCCCCTTCTCTCGGCTCCTGTTCTTGCCTAGTCCGCTGGGGTGGCTGGCGAGGCACATCCACTTCTTGGGGGACAGACTGCACATCAAATTCTTCGATCTGTCCTGCCGGAAAATCCAGGGGAACCTTTTGCGTGGAGCCATCCTTCTTCTTGATAATGAGATAGTCCGCACCGAAGCTTACCGTGACCGCCACTATGATTGTGGCGGCAAGGGCTATGCCGATTACTCGTAGGAAGGACCTATTCATCTCTTTACCTCATTCCTTCCGTTGCAGGGAGTGCTGGACCCGTCTCGGGAGAAGATCCGCCCCTGGGGTACGTGCCGTGAGCCGAAGCCCTCGTGGGTTTCGGAAATACTCTGTTTACCCGTACTGCCCTTCGATTCTGAGAGTCCTGTCGTTGACAGCGAACAGGTACGGACACTTATGTATAACCCATTTGTATCATAGCAGTATGGCCGCACGGGTCAACCCTTTCGACGAGCTGCGTCACCTTTTCGGCCGCTTGCACACTCCGAGAGGAAGACCGACCATTGTTTCGTCATCTGCAAGCACCCGACTGAAACGGTAGGCTCGGATCGTTTTCCGACGGAATGCTGATCTCCGGTTCAGACGCTCGGACAATCTCCTCGCCTTCTTCCAGCTCGGCTTCCGTGTCGGGCTTCCATGCGGAAGGATACCGTTCTTTGAAGTTTACGTGAAATGGTAAGAATTTCAATCTTGCAACGTCCTTAGCAAGCCGAGTGGAGGTTTCTAAACCGATGAGGTCGCGTACTCCTTGAGGTGTGATCGATTCTGAAATCGCTTCAGCCGAGAAGTAGCGAACGTTGAACGCGCATGAGGCCAGTGGATTGAACAACCGCTCGGCCGAAACAATACCGCTGAGATCCGGGAGCACTTTGCGCTCGAAATCCCCCTTGGCTTCCACATACACTAGATTGGATCTGAACCGATAAGCCCCCATGATTGCACGAGCCTGGTTCACAAAATTCTTTCCCATAAGGATTACCATCACGTTAAGCACAATGTCTGCGAGGAGGCCAAAGAGATGGAGTCTGAAGAAGTATTCGTATCCGACGGAAAAACTTGGATATTGTGCCAGGATGATTTGGAGAAATCCCACGAGAATCATAACGGATCCGAGAAGAAGACTTAATGTCGCAGCGGTACGAGAATACGTCTTGACGTATTCGGGAAAGCTTTCGATGAGTGTTCCCACCAGGGATTCTCCGTCCTGGCACCGTACCGGATTGGATCGTGAAATTCGGTTTGAGAAACCCCGATTTGCGAACATGCGGGATCCTTCTTCCAATATTGAGAAGAAGACGGAGGGATGCCCTTTGCCCTCCACAATCATTGAGTCCATCTCTCGGGTTGCGTCAGGTCGTCTGAGTGGGATCAGACTTAGAGTGATCGCGAGCTTAAGGACGCATACGATGACGAGAAGATTGTAGAATGGGGCTGGAGACGGTATCACGTATCCTGTTCCGAGTCCTATGCTTTCCAAGTACGGTGGAACCGTTTCGAATATTTTGAATCCAAAATGGATCAGGATGGCGGCTGCCGCGGCTTTCCAAATGAAACGGGTGTTTCGCTTAACTATTTCTCTAGGTATTTCAGATATATATCTAGCGTTTCGCCACAGTTTTCCTATGATGAAGAACAAGAGAGTCGGTGCCCGCTCGTAGGACCGGATCCGTCCTTCTCTTAGGCCGAGAGAAATATCTTCCGGTCGGTAATAGTCTCCCACCTGGGTTAGGGTAAGGCGTGGACTGAAGATTTCCCTGAGACCTCCCGTCAACCAGTTCAGACCCACTATGATACCTGCAAGAGCAGCTATTGTTGTGATGAAGGTTCCGAGGATGAAAGGGATATAGTTGAGAATGAATTCATTGACCTGCTCAGGGAGCCGTATGGGAAAGAACTCCCTTAATTCGTACAATCGAGTAGCCGATCCAAGGCTGACGAAGATTCCCAATGAGGTTATGACAATTCCGTAAAGGAGGGTGTGATTCGGTAATTTCATTACGTTTGAGGAGCTTCGTGAGAAAAGAGAGAACATGCCTGACCCCGGAATTCGTTCTTGCGGATGCTTTATCAGATCGGATATATTGTGTCAAATAAAAATGTTATACTGATCAATAAATACATTGGTTTATCTATTTGGTATCCTTTTGGGAGATACCGCTCCACGATCATTCGGGGCTCATCGGCAGGACGGATTCCCATACGGTGCAAGTGCGGTTGCACAGAGCTTGTTTACAAATATCTTTGAATCTGGTATGGTTGGCTCGTTTTGGTGGTGGTAATCTCCCACTGCTCGACAAAGAGAAGGAGGATATCGGGATGAGCGCAAATGACGAAGGGCGTCGTCCGGTACAAGAACAAGATCGGACCGCAGTGGGATGGACGACACTCCACTCCTGGATCTTTCTTGGAATAGTGGCACTGGGTCTTATCGTTATAGCAACCCAGAACAGGTACCATTACTTGAGTCCATTGGGTCTTGGCAAGGCCTACCGGATCGACAAGTTTTTTGGTGGGATTCAGGAATTCGATCCGGAGAAGGGGTGGCTTAAGGCTCAGCTTCAGACTCCTCCTCAGGCTATCTCGATGATGCCGCCGTCGAGCATCCCTGGTACGCCACCAGGTGCCATGGATTTGCCTTCGTCGGTCCAGCCTCCCGGAGCTTCGGAGAAACTTCGGTCAGATCTTCCAACCCCTGTTCCAGGATCCCAGGCAGGGGAAAGCAAGGGCTCGTACGTGAGAGAACAGGAGCTTACCCAGCCCTCCGGACGCGAGTCACTGCCCACGCCTTCTCCGCGTCAGGAATCTGTCGCGAAGCAGGAGGAACTGAGTCAAGCGGAGAAGTTTGCTTCGTTCAAGAAGGAGTTCCCCGACTTTGGCAAAGATGAATTTCAGTTGGCCAATGACGATCTTTACCCCGACTGGAAGGCCAATGTGAATCCCAACGGAACATGGAAAGAGTTTCTCCCTGTTTATGGCGACTTCATCCAATGGTGGAACGATGCTGGATCGCCACCTGAGCCTGGATTCAAGCTGTGGAAGGATTACTTGAAGTCGGGAAGGTAATCGGATCACCCACCCGATCTTTGTCGGATAGATAGTGGGAGATGATTCCACCTGCTCGGTGCGAGATTTCCCCGTCATTCTTTGACAACCGCAAAAATCATTCTTCCCGCAGGGGTTTGCAGGACACTTGTGACGGTCGTCTCAATTGTCTGGCCTTGATATTTCCTACCATGCTCCACCACCACCATGGTTCCGTCATCGAGGAATGCCACCCCTTGAGCAGGCTCTTTTCCTTCTCTGACTATGTGGACCTTCATGGTCTCCCCTGGCAGCATGATTGGTTTTAGGGCATTAGCCAGTTGATTGATGTTTAGTACTCGGATGGAATGGACTTCTGCCACCTTGTTCAGGTTGAAATCATTGGTAATTATGGAGTATCCGGTTTCTTTGGCCCTTTGGATCAGTTTCGGATCGACATCGGCCAT
>CAYZET010000267.1:0-3587 GCA_964477215.1 uncultured Syntrophaceae bacterium | reverse complement strand
CATAGCTGGATAATCTGTGTCGTCAATCACCACGGTGACAATCGACTGCTTCTTGATCCTGTTGAGAACATCCAGTCCTCGTCTTCCTCGCGTCCTTCTCGTGGGGTCCTGTGAATCTGCTATGTTCTGAAGCTCTCGCAGAACGAAGTCCGGAATAATGAGGTCCCCGGACAGAAATCCCGTTTCGCAGATACCAGCCAGACGTCCATCAATAATGACCGATGTATCAAGAATTCCTATGACATGGCGAGTTTGATCCTGCGAGATCTTACCCCTTTTCCTGAATTCTCGTGCCTTCGCCTTTCCCAGCTCCATTCCCATTAGGATGAAGATTACCAGTACCAGAGTACGCACCGTCGCGGATGCTCGCGGATCTCCCAGGATTGCTGGAAACCCCGAGGTTAAGACAGATGCTATGGCGATTCCAACGAGGATTCCCGAAGCACCGCCCAAGAGTGAGTACAAGTCCGAGCTCAGGGCATAGCGGAGAAGCAGGAGTGCCACTACGCCCAGAAGAAGTCCCCCTGCCAGCCCTATTGCTATTCCCGCCCATGTCGTCCAAAACGCTATAGTGGTGACCGCACCCAAGCCCATGCACGACAGAATGAGAACCACGGAAGCAAAGGCACTCGGCCGCACGAATGGGGTCCTTTCTCTGTATTTTTGAGATTCGTTTAGGGGAGTTCCTAGCTGGTACTCTCGTCAGAGCTCGGAAGGTGCGCAACTGACTTGAAAATATTGCCTATAGTCCGCTCTATTTCGCTCTCGTCGGTTCGCTTGGCAATCGCAAGCTCTTTGATAAGGAGATTCTTGGCCTGGTCGAACAGTCTACGCTCGCCATGGGAAAGATCTTTGCTCTCCTTCAGAAGACTGAGATCCCGAAAAACCTCGGCAGCCTCAAATATGCTTCCTGTACGCATTTTCTCCTGGTATTCACGCTGGCGGCGATTCCACGTTTGTGTGTCGGTTTTAAGACTTCTCTTCTGGAGAATATCAATTACCTTGGGGACTTCCTCTTCTGACACGATTCGCCTGACCCGGTTTGATAAGACCTTGTCTACAGGAAGTTTTATAACCGGGCGAACATTCGCGGTTTTTATTTCTGTCTCCAAAATATAGCATAATTGGTCAGATCCACCTATGCGCTCGGTTTTTATATCCATTATTCGCGCCACGCCGTGGACAGGATAGACTACTATGTCTCCTATGTTGAACATTTCTCCTGATCCGGTTGTCATGATAGACTCCGCTAACCAGCTTCAGAAAGAAGTTAGCTAGATTCCCCCGTTTTTTCGCAAGTAAAGGTCAATGTACCATGATTAATGCATCCTACAGTGTTAGTCCGGGGGGTTGTTATTCGCGCGAGAACTGGATACAATGTGGCCTCTTGGTCCTCTAGTCGGGATTGCTCCGTCCCCTCAAATCGGGGGGGAGCATATACAAGGTATTGTGGTTTGTCAACAAAAAAGCACAATATGGAGTGAATATGGGTCCCTACATCCTATGCCTTGTGACCATTGACGATTTGGACAAAGGAGTTGTTATCGCGCGCGCTCTAGTAGAACAAAAACTCGCGGCTTGTGTCAACATCGTGCCCGAGATTCGCTCAATTTATTTCTGGAAAGGACAGGTTTGCGACGAGACAGAGCGCCTCTTGATCGTCAAAACTCGGCAGAGCCTTTTCCCGGAGGTTCAGCGGACCGTGCGAGAGATGCACCCTTATGAAGTACCTGAGATTATTAGTTTTGCTATAGACGACGGCCTGTCTGAATATCTGGGGTGGATTGATGAAGTCACCAAGGAATCTACATGATCCTCGGGAGATTATCGAGGAATCTTGTAGGATCTTGGAGCTCAGTCTGCCAATCAACCGAATTGAGAAAATTCTTCATTACCTTTCCCTCCTTGCCCAGTGGAATCGGCGAATTAATCTCACGTCTCTGACTGATCCCATTGATATGACTATTTTTCACATCGTGGATTCGTTGACGGTGTTTAAGGTGATGCCCCAGGGATCAGGACTTCGGATTCTCGATGTGGGAACTGGAGCGGGATTTCCAGGAATGGTCTTGAGAATTGCCGATCCGAGTCTGAATCTGACCTTATTGGACAAAGATGCCAAGAAAATTGTTTTTCTGAAATATGTAGCGCGCGAATTGGGGCTTACAGACCTAAGATTTCTTCACAGTACCCTGGACAAGCTCTTTCGGCACCCGCCGTCTCCTTTGTTCGATGTGGTGGTATCTCGTGCTTTCTCCTCTGATCCCAGTGTACTGACTCTGTTTGTCTCATTGCTGAACCCGGGAGGATCTGTCATACGGATGGCGGGTCCCGGGGACAGTCTTCATGGAACACCCCCCGTTGGCTTGCGAGAAAACCAAATCTGGGAAGGTATTCTACCTTTCTCCAGTAATTTTCGCAGAGTAACTCGTTACAGCATGATGGTGTAACCGAGAATATGGCTCGGAGCTTCGGAACAGGCACTGAGTACAGGATTTCATCAGTGCGGTTACGTTTTTGAGAAACTGCTCCCTTGAGGGAAGGGCAGGTTCAGAGTCTGTTTTAATGGAGGGCTGGTTTCAAACCAGCCCTACTGTGGGGTGGAACGTTGATTGTAGCGTAAGAAGCACCGGAGAAGCAGATCTCGGAGCGGGTTTGAAACCCGCCCTTCCCTGAACATGGCTCAAGAAAATATCCGACTGTAATTGTGAAATCCTCTCCTAGAAGCCAGGCCAGGCTGTTTTCTGTGCACCTGGTCGCGGAATGGTTAGGACCCCCGACACAGCCGCCGGTATTTTGGGGGCATTTCTCTAAACGCCCGCTCGAGTAGTTTCTACGCGAGGTTAGCGTAAAATCGGGTTGCTCTCTTCCCAGTGGAGAAAAAGACCTTTTTCCTTTCATGATCGGCAGATTTGTATTGGTTCGCCGGTCAAAGTATGATAAGAGGGTCCCCCGGATTATAATAGTACAATATCTTGTGGGTTAACGGTCATGGGACGCGTTATCTGCGTATGCAACCAAAAGGGAGGGGTCGGGAAAACCACTACCTCCGTGAACCTCGCTTCTTGCATAGCCTTGTCTGAAAAGCGCACGCTCCTCATTGACATTGACCCTCAATCGAATGCAACAAGCGGCTTGGGCATTAGGCTTGCACCGGGGGAACCGTCCGTGTACGGCTTTCTGCTCGGATATGAGCACCGTGAAAATATTGTAAGATCCACGGAGCTTAGTTACTTGGAGCTGATACCGTCGACACAGGATCTCACTGGCGCCGAAGTGGAGCTCGTAAGGATGGAGGATCGGGACAAGATGCTTCGGAAGGCTTTGAAGCAGATAAGGATCAATTATGATTATATATTCATCGACTGTCCCCCTTCGCTTGGATTCCTCACGCTCAACGGGCTCGTTGCGGCTGATTCGGTTCTTGTTCCCATCCAATGTGAATACTTCGCTCTCGAAGGGGTAGGAAGTCTTCTAAAGACCATTCGTCGCGTCCAGTCATTCTTGAACAAGAGCCTCTCCATAGAGGGATTTCTGCTCACGATGTTTGACGCACGAAACAACTTGAGCCATCAGGTAGCCCAAGA
>CAYZET010000266.1:3416-7728 GCA_964477215.1 uncultured Syntrophaceae bacterium | reverse complement strand
CTTGATCTTTCAAGAACAACGAGGTTTTTCACTTTTTTTGACCCGCGATCTAGGACGAGCAGATTTGCATCAATTATTAGGCTGATTCCGCCCACGAGCTCGTCTCACGATTCTTGACAGAGCGAATCCTGCCTGTTCGGTCGTTAATGCTGACGACTTTATAGCAGCGTCTCGGGGGGTTGACTTGTTGCGCAATCGCTGCGAGGGCATTGTTCGCCACATCCCACGGACGAGAAAAGCCAACTGTCACATTCCAGATTCCAGAATGATCGTCGAATTCAACTTCTTCGAGTCCCAGATTTGAGATGTGCTCACTTTCGAAAAGATCTTTGATATGGTCCTTGGCGAGCTCTATTGCTTCCTTTACATTCATCATGGTCTCCTTTGCCCCATACCCACCTACACGTTCAGCGGGGGCGGGCTACAGACAGTTCGGCCATGACCGATTGACCTGTTGTCCTCTCTAGACTCCACAACCGTTCTGCCGCATTCTTCTGCCGCGCGAGTCTTCCCCATTCTGAGCGCTCAGCGGGCCCGTCTTCATGGTTGCTCAAGGATCTCTCGGTGTCAAGCGCAACAAGATCTACTTTCCCAGATTGCTCCAGTGTAATGTAGCCTGGCCCCCACGAACAGCGCGAATTGAGTATGGTGTCCCGCGATTCCTTGTCGCCCGATTCCGGAGGAGACGAGAGGAAGCTAATTTTGGGCTTTCAGCTCAGGGCTAATCTCCCTGCGTTCTATACTGCCACGCATTGAATATGCGTGGCATTCATCGCAGTTGAAAGCCAATGAGCCTTCGGTCGACATATGGTCATAATAGGGGCCGAGATTTCCCATCAGCGCCTGTGGAGCTCCTGGCTTATGGCCAACACGATAGTGGAGCGCGGCCGTTGCTTTCACGCTGTCGTTAATGACTCGGTTTGCGAATCAGGTTCCGACCTGTTCTTAATGCGCTCCACTCTAGGAAATGGTGGAATTGTCTTGGCTTTGAAGTGTGGTCGGATGGGTCAAGGGCTCGGGTTCAGCAGCAGTTCGCCGAACAGATCGCGGTTGACGCAAGGCAGGTAGTGATTACGCTTAATGACAGAGGGGTACAACCTGCCTGCGCAAGGGGAAGAGCTCGAATGTTGTCTTGCGCTGGCCGTTTAGCAGAAATCCCCGTGACGGTAGGCCATCTAATCATTGGTGGTCCCAAACTCAGTCGATCTGGAATCGATCAAACACGGAGGGAGGGTCATGAGTAATCCCAAGTACATTCGCCTGTCAAAGGATGACGCGGCCTGCGCACTGGTGGACCACCAGTCTGGTCTGATTTCATTGGTGCAGGATTTTTCGCCTGGCGAGTTCAAGAACAATGTGCTCGCCCTCGCAGCCACCGCCAAGTATTTCAAACTACCGACGATCTTGACCACAAGTTTTGAGAATGGCCCGAATGGACCTCTCGTACCGGAGCTTGCGGAAATGTTTCCTGATGGGCCTTACATCGCGCGACCCGGTAACATCAATGCGTGGGATAATGAGGATTTCGTCAAAGAGGTCAAAAAGACTGGCCGCAAGCAACTGATCTTCGCCGGTGTGGTGACAGAGGTCTGCGTAGCCTTTCCTGCTCTTTCCGCCGTTGAAGCGGGCTATGACGTGTTCGTCGTCACTGATGCTTCGGGTACCTTCAATGAGGTTACACGTCACGCCGCCTGGGCTCGAATGGCCGCCGCCGGTGTGCAACTTATGAACTGGTTTGGCGTGGCCTGCGAGCTGCATCGCGACTGGCGTAACGACGTCGAGGGATTAGGAGCACTTTTCTCCAATCATATTCCAAATTACAGGAACCTGATTACCAGCTATCTAGCCAAGAAGTAGGAGACCCTCAGGAAGTGCACCGGACGATGGGAACAAGGGCGTGGCTGAACAGCAATGTTGGGGGATGAGACAACGTCTCGCCGGAAGCAGTCGGGTTCCCAAATGAATAGCCGAAGCGAGTCTGAGGTCACGGAAACAACAATACGTCAGTGCGGCCCCCTATGTTACGATTTCGGCCGAGGAGCTCCCGGCGATAGGGAAGATGAAATGCGACACAGGGAAGAGGCATATCCGGACGGAGAAGTGAGACTCACCGACACGGCTTAGTGAGCTCTACTATTCGTGAATTGAGCGAGGTGTACCCTACATGTCAGAAAGCGCCTCGCCCCGCCTCATCAAGAACCTCTGGACCGAAGGTCTCCACGTGAAATCCTATTGCGGATTTCACGTCGTGCAGCGCCTCTTCATAGGTGTTGCCCTCACCCACGACGACCCCTTTCAAGCCAATGGGACAGGCAACGTAACAGTCTGAGTGCTTCTCTACGACAATCTTGACGCTCCTGATCATCTTAAACTCCCACAGCACATAGACCGATGCAGGGCGGCCGAGTCCATTGCGTTCTCATCGTGACCCATGCGTTCGGCAGTGTCAAGCGGAAGAAGCTTTGTCGCCACTTGGCTGACCTCCGAGTTATGCAATATGGGTGGGTTGCATAGCCATCCGTGTGGCCGCCTCCTCGAGATTGTAGCGGTTCCGCGGAATTCAAGACGCGAGGCGTGGCCCCTATGTCTTAGGTTTGGAGGAAAACCGGATGTTTCGCGGAGCTTACCAGATCTTACTCAGATGCCAAAGAATCCCTTCGGAGACATATTGGAGCTTCGGACACCATGCTTCGCATGCTTGGGGGCCACCATGCCCATCGCATCTCGCGTCTCTCCGACGAGGCTGCCACCCAGACTTCATCTCCCATGCACAGGTCGTTTACCGTTCGGCCACCGACGCTGGACGCATACAGCCATCGGTGAGACTGTTTGGAGTCATCAAAGTTCCCGTTCGGAGTCCACGCAGCGAATCGTCAGGTACCGGGAGGCGCTACACAACTCGGAAAGTGGCTTCCTTACCACCGATTATGGCCGCACTGAACAGCTCGGTGAGCAGCGAGAGACATCTCACATTGGAATTGAGTATGGTGTCCCCGGAATTCGGGTGTCCCCGGAATTCGGGTGTCCCCGGAATTCGGGTGTCCCCGGAATTCGGGAATTCGAGGCTGTCTCCCTTCTCAAGAACCTCCGCGACCTGGCAGATATGAAGGGCACCAGTGCGGAGTTCTCGAGGCAAATGACCGCCATGTGCGGCGAGCATGCACGCAAGAGCAGCCTCATAGAGAGATTTCGAACCGCGAAGCTATTGGACTGATCCCTTGGAGCGGCAAAGAAATTCGGCTGCCGATGCGGTCACGCCAACGGCTCGTGGCGGCCGGCTCGAAAAGTCGGAAGGGCCGCAAGACCGGGACGAACGTCTCTGAGCGTGGGAAACAGAGACTAGGGGTAGGTGGAAAATTCCGTCCAGGAGGCGGCCCTTGCCTCGGTTCGCGCGGCCGTCACGGACGCGCGGGGACCGAAGCCAAAACTATGGATTGGGGCTCAATCACTTGAAAACGCCGAACGCGAAGATGAAAACAATGAGCAAACCGATTCCAAGCGCCAGTGAGTAGCCCATGAGCTTCTTTTCCACGGGAAGAAGGTCGTACCATTCTTCCTGGGGAAGCACTGTTTCTACTGCCCCGCCGGTCTGTGCCGGCCGAAATTCTCTTTGCTCTCTCATTGTCAACTCCTTTCAATTAGACTTGTCATCAGCCCTGCACGACCGGCGGCACGATGCCGTGGTAGAAAAGCCAAGAAATGAACAGGCCCACCCAAAGAATAAACCCGAACAGGGCAATTGCATACACCCACACGATGCGGGCCATGCCCTCTGCCCATAGCTTCCGGACATTGGTAACCATGCCGATGGAGAAGAAGCACAGGGCGAAGAACATAGTCCGCAAAAGGTTGGCGTGGGCGGCTCCTGTCTTGGCCCCCTTCACGGCTTCCGGATAGATGAGGCCGATGACCAGGAGCATCAGAAGGGTCGCAGTGAAACCGATGACGAATTTGGGGAACCGATGCCAAATTTCCACTGCCGATACTGGGGCACAGGCCTCTCCTTCCACAGCAGGCTTCTTGGTGTCAATCGCGCAGACGCTCCATATGACTGCGAGGACGAACGCCCACACTCCGATAAAAATATCGATGAAGACTTTCGTAGTGGTTGCGGCCATCAGCATCCACCCCTTTTCCCATTTGACCCCGAGAACCGACGCTGCCTTAGCCAAGATCAGGGAATCCACGAGCTGACCGCTGGCGACCGCACCGCCATCGCTCTTCACCGCGAGCCCCATCCAGGCACCGGCAACCATGGGCTCCCTATAGAGAAACTGGCTGGCCAACGGCGGGAGCAAGAGAAGCTCGACTG
>CAYZET010000266.1:2259-3406 GCA_964477215.1 uncultured Syntrophaceae bacterium | reverse complement strand
CAAACACGATGATTACGGCAGACAGAATGACAGGAATCACGGGGCGGGCTCGAATAGCGCCGCCCGTGGCGATGGCTGCCGAAACGCCGCAAATGGAAATGCCGGACGCCAGAGGAGCGGCCCATTCGGGGGTAAACTTGAACCACCGCCGAGATATGAAGTACACAACAGGCCAATAGATCAGGTAAGCTTCCACGACAGCGCACATGCCTCGGACAATTACGGTACCCGCAAGTCCCGCGGCCTCGACGGTCTTGATGCCGATAGCTGCGCCCAGAATAACGATGCCTGTCTTGATGAACCATTCGGGCTTGGCTGCTTCCTCGAGAAATCTGGACAAAGGCAGGATGAAGTTGCCGATGATCAGTCCGATAATCATGGCGATAACCAACCCCATCTCGCCCAGGCCCAGAGACCACGCGAGCTTGAATTTCTCTCTCGCTGCCGGAGAAGCTGCAATGTAGGCATTGTTACCGAATACCATGCAAAAGAATACGATCCAGTAGATGATCGTAAACCCAATGACGTATTTCTTGACGTTGCCGCCCATGCCGACGACGCCGACAGTGGTAATGGCTAGAAGGAAGAGATACGTCAGAACGCTCGAAGTGACCCCGGATAAGCCCTTGTAACCGGCCGAAACAGGTGCAAAAGCTTTTGAGACGTCGGTCCAGACAGAAAATTTCACAACCCAGCCCAGCAGGTCCATTCCGTAAATCGGGCCAAGGCCTAAGAGAAATACAAATCCCCCCAGCCATACGGCCCACCAGTCCTCGCTCTCCAACATGCTCTTCTGTTGGTAAAGATGAGCACCGCCTTGCTCAACCATGGCAACCTCCTTTCCCGTGCTCTCTGTGTCTTGTCGTTTCGCCCGTGGACTTTAGCGAGAAAGAACCGCTTGCAGTGCCGCAGAGCGCCGCGAACGGCTTTACTCTGCCGGAGCTTCACGACGCGGCTTTGCAACGACCTTGCCAAGTTTTGGAATGACGTGTTGTAATGTGATATTGGCTTGTTACCGAGAATAAGCAGGGGCGGAATCCAGGTCACCCGGTTCGGTTCAGGCTCGGGAGCTTCCGGACGCTTCAGATTATCGGCTCCAGAAGCTATTCTTCATCGCTGCAACCTGGCGGTGCAATGCAACTCCTGG
>CAYZET010000266.1:0-2249 GCA_964477215.1 uncultured Syntrophaceae bacterium | reverse complement strand
CAAAGGATACCTTTCTTGCGGCATGCGTGGGATCGGAAGAGGTTCGCAATCCTGGGAGGGGTGAAGAGGGCAGGGGAATCACACTTTGCCGGACCGCTTCTCAGTCGGTCTGAAACGTGCGTGAGTGCAGGCCCAATCTCTTCATCAGCTTCTGTAAATGTTGTCGTTCCAGGCCGCTATCTCGAGCAGCGGCCGAAATGTTTCCGTTGTTGCGGGCCAAAGCCTCGGTCAGGTACCGGCGCGTGAAGTCCTCAAGCAATTCATCCCGCGCCACGCGAAACGGTCGGTTAAAACGGGTGGATTCCTCCACGGCAGAGGTGTGGCTCCTCCGATCCTCGGCGAAATCGCCTGGTTCCAGGGTGTCTCCCTTGCACAATATCATTGCTTTTTGCACGGCATTTCGGAGTTGCCTGATGTTGCCAGGCCAAGGATGACTCATGAGAAACGCGAGGGCGTCGGCCGATATGGCTTTTGGTGCAATTCCGTAGTCCGACGCAGCCTGCTGCACAAACCTTCGAGCCAGGATCGGGATGTCGTCCGGACTTTCACGGAGCGAAGGCATGAAAATCGTGACAACGTTCAGCCGGTAGAAAAGGTCTTCCCGAAAGGAATGGTCGGCCATTTTGGCTTCGAGGTTGCGATTGGTGGAAGCCACGATCCTAACATCGACCGACCTGGAACGCTGGCTGCCAAGAGGCCTGATTTCCTTCTCCTGGAGGAGTCTCAGGAGCTTGGTTTGAACCGTCGGAGCGATGTCCCCAATCTCATCGAGAAATAGGGTGCTTCCGTGGGCCTCCTGAACCAGACCTTCCTTATCGCTGCTGGCGCCGGTGAAAGCTCCCTTGGTGTGGCCGAACAGCTCGGATTCGAGCAAGGATTCGGGAACAGTTGGGCAGTTCACGGTGACCATGGGGCGGTCATGCCGTGGGCTCAGCACATGAATGGCCCTCGCGGCCATTTCCTTGCCTGTACCGGATTCTCCTCGGATCAGAACGGTTACGTTGACGGCCGCTACGGCTCGAATCGTTCTGAGCACTTCCGTAAGCCCAAGTCTGCCGGAGAGAAACGAATCCAGATCGGGCGTACCGGTGAGCCTGCTTTTAAGGCGAATATTCTCGTGAATGAGACTGCTTCGCTCCAACGCCTTTTTCAGTATTCTGTTGATCTCATCGGGTTTGAAAGGCTTCTGAACAAAGTCGTATGCACCTTTCTTGATGGCGTCCACTGCCGCGTCTATCGTCCCGTATGCGGTCATGATCACCACGGTAACCAAAGGATTTCTTGATTTTACCTGCTCGAGGAGCTCAAGCCCGTTCATGTCGGGCATGCGGACGTCGGTCAAGACGAGCTCCACAGAATTCTTCTCCAACAATTTCAGGGCGTCAATCGCTCGTTCGGCAGTGAGAATCCTGGATGGGATCTCCTTCGGAATACTCCGAGCTAACCCCCGCAGAAAATCGGGCTCATCGTCAACGATCAGCACGGTCGGCAAACAGTCAATCATTGTTTCGCCGTTCCCCATAGTCTCGTCCCTTCATCGTCACCGGTATGCTCACCTCGAACACAGAGCCCATTGATGGCCTGCTCCTGACCGTGATTTCCCCTCCGTGCTCCTTTACGATGCCGTAACTTACCGAAAGCCCGAGGCCGGTGCCCTCTCCGTCCTTCTTGGTGGTGAAGAAGGGATCAAAGATCTTGTGGATGATTTCGGGGGGCATACCTTCACCATTGTCTTCGACAATCACCGATATTGTTCTCGCAGCCTCATCGTACTTCGTGGTCACCGTGATCAGACCGTCAGGTTCTTTCACGGCCTGTTTCGCGTTGAGCAACAGATTCATCCACACTTGCTGTAGCTTGCTTTCGTCGAGGTGAATTGTGGGCAGGTCGGCGTCATAGGAGGTCTCGATTCGAATCCCTTCTTTGCCGAATTGTTTCTTCAGGACCGAGATCACTCTTTCGATTGTGTCGTTGAGTCGTCCCGGGACTCGGACGGTTTCCACATTCCTCGCAAATTCCAGCAGGTCCTGAACGACGGATCGACAAGTTTCGGAATGCCGTGCAATGACCTCAACGTCGGCTCGGTGTTCGGATCCCGGTGGAAGGTCCTCTTTGAGCAGTTCCGCGTAAAACAGGATCAGGCCGAGGGGATTGTTCAATTCGTGTGCGACGCCGGCAACAAGCTGGCCCAGCGACGCCAGCTTTTCTGCGTGCATCATCTGTTGGTCCATCCTTTTCTGTTCCGTGAT
>CAYZET010000265.1:0-7755 GCA_964477215.1 uncultured Syntrophaceae bacterium | reverse complement strand
TTCTACGGGATCGGCTCAGTAGATGGAATTAACGAAAAGGGGCTGGTCGTTAACATTCTGTACCTGGCGGAATCCGAGTACCCCAAGCCTGACGGAAAGCGGCCGACCATTTCCATCAGCGCATGGGCCCAGTATGTGCTCGACAACTATGCTTCAGTGGCTGAAGCCGTGAACGCCTTGCATGATGATCCTTTCGTGGTGATCGCTCCAGACCTGCCAAATGGGAAACGGGCCGCTGGTCATATGGCCATTTCCGATTCTATGGGCGACTCCGCCGTTCTCGAATATGTTCGAGGTAAGCTGGTAATCCATCACGGAAAAGAGTTTCCGGTGTTGACCAACTCACCTCACTTTGACGAACAGCTGGCCTTGAACGCTTATTGGAAGCAAATCGGAGGAATGGTGTTCCTTCCGGGCACTATCAGAGCGTCGGATCGGTTTGCAAGAGCGTCATTTTTCATTGACGCCGTCCCCAAGACAGCTGATGTATTCAAGGGGCTAGCGAGCGTCTTTGGAGTAATCCGAGCCGTCTCTGTGCCGTTGGGGATCACTACACCGGGCCAACCCAATCTTGCCTCGACCTACTGGCGCACGGTGTCGGACCACAAGAACAAAGTTTACTACTTTGATTCCGCTACGAGCCCCACCCTATTCTGGGTACCATTGGCGGAACTGGATTTATCGGAAGGTGCACCTGTCAAGAAGCTCACTCTGCAGGGTGGCAAGACCTACTCAGGTAGTGTGGCCAGTCAGTTTGAACCGGCTCGTCCATTCGAATTTCTGCCGGCGACCGTGAAGTAAACGCTGAAACGCAGTCAGTGCATCGTTGTCCGTTTCCAGAGGGAATGGCACGGGCAATTGCTTTCGCACGGGTCGGCACGAATGGTAGCAGGGGCATGGCGTTCCCATTGCTTCATTTGAGACAACAGCGATTGCCAATAGGGTGAAACGGGGCGTGGAGGCGGAGTGCATGAGCTCTCTTACCATATGCCACCTATTTCGTGGACGGCCCAAAGAATACCTTTATCGTAAGCGTTCAGCGGGAAGCCTAAACCAAAGAGGTGACCGTTCAGAGGGTATCCGGTAACAGGGAGGGCGGAAGTAGTCCCTCCCTCGTGCAGGATACCCTCTGAACGGTTACGTTAAATCTGAGTGTCATGACCGCACGGGAGAAGGGGACTGATACAAGTTGCGAGGCGCTTGCCGTCAAGACTCTAATAGGGATTCAATCACGGATTGCTCACGCACCGGTGATGCTCCCGGTCGGACGGTATCAGGGTGGGGACTTCTTTGTCCACGTTGATCGGCTCACATGACTCCTTTGCGGTTAAAACTCGCCTTAAAGCGCCGATCCCAATGCGACGAGCACCGTGGGCCCGTTCCTCCCGAGGAGGCATTGACCGACCGGTGACCTCACCGTAAATGGCGTTCAAAACCTCTTGCAAGCTGTTGAAAATGGTCTGGATAAGAGCGGGATCCAGGTCGAGCGTGCCGTCATGCCTGCGGGCTCGTTCCAGGGAATCCTCCGTAATGTTGTATGCAGCGATCACGCTTCTGATAATGTTCCTCTTTCGGTGGATCTCCCTCCAGGCTATCCAGGAAGCAAACAGAGATGTCATGCCGAAGAGCACGCACATGAGGAACACGATCACGCTGAAATACTTGATCGTGACGTCCAGCAAGTTCATGGATTCCATGACCAGGCTCCTTCCTGCAGCGCGGAAGCTGATTCAGCTCGCGAACCGCCCCTACCCCTAGCAGGAAAGAGCCGAACCGTCAATGGAAATCATGACACCTGGTTGTGATCAATTACTCAGTATGCTGTTGTGAATGGCCCCTAATCATTTGGCATGCAACAGGATATCTGAAAATGATACCGGGGTTGTGGTTTGGGCCGCGTCAAGAGAAACCTTAACCCTGAAAAGCGTCTCGCAATTCTCAACCAGCCCCAGGGGGGAATCCGTTCCACTCGTCACTGGTCACTCAGCCTGGTGGGGTCTCCACTGGGCACTCCCAGTTCTTGGGCTATTAGCACGCTGCGCAGAGGCTTGCCCGAACGGGTCCTCGGCAGGTCATCCATGAACACGACACCTGCCAGAGGGATGTCTGGCGGGAAATAGGCCCGCAAGAAGTTCTCAATCTCGAGGGACAGTCTCTGGGAAGCATGGAATGGTTCTTTAAGCCTCACAAAGATTTTGAAAGCGGGCTTTTCATCGGGCGCCTTTACGGAAATTACTGCCGATTCTGCTACCGCCTGATGAAGACCGAGGATTTGTTCCAGCTCATAGGGCCCGGTATCCTGGGTCCCTACCTTGATGAGATCGTCATTGCGACCGTCGTAGAAGTAGTAACCTTCTTCGTCTTTCGTCACCATATCCCCTGTAAGAAACCAGCCATCAAAGCGAAAGTACTCCTTGTAACGAGCCTCGTCTTCCCACAGTGAAATCATCATGGACGGCCACGGACATTTTAGGGCCAGCTCCCCCATGGTGAACTCAGGGAGCCGTTCTCCCAAATCATTGAGCACCGCGGCCTCAATGCCTGGAACGGGCCTTCCCATGCTTCCAGGCCTTACGCTGGTGGAAGGGAAATTCGCGAGGCAAATCATTCCCGTCTCAGACATCCACCAGGTATCATGAGGGGTGAGCTTCAGGTTTTGCCTCGTCCAGTAAAGCTGATCGGGACTCAGGACCTCGCCAACGGTTGCGATGTGCCGCAGACTTGTTAAGTCGTATCGTATGGGTAAGTCATCGCCAGCTTCCATAAGTCTCGTTATGGTCCTCGGCGTGGTATACCAGACCGTGACACGGTGCCGTTCCAGTGTCCTGTACCATGTTGATGCCGAAAACGGGTCTCCCTGTACCACAGAGGTGATGCCGCCCAGCCATGGAGCGAATGCCCCGTAAACAATGCCCGTAACCCAGCCGGGCTCGCCCGCGTCAGTCCAGAGTATGGTGCCCTCTTTGATGTCAAGCACATACCTCGCAGTCATGAGGTGCCCCACCATCGCTCTATGGGCATGAACAACAGCCTTTGGAGGCCAGACAGTGCCAGAGGTTGTATACGTTATGAACAACGGGGTATCGTGAGTCACCCACCTGATGGCACGCTTCTTAGGAAGTCCTTTAAGCTGGTCCTGCACCATGACCTCGCTGTTGAAAAGGTCCGGCTTGCTCCCTCCCGTGAGAAATATATGCTTGACGCCTCCCATTGCTCGCCTGGGCAATCGTTCAGCCAGTCCGGGATGAGTGATGATGCCTCTCGGTCTGGCGCTTCGAATGCGCGTGCCGATCTCGTCATAGCTGGAGGTAGGAAAGAGGACGCAGAAAATTACCCCGAGTCGAGCGCAGGCCAGCAGAGCGAGGTACACCTCCGGACATGGCGGAAGGAAGATAAACACCCGGTCGCCCAAGGAAAAACCGTATTCGACTAAGAGATTAGCCCACTGGGACGAGAGAGAGCTCAGATCACCGTACGTGAAATATTCCACTTTCCCGGCCTTTTCGAAAATCAGGGCCTTGTGGTTGCGCCGATTCTCGTCATCAGCCCATCGATCTACTGCCTCGTGTACAACATTTACCTTGCCGGTTTGATGCCAAGTGAGCTCTTTGTACGCATCCTCCCACGTGAACCGCTCGTACGTTTCTTTGTAAGATTTTAGATTGGCATCCGGGTTTTCCGCTGCCAGTTTTGCTTTGATCATACACCCGCCTCCATGGCTATTCAGGTCCAGACACCGAACTGGCTGTGTGTGCGCAGCACTGTGTCAAAGAGCTGCTGGGCCTTTCCAGACATAGTGGGCACTGGGGGCTCGGTGTTTCCTCCGTTGACCAATGCGCGCAGCACTTCTTTGACGCATTCGGACAAAGCCGTTATTTCATAACCTCCCTCCAGGGCAAGCAGGATAGGAGGATTGTCTACGGTTTCGCCCAGTTGAACGAGCAAATGGGCAAGCTCTCTGAAGCAGGCTTCAGTCAGGCTCGTGCTACCCAGGGAGTCCATGCGGTGACCGTCAAATCCAGCGGCCACCATGACCAGCTCAGGCTTGTACCTTTTCATCACGGGTTCGAGAATACTGCGATACAGGACTATCAAATCCGCGTCTTCGATGCCTCTATACAGCTCCACATTAATGGTGTATCCCAAACCTTCTCCCTCTCCGGCCTCGTCCACTCGTCCTGTCCCGGGAAACCACCCAGAGACGTGGGAAGACAGGTAAAGGACCTCCTTCTCCGAGTAAAATACCTTTTGAATACCATTACCGTGATGAACATCCCAGTCCACGATGAGTATTCGTTCCAAACCCTGTCGCTTGAGTGCATACCTGGCAGCGATACCGAGATTGTTAAACACACAGAAACCACTCGCCGTATCGGGCAGCGCATGGTGGCCCGGAGGTCGCACAAGGGCAAAAGCAATGTCGTACCGTCCTGAGAGGACGGCCTGCAGTCCTTTGATGCAGCCACCGGCAGCCAGGCTCGCAGACAAATAAGATTGAGCACTTACCGGGGTATCCGGTGCCAGATAGGTGAACTTCCTCTCCGAGGTTTTCAGGACCCTCCTTATGTAGCTAGGGGTGTGGAACAGCTCCAAGTGTTCCAGAGTAGCCATCTCCGGTCGAATGGTTGCCACCGAATCACCGAGCTCTCTGTCCACCATCGCGTAGACAGCCTTGAGACGCTCCGGACTCTCGGGGTGGACGAAACCGGGTTGATGCAGCAGATATCTGTCGTCCCGAACGATGCCCACCATTCGCGCCATGTTGATGCTCTCCTGGGACTCATCCTCCAGGGACATAGGGGTTAACTCCGTGGATGGCATCACGTGATTTCAGTCAGTTGACTGAATAAGGACCCCGGAACCCCGGCGTAAGCAGGAGTTCATAACGTGTTGGAAAGACTGGATTCCGGCCTTCGCCGGAATGACGAAGAATTGGCCCTTCCACTTCTAACTTAACGCGTATGTCCTCCAGGGAGGAGGAACGGTCCACTCAAAGTCGTGGCTAAAAGCAGAGCGGCTTCTCAGATCCTGCCCTCCGTTTCAGACTACACTCAGCCGATCTGCGATGAGTCTTTCTATGACTGTTGGATCGGCGAGCGTTGAAATGTCACCCAGATCTCCGACTGCCCCGGATGCTATCTTCTGCAAAAGACGTCGCATTATCTTCCCGCTTCGGGTTTTGGGCAAGGCGTCCGCCCACTGGATGGCGTCGGGGGTTGCGATGGCTCCGATCTGTTTTCTCACCAGGTACGCCAACTCCTTCTTCAGTTGATCGGTTTTGGGGACCCCCGTGTTGAGCATGACAAAGGCATAGATGCCCTGGCCTTTGACGGGGTGAGGGAACCCCACCACAGCAGCTTCTGCCACACTCTCATGGAGCACCATTGCAGATTCAAGCTCCGCGGTTCCGATTCGATGACCAGAGACATTCATGACATCGTCAATCCGTCCTGTGATCCAGTAGTAACCGTCCTGATCCTTCTTTGCGCCATCCCCCGTGAAATAGAGGCCGGCCTTCTTGATGAAGTAGCTCTTTCTGAAGCGTTCGTGGTCGCCATAGACGGTTCGCGCGATTCCAGGCCACGGTCGCCTGATGAAAAGGGCTCCTTCCTGGTCGGGAAACCGGATCTCTTCCGTGGTTTCGGGATCCAGGATCACAGGATCCACTCCAAAGAAGGGGAACGAGCACGATCCGGGTTTAAGAGGAGCGACCCCCGGCAGCGGGGTGAGCATGTGACCTCCCGTTTCTGTTTGCCACCACGTATCGATTATTGGACACCAATCCCGCCCAATTTGTTTGTAATACCAACGCCAAGCCTCTGGATTGATGGGTTCCCCAACGGTTCCCAAGAGCTTGAGTGAGGAGATATCATGCTTAGCCACATGCCTATTCCCCTCTTTGGCCAGAGCCCGTATCACTGTCGGGGCAGTGTAAAACTTGTCTACTCGGTATTTCGCGACGATCTGCCAATATCGATCAAAATCCGGGTAGTTAGGTACCCCCTCAAAGAGGACCGAGGTGTAGCCATTGATCAAGGGTCCGTATACAGAATACGTGTGGCCGGTTATCCATCCTATGTCCGCTGTACACCAGAACGTCTCTTCTTCTCTTAAATCGAACACGAGCTCGGTGGTTATTGCAGCATATACCAGATAGCCGCCATGAGTGTGGACCACCCCTTTCGGCATTCCGGTGCTGCCGCTCGTGTACAGAATGAATAACGGATCTTCGGCATCCATGGGCTCAGGTTCAACGTGGGTCGGCAACGAGCTATCCGCCATGGCTTCATGCCACCAGATTTCCCTCTTACCATCGAGTCGAATGTCGGCTCCGCACCTGGAAAACACGATCACAGTCTCGACCTCGGGAATCTGCCGCAGGGCCTCGTCCACGTTGGTCTTCAGGGCGAGCTGTCTGCCTCCTCGATAGCCACCGTCAACGGTGACCAGCAGCCGGGCTCCGCAGTCGCGAATACGGTTGGCGAGTGATTCTGCGCTGAACCCTCCGAAGACCACGCTATGGATTGCTCCGATTCTTGCGCACGCCAATATGGCCACCACGAGCTCTACGATCATAGGCATGTAAATTATTACCCTGTCCCCCTTTTTGACCCCCCTTGACTTCAGGACCGCCGAAAACCGATTGACTTGCGTGTACAGGTCCAGGTACGTTACCACCCGTGACTCACCCGGGGCATCTCCTTCCCAGTAGTAGGCCACCCGATTCTTTAGTCGAGGTAGATGCCTGTCTAGGCAGTTGTACGTGGCGTTGAGCACTCCCCCGCCAAACCATTGGATGACGGCCTCTTCGAAATCGTACCGAAGCACAAAATCCCATGGTTTGTACCATGATAGGTACTTCTCGGCCTGCTCGGCCCAGAAACCTTCCGCGTCCTGTATGGACCTCTTGTATAGCCTTTCGTATTCATCTCTGCCGCGTATGTACGCGGACTGCTGGTAGTGTTCCAAATGGGCTCCGTACGATTCAACCGGCTTTGTCATTGCCGAACCTCCTCGCGATAGCGACAGGGGTCAGAAGGTTATGACCTCGTAACCAGCGTCGATGTATCGTGCTAGGCTTGGATGGCCGGACATCTCGTCCATGATGGGGAGTCCCTCGGCTTCCACAGCACCCAGGACCTTCATCTTGGTGGAGCACGCTTTGCACACGGCGTCTATCAATCCGTCTTCCTTGACTTTCTGATAGAGATTCTTCAAGGGATTGCCCTCCGCAGAAAGCTCGGGGATCAGTTTCGTGGCAGCTCCCTCGATTACGATCCGCACGTCATAGCCGCGAGATTTCATATCGAGAGCGTTTAGCAGCACATGGACGAAGCACATGAATTCTCCGTTGAACGCAACGAGCACCCGTTTCTTCATAACAGTCCCTCCAATGGCACCAGGAAATAGTGTGAGATGGATACGTATCAGCCTTGGTTCTTGCCATATTCCTTTGCAGTTGAGCTATCGGTTTCACTGTAGAGTAATGGAGCCCTGCATGCACCGCATCCCAGCATTCGGCCAGAGCAGTAGCTAGGCTAGGTCAGGTCTCTCACTTCCCAGATATCCTCATGTTCATGATGCCTCAGTTCGTAGACCCGGCCATCAGCCGTCTCCACTTGGAAATAGAGGTGATCCGGTTCCCGCCACGACTTGAGGATCCTGCGGACAGCCTCCTCGTTGTCGGCCAACAGAAATGAGATTGGTCTCTCATCTGCCCTGTAACCTGCCCAACACCGTACTGCGCATCTAGTC
>CAYZET010000264.1:0-7756 GCA_964477215.1 uncultured Syntrophaceae bacterium | reverse complement strand
TCTCCGACTGGGCAAACGGAGCAAATCCATTGTGCTCGAGGCCGATGGGAGACACCTTCTGACAGATGTGTATACTTCCGCTGGGGTGGTGGCCGGTCTTGTCCTTGTACATTTCTCCGGATGGAATCGGTTGGACGGTATCGTCGCGTGTACAGTAGGAGCGCACATTGTGTTGTCTGGCCTGCCGCTGGTTCGAGGCGCCTTCGGAGGACTTATGGATGAATCGGACCCGGTATTACTGGAAGAAATCTGTTCGGTACTGAGAAAACACAGGCAGGACCTCTGGATCGACATCCACCGGCTCCGGGCAAAACGCGCCGGCAGCCACATCCAGGTGGATTTTCACCTTATATTGCCTAGAGACCTTCCTCTGGAGGATGCTCACATTGAAGTGAAAAATCTCGAGAGAGCATTCGGGGAACACTTTTCGGAGCAGGTTGATATGCTGATCCATTTGGATCCCTGTACGGACCCGGACTGCTCTGAGTGTGCCAATGGGGCATGCAACATCAGGCAGCAAGAAGCCGTTGGTACCAGGCCCTGGAGGAAAGAGAGGCTGATCTCGGAGTAGCCCGCCCTGGGCACCCACAAGGAAACTGTCTCGGAATTGCGGCAAATGTTAAGATCGTGGCACGCTTTTTTTTGCACCCTCACCCTAGCCCTCTCCCGAAGGGAGAGGGGACTTGCAACCGCCCGGAATGACAGAGCCCTCTCCCTCTGGGAGAGGGTGGGGTGAGGTCTCCATGGGCAGTATCCTCCCTCGCCGTCCCACTCTTTCTGCTGTTTCCCGAGTCTTGAGACAGTTTCCACGGGGTGCCCCTACGTGCCAATCGATTCTTGACATACCCCTTCGGGGCATGAAGCAATCAACGGTCACTCTCATTCCTCATGTCCATGATCCTGAAATACTTAACCGTACTTAGGAGACAATGTTCTTGGTGAATCCTTGCACCGCATTTTCTTCGCGCGTTCGCTTCTCGAGAACTCTTACCAGAGGCACAGAACTATTGTACCGTCACCTTTGGGTTTTCCCCGTGCCTTTTCCATATGACGTAGCGCTGCAAATTCGCGCCTGAGCGTTTCCGGATCTATCTGGAGACGGTCACAGACGACCGACACCTCAGCCTCCCCAACTTCCTTCAAGAGATCCACGATCCGGCTTTGGATCTCATTGAGCTGCAATCCTTGAGCTCCGGAAGCTTCCAAGCGTTTGGCGCTGTGAACAGCCCAGGGGTCGCAGGTTCTCACGGGCGACAATGCATCCATTTAACAATCATCGCACAGGATCTCACCGTAATGGTCGTGAGCTTCTATTTCCGTAACCGTAGTATTGCATCGTGCGCATTTCATCGTGAAGTATCCACCTCTCGTACGTTGCATCTGCGGCAATTCATGGGGGATCGACTCTCGAGCCCCCATTCAGCCCGGCAGACCTTTGCCTGGCCATCACAACGGTACCATAGAATCGGCCTTGTACGCGCACAGATCACCGCACATGGTGCAGGTCTCGTGATCTTCCCGGCAGGTACGCGCACGGATCTCTCTGGCCAACTCCGGATCGAGTGCCAGCCTGATCTGCTCGGCCCAGTTTCGCTCTTTGCGAGCTTTGCTCATCCGGTCGTCCCAATCTCTCGCTCCCGGCCTTCCTCGAGCAATATCGGCAGCATGACCTGCGGCTCGTGCTGCGAGCACTCCGATACGAACGTCGTTCTCATCCGGCAGCCCCAGGTGCTCCGATGGGGTGACATAGCAGAGAAAATCGGCTCCTGCTGCGGCTGCGATGGCTCCCCCAATTGCTGAGGTTATATGATCCAGACCTGGCGCGATATCGGTAACCAGTGGTCCAAGAACGTAAAAAGGGGCATCGTCGCACAATCTCTTCTGGAGCATAACTTGTGCTGCGACCTGGTCGAGCGGCACATGACCGGGCCCTTCAATGATCGCTTGCACTCCCTTCTGACGGGCTCGCCGATTGAGCTCACCCAGGGTGACCAGCTCCTCCACCTGTGCCCGATCCATGGAGTCCGCAAGAGCCCCGGGCCTGAGACCGTCGCCCAGGCTTATTACCATTCCGTAATGCTTACAAATGTCCAGGACTTCATCGTACCGTTCGTAAAGGGGGTTCTCCTTCTTATTCGCCCTCATCCACCGGGCGATGAAGCTGCCGCCACGGCTCACGATCCCGCAAACACGGGGCTTGTTCTCCAGATGCTTCAGGGCCGAAAGCGTCACTCCACAATGGACCGTAACAAAGCTTATTCCGTCTTCACCGTGGAGGCGGATCGAGTCCAGCATCTCTTCCGGCTCCATATGCTCTCCGCCGCCTCGATTCCTCGTCGCATCTACCAGGGCTTCGTATATGGGGACGGACCCCACCGGCACGCTTGATTCACGCACGATCTTTCGACGGATGGACCGCAAATCTCCGCCGGTGGACAAATCCATCACAGCGTCAGCACCGGCCTTCAAAGCTGCTTCCAGTTTTCTCAGCTCCAGGTCTTCATCGCTCAGGTCGCCGGACGTTCCTATATTGGCATTGACTTTGACTCTCAGACCTTCACCGACAGCGATTGCCTTACCGTAGGGAGGAGCTTTGAAAATGGCCACTGTGCCGTGTTCAAGCTTGCTCCCAAGCGTTGCTTCGTCGAGCCCTTCGTCGCTCGCAATTTCCTTCATTCCATTTTTCAACAGCATCGTCCCCCATTTTTTTTTCCAAATTATAGGAATAACCTTGGCCTTTGTCCATCTCGCTGAGGTGACATTCGACAGCCCCATCCTGCAGTGTAGCGATGGATGATTGTGGATCGTTCTTTCGGATTGTGTCGATCGTTTAGTTGGTCGCTCAACATTGAGGGTATTTTCAGCGCGGTATCCTGTATTGACGAGCGGGGAGTACTGAGTATAATGAGATCAACAGGCGAGCATTTTCATTGCCAGGTCCGGGCTCTCCATCGGGAGACTCGGATTTGGCCGTTCTGTAGGAGAATTATCGGACTCCTAAGGGTGCCCGCTGGTTGCCGCTACAGTGGTACTGCCCTTTGGGTTTCGCGCCAACTCTAGCAGGTTTGAAACCAGTGCTTTGTGCAAGGCCAGTTCAAGGCAAGATCACCGGCGAGACGCCGGCGCTACGGGAGATTCGTGCCCGAAATCCGCGGTAGGGCCGGGTTTAAAACCCGTCCTCGCCTTAGTACACCCTCACTCCACCATGGCGATGTTCTTGCAACCTGTGGAAGATTTTTCTCTGTGTTGAGCCGTCTTGTTCAGGGACCTCATCGGGGGGTGCCATCCGTGAATCGATCTTCGCGACAATCTTTATGGTTTGTAAGCTGTCGAAGTTCGGATATGGTAGACTCTTGATGGAGGGCGAGGCAATGGCCATCGCCAGGTCTCCTTTGAGGTGGAGGATGTCTTCTGACGAGCGTCAATTTTTCAGTCTCGACGACTTGGATGAGGGACACAACGGACCAGGGTCCATTGTAGATCTCGGGCTTCACCACACGGAATCGATAGATCTTAAGGGCATGCTTGAGGAGCTGGATTCTTCGTTTGACCGGGGAGGCACCAGCGAAGGATTCGAAAACACCGCATTCGGCAAATTGATGCAGGCTTTGCCAATTCCGGCCTTGTTCGTGGGAAAATCTCGTACGGTCGTCTTTGCTAATCTCTCTTGTGAGAAGATCAGTCCCGATTACAAGATGATCGAAGGAGAGCAGTTTACATCCCTGTTTCCTGATTCCAATTCCGCGGCCCAGGTGAGGGATCTGGTAGAGAAGGTATTCGAAACCAGGAAGACTCAGGTCCTCGAGGGCGTTCTAAGGATTGCTCCAAAGAAGATATGGGCGCGAGTCCATTTGCGATCTTTGTGGTGGGGTTCCGATCAGTCCATTCTCGTGCTCGTGGAAGACCTGACCCTGGAAAAGGCTCAATTGCAGCTTCAGAAGCGCGTGCGAAAAGAGCTTGAGAAACGGGTTGAACAGAGGACCGGGGAATTGCGAAAAATCAATGAGCGACTGCAGCGCGAAATCACAGAACGGGCCTCTATTGAAGCGGAACTTCGAAAACACCGCCAGCATCTGGAAGACCTCGTGGCCGAGCGGACCACAGAAGTGCGTGCAAGCCTGGGAAGACTCAAGCGCGAAATAATAGAACGCAAACAAATGGAGAAGTCCCTGCGCTCATCTGAGCATAAATTCAACGTCGCGTTTCACGCAAATCCTGCCGCAGTTGCCATTGTCACCCTGGACGAGGAGCGATTCATCGAAGTCAATGACAGTTTTTGCCGTCTCACCGGGTATACCCGCGATGAGATCATCTCGCGGACCGCGGCAGAGATCAACCATTGGGCCAAGCCAGACCACAGGCAAGAGATGGTCAGAAACCTGATGGACAACGGGTCGGTGAAGGATTTTGAAACGGTTTTCCGTGCAAGAAACGGCAAGATGACCGTGGTCGGTCTCTCGGCCGGCCTGATCGAATTGGACGGGAAGCCCCATGTCCTGACCATCATGACCGATGTGACCGACAAGAAGCGGGCCGAAGCAGATAGAAACCGGATGATCACAGCATTCGAGCAGGCTGCAGAAACAATTATTATCGCTGATGACAAGGGAGTGATCAAGTACGTAAATCCGGCTTTTGAAGCCATCAGCGGGTACTCGCGTGCAGAAGTGCAAGGCAAGAGCCTAGGCTCCTTGAGGAGCCCTGAGAGTGCAAGGAATGCTATAGGCGCTGCAAAACAGGCGATGAGAGGAGGACTGGCCTGGAGAGGGCGCCTCATCAACCTCAAGAAGGATGGTGTTCCGTACGAGGTGGAGGCTTCAATTTCCCCCGTGAAGTCCAAGACCGGTCATATCATCAATTTTGTTGTCGTTGAGCGAGACGTTACGGACGAAGCCCGGCTCGAACGACAACTCCGGCAGGCCCAAAAGATGGAAGCAATCGGGACTCTTGCCGGAGGGGTAGCCCATGATTTCAACAACATCCTCATGGCCATGATGGGGTACGCGGAGTTGGTCCGAAGATCCATCCCCGCAGATTCGCCGACCCAGACGGACCTTGACGAGATTGTCCAGGCAGGGCGTCGGGCCACGGATCTGGTGAAGCAGATTCTCACCTTTAGCAGGCAGAACGAGCACGAGAAGAGGGCGATCGAGGTGTACCGGGTATTCAATGAGGCGCTTCGCCTTATAAGGGCTTCAATCCCGAGTACCATCGAAATTCGTCACGATATCGATGAGACCTCGGGAACCGTGATGGCCGATCCAACTCAGATGCATCAGATTCTCATGAACCTGTGCAGCAACGCGCACCAGGCCATGGAAGGAGAGCACGGTACTCTGGAGGTGAGCGTCAAGCAGGTGATCTTGGAAGAGGGCGCCAAGGAGCTGGCCAATCCTGACCTCACCCTGGGCCCGTATGTGAGGCTCACCGTTTCCGACACGGGGAAAGGAATGGCTCCCGAGCTTATAGAACGCATCTTCGATCCCTATTTCACCACGAAGGAAGTGGGCAAGGGAACGGGATTGGGACTCTCCGTGGTGCTGGGAATCGTACAGAGTCATGGAGGAGCTATTACGGTGGAGAGCGAGCTCGGCCGCGGAACCGCCTTCCACGTGTACTTGCCTCGATGCACGGTTCAGGCCAACGGGATGAATCGCCCTGGTCCTTCGGAAAGGAGAGGGACCCACCGAATCATGTTTGTGGATGATGATCACAAGATCGCGGAGCTGGTAAAGCGCTCTCTGGAGTCCGTAGGGTACGAGGTTGCTATTTTTACGGATCCTGTCAAAGCTTTGGACAGCGTTCGTGGAAGCCTCGATACCTTCGATCTTGTGATAACGGATCTGACCATGCCGGTGATGACTGGCTTGGAGCTTGCCGCCGCTTTGCAGGAAATCAAGCCGGATATCCCCATCGTGTTGTGTACAGGGTATACGGAAGCTCTGACTCGAAAAAAAGTGCGGGAAATGGGCTTCGTCGATCTCCTTATCAAACCGGCGGTGCCCAGCTTGCTGGAGACCTTTGTGCCAGGAGTTCTGTCGAGGTTGCAGTCTGCCCGTGATCCAAGAGGACCGGCCAAGCCTATCACCCGATGATCGTCGGAAACGGCGTTTTCGAGGATGACAGCGGGCTTAGCTGAAGGCCCCCAGGAACGGGGACACGCAATGAGACAACCATGAGGTTGTCTCATCGACGCGCTGTTTTCGGATCTCCGACCTGTTTATCCTTTTTCCTCGGGCAGAATCTTCACGATTGCGGCCCGTTTCGGGTCCAAATACTTGAGTGCAATCTCTCGGACCTGTTTGGCTGTCACCTGCGAAATCTCTTCGATGTATTTGGGGTCGTAATCATATCCCAGACCATACAAGTCATTCAGAGCGATGCTCTCAGCCCGTGACCATGGGGTCTGCAACGCGATCTTGTGCCTTCCGATGACATTGTTTACGGCCCGGGAGAGCTCCTCGTCAGTCACTTCGGCTTGCCGGATACGCTCGATTTCCCGCATAAGTCCGGAGAGAGCTCTGTCAGCATTCGAGCGGTCGGTACCAATGTAAAAGCCGAAGACTCCCGGATCCTTGCCGACCCTGGAAAAGGACGTCACTGTGTACGCCAACGATTCTTTGTCCCGTAACTCTCGGAACAACCGTCCACCCATCCCTGAAAAGATGCTGTTGAGAACATCCAAAGCGTAACGGTCCTCGTTATCCAGCGTGGCACCGTGGAATCCGATTGCCAGATGAGCCTTGGCACGAGGTATAGTAATCGTGTTTTCCCGTACGTGTTTCGGAGCTTCTTCGAGTGCAATATTGGGAGGGCTCACCTTTCCCGGAGGGAGCTCGCCGAAAAGCTCTGTAAGGGTATTCATAATCTGCTTGACGTTCATGCTTCCCACCGCGGTTATCACGGTGTTGGACGGCACGAAATACTTCCGGTGGGTTTCCACAAGATCTTTCCGGGTAAACCTATTGACCGATTCGAGTGATCCTTCCTTGTAGAGCCGGTACGGATGATGGGAATACACCGTTTCATTCAGTGCCTTCAACGCGAACTGGATGGGCCTGTCAGGTGCTGTCTTGATCCCGTTCAAGATCAGCTTTCTCTCTCGATCCAGCTTGTCCTCGGGAAACGAGGGATTCGTATAGATTTCAGCCAGAAGCTTGAGGCCTTCTTCAACGTTTCGCCTCAGGAATGTCGCATCCAGTCCCACAGAGTCATAACCGGAAAAGGTGCTCAGCCGCGCGCCCATGGCTTCGATCTTGCGAGCGATTTCCACTTCGTTGAGAGACTTGGTGCCCTTGTCAAGCATTTGAGCAGTGAAGTTCATGATGCCGTTGCTCTTTTCCGTCTCATAGCGTTTGCCTCCGAGGCATGCGATTCTGAACGACACCACTGGATTGGAGTTGTCGGGAACAAGAACCACACGCGTCCCGTTTTGAAGGGTATGGGTAACGGTTTTCTCGCTAGATGGCTCCTTTGAGGAGAGCGCCTTGTCCGCAGTGTATGCGTCGATCACCTTCGATAGCTGCTCTATGCGAAAGTCCGGGGAAACCTTTTCCGGCATGAGCACAGTAACGATAGCGTTAGGCGGCCTGAGGTAACGTCTGACCGCAGATGACACCTGTCCCTCGGTTACCGCAGTATTGAGCTTCAAGTAAACATCAGCGAACTCCGCGTCCCCACGGTCGGACTCATAGGTTCCCAAAGTCCGGGCGATTCCTCCCACAGTCTGTAGCCCGTAGAGATGTGAGGATTCGAT
>CAYZET010000263.1:0-7771 GCA_964477215.1 uncultured Syntrophaceae bacterium | reverse complement strand
CGGTCCTTTCGTTTCGAATATGACATGCCGGGAGCATCGAGGCAATCTCGTCAGCCCAGAGAATTCAGGAATGAGAGTGGAGCGCATTGAAAATGGGTATGGGCCTGATTCACTGACTAAGCACGGGATTGCATAAGCACGGTCACGTATTCTGCCTCGACTCAGTTGGAGGTTTGCGCTCTGAAGGAGCGCACCTTCAGTAGTCCCGCGGGACTACTCAAGGTATGCCCATTCAGGGCATGAAGCAGTCAATGATCACCGTCATTCCTCTTCTTGATGACGCTGAGACACGCAACCGTACTTATGAAATCGTGTCCTAAGCAATAAATCACCATGTGAAAGTATTTTCCACCGTCTCTGGCTTATCAGCTCCGCTCCATTGATGCTCACCTCGTTCGTGCGGCGCACAGTCGCCCCTCTATCGCACGCAACTTTGTTTTGGAATCTTCGGAAGAAAAATCGATCCCGAGGGAGGGATCTTGCAGACAGCATCGCACTTGACTTTTTAGGGGGGAAAGGATAAAAACCCGGTCTGATTGTGGAAATAGAACCCGGGAGACTGGAGCAAGTGCCAGAAGGCTCATCAGGTACAAAAGAAGACCACGGCTCGTCACTGACAGCCGCAAGGCAACGGAAGATTCAGGAGTTGGCGGAGCAGGGGATACCTGCATTCGCCACGGGATTTCGACCAGACCTTAGCGCTGCCCGATTCAGAGATCGGTTCGGGAACACCGAAGTATTCGATGGATCGGAAGACCCCGTCTCCATGGCCGGCCGCATCGTAGCCCTGAGGATTATGGGAAAGGCCACCTTTAGCAGAGTCCGCGATTCTTCCGGGGATTTCCAGGTTTACCTCACGCGAGACACCATGGGTACGGACGCGTACAAGCTGGTTAAGAAGCTTGACGTGGGAGACATCGTGGGGTTCCGGGGCAGACCGTTCAGGACCCGCACGGGGGAATTGAGTGTCCTAGTGGACGCGATGACGTTGTTGACCAAGTCTCTCAGGCCATTGCCGGAAAAGTGGCACGGGCTGACCGATGTGGAGACTCGCTACCGCCAGCGGTACGTGGATCTGATAGTCAATCAGCACGTCAGAGAGGTCGTGGCCACCCGGAGCCGAATCATCTCCTCCTTGCGAGACTTTCTTGCCGAACGGGGATTTCTCGAGGTGGAAACCCCAATGATGCAACCTATACCCGGCGGCGCCACGGCTCGTCCGTTCGAGACGTTCCACAATGCGCTGAACCGCCACCTTTACCTGAGGATCGCTCCTGAGCTGTATCTCAAGAGGCTCCTGGTGGGTGGTTTCGAGCGCGTGTTCGAGATTAACAGGAACTTCCGGAACGAAGGGGTGTCTACTCAGCACAATCCGGAATTCACCATGCTGGAATTCTATCAGGCGTACAGCACGTACGAAGACCTCATGTCCCTCACGGAGGAAATGATCGCCACTTGTGCCGAGAAAATAACAGGCGGCACGAAGATCCCTTACGGGGAGGGTGAGGTTGACCTGACACCGCCGTGGCCTCGCCTAACTGTCAAGGAGGCGCTGAGGCAATACGGTGGATTGAGCGAACAAGAGATCTGCGACCGGAATGCAGCGTTCATCAAGGCGGTTGAGTTGGGATTGGACGTCCAAAAGGAGGATTCCCTGGGAAAGCTCCTGATGGCCCTGTTCGACGAGCTTGTCGAAGAGCGCTTGTGGGGTCCGGTCTTTATCGACAGGTATCCCGTGGAAGTGTCCCCCCTTGCGCGCAGAAATGACGAAGATCCCACTGTTACGGATCGGTTCGAGCTGTACATCTGCGGGAGGGAGACGGCGAACGCGTTCACTGAGCTGACAGACCCCGTGGATCAGCGCAGCCGCTTTGAAGAGCAGGTCCGCGCCCGAGCCCAGGGTGACGAGGAAGCACATTTCCTCGATGAAGATTTTCTCAGAGCCCTTGAATATGGCATGCCCCCGGCCGCCGGCGAAGGAATCGGCGTGGACCGTCTGGTAATGCTTCTCGTGAACGCCCAGTCCATACGAGACGTGATTCTCTTCCCGCACATGCGTCCGGAAAAAGGTGTCGGATGAAGCTGCCCTTCGAGCTCAGCGTGGGCCTGCGGTACATGAAAGCGAAGCGCAAGCAGGCCTTCGTATCCGTTATCACGACCTTCAGCGTGGTGGGAGTGATGCTGGGGGTCATGACCCTCATCATAGTCCTCGGCGTCATGAACGGGTTCGAGAAAGATCTGAAAGAGAAGATCCTCGGCACCGTCTCGCATCTGGTGGTCATGAGTCAGTCCAGCAGGCAGATGTCGGACTGGCGAGGCGTCATGAAACGGATAGAGCCGATGGACGGAATTTCCGCTTTCACTCCCTATGTGTACGGCCAGGCCATGGTTTCAAATTTCGGGAGGGTGAGAGGTATCATCGTGAGAGGAATCGACCTGGCCACATCAGGAAAGGTCATTGCACTTCCTCAGTATCTGAGGCCCAAAGGCAAGGTCGAAATCGGCGATATCAGACCGGGAAAAGACGGGTTGCCGGGAATCTTCGTGGGTGAGGAGCTCGCCGCGGCTAGCTTGCTCAAGATCGGGGATGTCGTACAACTCATCTCGCCGCAAGGGAAGAGGACTCCCATCGGCGCGGTTCCCAGGGTGCAGAAATTCCGCGTGGCTGGTCTGTTCAAGTCCGGGATGTACGAATTCGACGCCAATCTCGTGTACATGGAGCTCAACCAGGCCCAGAATTTTTTCGAGATGGGCAATGGGGTGACTGGCATCGAGCTGGCTCTCTCTGACATTTATGACGCGCCGAAGTTGGCCGGTCGCATCGAGGCCATGCTCGGTCCCCACTATTCGACCAGGACATGGATGGCGATGTACAGCAATCTGTTCAGCGCTATGAAGCTGGAAAAGATAGCCATGTTCATTATCCTGATGTTCATAGTTCTGGTCGCGGCCTTCAACATAGTTATCTCCCTGATCATGCTGGTTATGGAAAAGAATCGGGACATTGCTATCCTCAAGGCCCTAGGCGCTACGTCCGATCGAATCATGCGGATTTTTGTGGCACAAGGGATGATTGTGGGAATCGTCGGAACCGCTCTTGGAGCTCTGGGTGGAATTGGAGGAGCTGCTCTCTTGACGCGCTACCCGATCATCGAGCTCCCACCGGAAATCTACACGATCTCAAAGCTGCCCGTGGCAGTCGAGCCCATGGACGTTGTAATAACCTGCACTGCTGCACTGACCATTTGCTTCCTCGCGACAATCTATCCATCCTTGCGCGCTGCCCGACTGGAACCCGTGGAGGCCCTTCGCTATGAGTGAGCCTCTGCTCTACGAGGTGGCGGACCTGTGGAAGAGCTATTCCAACGGGACCAGGGAGGTTGAGGTTCTCCGAGGAATAAATTTTTCCGTAGACCGGGGCGAGAGCGTGGCTGTTACGGGGCCGTCCGGCGTGGGGAAGAGCACGCTATTGCACATCTTGGGACTTCTGGATCGTCCGGTGAGCGGGTCGGTCCTTCTCAATGGCACCGATATACTTGCGCTGGGCGATTCTGCCCGAGCGAAGGTCCGCAACCAGAGCATCGGTTTTGTCTTTCAGTTCTTTCAACTCCTCCCGGAATTCAGCGCGCTCGAGAACGTGCTCATGCCTGCCCTCATAGCAGGAGAGCACGGAAACGGTGTCCGCCAGCGCGCTCGTGATCTGCTCGCCGCGGTAGGTCTTGAAGAACGAATTCTCCACAGGCCGGGCGAGCTGTCCGGAGGAGAGCAGCAGAGAGTAGCGATAGCCAGGGCTCTTATCATGAACCCGATCGTGATCTTGGCCGACGAGCCGACGGGCAATCTCGACCCCGATACGGGTGAGGAGATCGAATCGCTGCTCAAAGACCTCAACCTGCGTCAGAACACTACGCTCATCGTTGTGACCCACAAGGAGTCGCTGGCTCGATCGATGAACAGGAGAGTCGGTCTCGTGGGCGGCAAGCTCGAGGAGCTTCAATGAAGAGGCTTCTTGCACTCATCGCGGTCTTCTTTCTGGTACCAGTGGTCTCTTTAGGTCAGGAGCGCCAGGTTCAGAAGATCATCATCTTTCCGTTCAAGGTTGTCACAAAAAAGGGAGCAGAGTCTTTCAACAATGAGATGGCAGCCGTGATGGGCGCGGAGCTCAGTCGAGAGGGAGACGTACAGGTCATCTCCGGAGCGCCGTTTCTCTCCGCCATCAATGTGCGGACCGTAGATCCTGCCCGGCTGGCGCGGATCGCCTCTCGCGTAGGGGCCGATTCTGTAGCCTGGGGAAAGGTGACGGAGCTGGACGACGGGCAGTCCCTGGAGGTGTGGGTAACAAAGGCCAGCACCCCTGATAAACCCCGCCTCTTCACCGCAACCGGAAAAGACTTCACTGCTCTTGTGGAAGGCCTCAAGGAGCTCGTTGCCGACATTGGCACCACCGTCCTGGACAGGCCGAAGATCGGTGAAATCAAGATTGAGGGCAATAAGCGGGTCACCAGGGAAGCTATACTCAATAAGCTTAAGATGAAGCCCGGCACTGCGTTCAGACGCTCCTCTGTGGGAGAAGAAATTCGAGAAATCTACTCGTTGGGCTATTTCGAGGATGTCCGGATAGATGCGGAAGAAACCCCCCGGGGCACAGTCGATCTGCGCATAGTTCTCAAAGAGCGCCCCTCGATTAAAGAGATAAAAGTGACGGGGAACTCGGTATTTACCACGGATGAAATACTTGACAAGCTCACCAGCAGGTCATTTTCCGTCGCGAGTGTGGAGAAGATCCAGGACGATATCGAAAAGATTAACAGGATGTACGAGGCAGCGGGGTACTACCAGCCCAAGATCGAATATGAGATCCAGGATGTAGACCAAAATGAGGCGAATCTTGTCTTCAAGATCCAGGAAGGCCAGAAGAGTTATCTGACAGACATCGAGTTCGAAGGGAACAAGAGCTTGTCCAACCGAGAGCTAAAGAAGGTCATGAGCATCAAGGAGAAGAGTTGGACCTGGTTCATTGACGAGACCGGGACTTTCACGTCAGAGAAGCTCGAAGAGAATCGTCTCCGGTTGATGCAGTATTACATGGATCGCGGATTTATCCAGGTCCAGGTGGGAGCGCCTCAGGTGGACATCCATGAAGGCAAGGTGAAGGTGACATTCCCCAGCCTGGAGGGCGACCGCTTCCAGGTGAGAAAGGTCGATGTGACCGGTGATCTCATAGTCCCAGCGGAAAAGCTCGAGGAGAATCTCAAGACCAAACCGAGGACGTGGGTCAGGCGGTCGCTTATAGCCGAAGACATTCGAGAGCTTCAGAGACTTTACAACAATAGGGGCCACGCGTACGTGGACGTTGAGCCGATTCAGAATGTCAATGAAGAGCATGACTTCATGGACATCACGTACAAGATTGACAAAGGCCCGCTCGTTCACATAGAACGTGTCGACGTTGCCGGGAACGACCGGACGAGGGACAAGGTCATTCGACGGTCACTGGTCCTTAACGAAGGAGACCTGTATAACGCAGACAAGTTTGAGGAGAGCAAGAAGAATCTCGAGGCCATGGACTATTTCGATGCGGTTCGGATCAAGACCAAGCCAGGATCCAGACCCGATCAAATGGACGTGACCATTGAAGTGCAGGAGAAGAAGACCGGTTCCTTATCGGCAGGGATCGGGTTTTCGTCCCAGGATGGGGCGATGGGGAACGTGGACCTCAAGGAGCGCAACCTTTTTGGCCTTGGCATAATAGCGAATGCCAAAGCAAACTTGTCGGCTCGACGCAATAATTATGAAGGATCGCTCACGTACCCCTGGTTTCTTGACTACCCGGTTACGCTGAATCTTAGCGGCTACAAGGCCGTGCAAAAGGAGATGCATTATCTGAGAGAGGGCGATGGGTTTAGCACCAGCTTGGGCTTCCCGCTTTACGGTGCCTGGAGCATGTCTACGGGGATTGCCCGGGACTCGTCCAAGCTTACCCAGTTTGAAAAGGTCTTCGCCAGATCGGTGATAGATTACTACAAGCGGTATAACACGTCGGCCCAGAAGTATTTGAATATTGCGGAAAACTCCGTCTCAGTCAACATCGGTCGCGACACTCGAATTGGGACCGTCATTCCCAGAGGAGGCAGCAAGATATCAATCGGAAGCCGAATTTCCGGTTTCGGTGGTGACGTATCGTTCTCACGCTATTTCACGGAAGCTATCTATTATCAGCCTCTGATATGGGGAGCGATATTTAAGATCCGGGCCCATGGGGACATGCTACTGGAAACGGGCACCGAGCCCATTCCCTTCGATCGCCGCATCTCGCTCGGGGGTATCCAGAGCATCCGCGGGTATCGTGCCGGGGAGGTTGGGCCCCAGGACAAGTTTGGCAATATAATCGGTGGAGATCGAGCCGTGTACAGTAATCTCGAATGTCTGTTCCCAGTCGTACCGAGCATGAATCTCAACGGTGTGGCGTTCGTCGACGTAGGGAACGCCTGGAACGCGGAAGCTACCCCTATGCTTCAGGAGGTAAAGGCAGGCTACGGGGTTGGAATACGATGGATGTCTCCCATGGGGCCCATACGATTGGAATACGGGTGGAAAATCATGCCCAAGAAAGGGGAGGAGCCGGGTGCATTCGCTTTTGCAATGGGCCAGTTATTCTGAGCCCGTCAGGCGCCGCACCTGCTTTTGAGACCGGTCTCAAATATCCAGCAAAGAAACTCAGATGAGAACAGTCAACGGGGCTGCGGAGAGGGACTGACCTATAGTGCAACGCAGTAAGAAACGGTCCAAACCTAAATCGCCAACAGAGTCGCGGATGACCGCGTGAAAGCACGGGCTGCTCTCCGCTATCGTGTTGGCCTAAGTCAGGAGCTTCGCAGGCAGTGTTCGGAAGCCTCGACCTCTTTTCTGGCCACTCGTCGATCGAAGGCTCATTGGCTTTCAACTGCGATGACTGCCGCCCATATTTACTGCGCGGCAGTATAGCTCGACCCGTTGTAAGAAGTGCATCAATGAAATTTGCCCCTCAGCTCCGGCGATGCCGGGTTGAAAGACAGGGCAGAGTGCTAAGCAAACACAAGGAGTCTGGCCATGACAAAACATGCGGCAACGGCCGTCGGCGCAATGCTAGTGATGTTCATCTTTTCCGTGGGCACCTGTGCGGCTGAAGTAAAAATTGGATTCGTGGATTTTATCGAATTTGCCCAGAAATCGAAGAGGGCCCAGGAAGAGCAGTCGAGATTCCAGGGACTTGTCGCGCAAAAAAGAGCGGCTCTGGAAAAAAAGAAGAAAGAGCTTGAGGACCTGCAGGAGCAAATTCAGAAACAGGCACCCATGCTGAAAGAAGACACTCGCAACGAAATGATCAAGAAGCTGGGCATCAAGGAAATGGAGTTGAAGCTCGCCGAGCGAGAAGCGGAAAATGCTTTGCGGAACGAGCAAAAGGAAGCCCAGGAAGTCTTTCAGCGCGATGTCATCCAGGTGATAGCCGAAATTCGCAAACAAAAGGGTCTGTTGATGGTGGTTAACGGATCAGCCCTGCTGTCGGTGGACGATTCTCTTAACCTGACCGACGAAGTCATCAAGGCGTACGACGCCCAGAAAGGCGCGCCAGCGGCTGCAAAACCCGCTGCAGCGCCACGCCCCCCAGCACCAAAACCTGCTGCGGACAAGAAGCCTGGGCCCAAGTAAAACCTTGACGGCTATGGCTGAACCAGCGGCCAGCCTCCAAGAGACAGGGACATCAGGTTGCCACTCGATCCAGGTGGGTCAG
>CAYZET010000262.1:0-7805 GCA_964477215.1 uncultured Syntrophaceae bacterium | reverse complement strand
TTAGTAGAGGATATCCAGTTTTCATGGGTGTGAAAGATACACACCCCTATGATTTTCGTCAAAGGGTAAAATATTTCCTTTCCGACAGAATTTGTGGTTAAATGACATAATCAAAATGGTCGCTCTGCAGTCGTCGGCCACCTGTTTCGTCCTTGCGCTCAGTGCCGAGGAATCCGTTATCCAGGTTGAAGGGGAATTGTCTTACGGCGAAATCTGCGGGCTCGCAGGCAGGACTAGCCGAGATCACAGATGGAGGTGAAAGATGGTACGGATCATCATCGCCGCTCTCATGACAGCCTCCCTGGCCGTGTCATCTGTTTGGGCCGCCGATCCCATTCGGGTAGGCGCGTATCTCCCGATGACAGGCAACGTGGCGGCATACGGGCAAATGGGCTGGTCGGGCATCACCGTGGCCCGCGAGATGAAGCCTACCGTGTTGGGACGTCCCGTTGAGCTCAAGCTGGTCGACACCAAGTCCGACAAAGTGGAGTCGGCCAATGCCGTGTCCCGGCTCATCGAGCGTGAAAAGGTCATAGCCTTGATCGGTGAGATGATCTCGGGAAACACCATCGCAGGCTCTGACCACGCCGAACGAAGAGGCATCCCCATGGTCTCTCCTACTGCGACCAACCCTATCGTGACCCAGAACAAGAAATACATATTCCGGGTCTGTTTCATCGACTACGATCAGGGTCGAGTTGCAGCCAAGCTTGCCCGGGAGAAACTCAAGGCAAACACAGCCGCACTGATCTACGACATCTCCCAGGACTATTGCGTCGGTCTTGCGAGCTTTTTCAAGAAGGAATTCCTGAAAGAAGGCGGCAAGATAGTGGCCGAGACTATGTTCAAGTCGGGCGACAGGGATTTCACACCGCAATTGAGCAGCATACAGGCGGCCAAACCTGACATCATTTATGCGCCGATTTACTACACGGAATGCGCGCTCATAGCCAGGCAGGCACGAGAAATGGGGCTGGATGTCCCGATCCTTTCGGGAGACGGCGTGCAAGCTCCCGAGCTCCTGGCATTGGGGGGTGATGCCGTAAACGACGTCTATTTCACTGCCCACTTTCACAAAGCCATGATTGAAACGGATCTGGGAAGACAGTTTCTGGCTCGTTTCGAGAAAGAAACGGGCAAGACGCTGGATGCTTTTTCCGCGATGGGCGCGGACGCGTACTTTCTACTCGTTGATGCGATCGAGAGGGCGGGCTCCCCGGACCCGGCGAAAATCCGAAACGCCCTCGTGAACACAAAGGACTTTCCGGGGGTGACCGGCAAGATCTCCCTCAAAGAGGATGGCAACCCGATTAAAGCCATGGTGATCAACCAGGTGAAAGACGGACAGTTCGAATACGTCACTACCATTCATCCGTGAGGCAATCAGCCTCCTTCACCGAGGAGGCTGAGTGTCATACAGCCTGAAAAGCGTGGACGCCTCGCGAAAGTCAGGCACCCGATCCGGTTGTGGACATTTCTTTTGCCACCCAGCAACTCGTTTTTGGTTTTACGCTCGGATGCTTCTACGGGCTGATCGCTATTGGCTACACCATGGTGTACGGGGTCTTGCGGCTGATCAACTTCGCGCATGGCGATCTCCTCATGGTGTCAGCGTACTTCGCGTTCTTCGGCATCATTATATTTGAGTTACCCTGGCCGATATCGTTTCTCCTGGCCGTGGCCTTGACGGGCGTGCTAGGGATTCTTATCGATAGAGGAGCGTACAGACCGTTGCGACAGAGCCCGCGGATCAGCGCGCTCATCACGGCTATTGGCATTTCGTTCCTGCTAGAAAATCTGGCGTTAGTGATCGTTGGCGGACGTCCAAAATCGTTTCCCCTCCCGTCGCTGTTTGGTGGGGTGATCAAGATCGCAGGGGTGACCATCCCTGTTCTCTCCGTCTGGGTTTTCTTCATCACGGCATTGTTGCTGGCGGTCGTGATGTACATCGTTCGGCGAACACGGGTAGGGATGGCAATGCGCGCCCTCTCGCTCGATATGGAGACAGTGGGGCTCATGGGAGTCGATGCTAACCGGGTCATTTCGTTCACCTTTGTGCTGGGATCGGTCCTGGCTGCCGCAGGCGGAATGATGTGGAGCATGAAGTATCCCGCGGTTGAGCCTTTCATGGGGGTGCTGCCGGGTTTGAAGGCCTTTGTGGCGGCAGTTCTCGGCGGGATCGGCAACGTTGCCGGCGCTGCTCTTGGCGGCTTCATCCTGGGAGTTGCGGAGATCCTCATCGTGGCAGTCAAGCCCGAATGGTCGGGATATCGCGATGCCATCGCGTTCTGCATATTGATCGTCATTCTCCTGACGCGACCAAGAGGGATCATGGGAGAGGAACTGCCGGATTGACCTGTCGAAGCCCGTCCGCCATCTTCAATACGTGGCAGTAGAGCAGGGGGCTCATGGAGAGCGAAGCGAGAAGCCCACTTCAACACAAGACTCGCGATAGAGTGCTCACGCTTCTCTCAGTAGGCGCGTTGTTCGCCTTTCTCTGGTATGCGGATAATCACTTCAGCCCGTACAGTGTCCGCATTCTTAACAACATTGCAATCTTCATTATTCTTGCGGTGAGCTATAACCTCATCAATGGCGTGACCGGTCAGTTTTCCCTTGAACCGAACGCGTTTGTGGCGGTGGGGGCGTACACGAGTGCACTGCTTACGCTCTCACCCGAAGAGAAGATCAGATCTTTCATCATTGAGCCGATCGTCTGGCCTCTTTCGGAACTTAGCGTGTCTTTTCCTGTCTCGTTGCTCTGCGCAGGCCTTTTGACCGCGTTGATGGCTCTCCTCATGTCAATTCCTGTATTTCGCGTGCGCGGGGATTACTTGGCTATAGTGACCCTGGGGTTCGGAGAGGTTATTCAGGTGGTGGCAAACAACCTCGTTTCCATCACCAACGGCCCTCTTGGTTTGAAAGGTCTCCATCCACACACGACTTTGTGGTGGAGTTGGGGCTTTTGTGTCCTTACGGTGTTCTGTGTCGTGCGGCTTGTGAGATCTTCGTACGGCAGGGCCATGAAAGCGGTGCGCGAGGACGAGACTGCCGCGCAGGCGATGGGGATAAACGCGTTTCGAACCAAAACCCTGGCGTTCACGTTCAGCGCTTTTTTCGAAGGGGTTGCCGGTGGGTTGCTGGCCCACCTCATCACCACAATATCGCCATCACTGTTCACCTTTTTCCTGACATTCCACCTTCTCATTATCATCGTTGTCGGGGGGCTAGGGAGCACGACGGGCGTAGTCGTGGCTGCAGCGCTTTTCACGTGGGGAGGGGAGTTCCTGCGCATTGTTGAAGAGCCCACGACCATTTTCGGGTACTACTACGAAGGGATTCCCGGGATGCGCATGGTGATCCTCTCTCTATTGCTCATCGTGGTCATGCTGTTTGCGCGCAGGGGGTTGATGGGCGGCAAAGAGCTCTCGTGGCAGGCGCTGATCGACTGGACCCGGAGGCTCATCGCACTTGCGAAGAGGTGTGTATGAGCGATCCCTTGTTCCTCGTCCGGGGGTTGACGGTGGAATTCGGTGGGCTTACCGCTCTGAGCGGACTTGATATGGAGGTGAATACAGGAGAGATAGTTGGGCTTATTGGTCCTAATGGAGCGGGAAAGACCACGGCTTTCAATGCTATTACGGGAATCGTTCGCCCGTCAGCGGGTCGCGTGTACTTCCGTGGAACCGATATTACCCACTGGAGCCCCCCGCGCATTGCCAGTGCCGGCATCGCGCGGACATTTCAAAGCATCAGGCTGTACGACGACCTGACCGTGGCCGAAAACGTGATGGTCGCGTCTCATTCCGCCATTTCCTACACTTTTCTCGAAGCCGTTGTCGGGTTAGGCCGCTTCTCCCGGGAAGAGAGAAGAATTCAAGAGAAGGCGGAACGCCTGCTCGGTCTGATGGGCCTTACGGCGTTTGCTCGAGAAAGGGCAAACTCACTGCCGTACGGAAGCCAGCGAAAGCTCGAGGTGGCCCGGGCTTTGGCCCTCGAACCGTCCCTACTCCTTCTGGACGAGCCGGTAGCGGGCATGAACCCTGCTGAAACCATGGAATTCAGCAACTTGCTTCGCAAGATCCGCGAGGACCTGGATCTGTCTATTGCGTTGATCGAGCACGATATGGGCTTTGTGATGAAGATGTGCCACACGATTACCGTGATCGACCACGGGATCCCCATCGCTCGAGGAGCTCCGGACGAGATAAAGACAAATGAACAGGTGATCGCTGCGTACCTCGGAGAATAGAGAGGTCCGGCGGGCCTTCGGGTGATCCGAAGTACCAACTGCACGATTTCATAGGTACGGTTCCGTATCTCAGGGTTATCAAGAACAGGAATGATGGTGATCATTGATTGCTTCATGCCCTGAAGGGGCATACCGTTAGTAGTCCCACGGGTCGCGGGATTTCAACCCACGGGATGAGAAATCAGACAAGCGAGGACCCTGGAGGGGTCCACCATTGAAATGACCAAGAGCGAAGGCTCATTCATGGCCGGTGCCTATACCAGGCGAGGAGAAACTTCTTGGTCGACCCTTTCAGGGTCGGTTGGTGATTGTGCCGCGCCGAATCCCGCGCCTCGCGGGACTACTTACGGTGCGCTCCTTCAGAGCGCAAATCCTGACTGAGTCGTGCCAGAATACGTGACCGTAATTGTGGAATCGTGACCTGAGCCTGTTGCGGTACGTGCTGGCAGACATTGGTTTCAACGATGTGGACATCCGCAGTTTCTTCGCAAAGAGCGCCTGGAGGCTTCCATGGGCAACTGCCATGAGCCCTCCCCTCCCCATCAAAGGATTTCACAGCCCATGCTGGTTCTGGAAGATCTTCACGTAAAATACGGTGGAATCACAGCGTTGCGTGGCGTTTCTGTCAACGTAGGAGAGAAGCAGATCGTCGCGTTGTTAGGCTCGAATGGTGCCGGAAAGTCAACGACCGTGAAGGCAGTGGCCGGGATCGTACCCATTAGCTCAGGTGAGGTCTTCTTCCGAGGAACGTCGATCAGGGGACTGCCGGCTTATGCAATCCAGGCCCTGGGTCTTGTACTGGTCCCGGAGGGGAGAAAGATTTTTGCCAACCTTACGGTACGGGAAAATCTTGTCATGGGAGCATATTGGAACAGAGACAAAGAAGACCTGAAACGAACGATGGAACGACTCTTTGCCACGTTTCCGATCCTGGAGGCCAGGTATAGCCAGTACGGTGGCACGTTGTCAGGAGGCGAGCAGCAGATGCTGGCCATAGCAAGGGGGCTGATGTCCCATCCCGCACTTCTCATGATGGACGAACCCTCGCTCGGCCTCGCGCCTCTTGTGGTGACAGAGGTTTTTCGAATCATCCGGGAGATACGGGAGGAGGGTGTCACCGTCTTCCTCATCGAACAGAATGCGAATGCTGCGCTCAAAATCGCGGACTACGCATACCTCTTGGAGCTGGGGAACGTGGTACTGAGGGGCGCTGGCTTGGACCTCCTTGATGACCCCAAAGTCAGAGCAGCATATCTGGGAGAAATTCCTTCGCAGGTGTGAAAAGGATGCGTCGGGGGATTCTCGTATTATGCGGTCGTGGCCGGAAAACTTTGGGTCAAGATCACGCGTACGCGCCATCTTTATGCGCGATCCTCACATAAAAGAGCGCGAAATAGTATCGAGAGGCGCGAATTCGCGAAATAAATCTTCATAAGGTGCTTGACTCTGAAATCGGGTGGTGGTAGGAGAGGAGCCGGCCCAACCTCGGGGGAGGGAGGGGCCATCCAACCGGCAAACCGGGGGGTGAGGATGCAAAACATCCTCCCCGCCGGTTTCATTTATTAATTCCTCGCATCGGCCGTTCAGGCTTCATCGTTGCACCGGTATCGATCTCTTTACAGGAAAGCAAGGATGGCTTATAAGATAGGGTTCATGACAGGGCCCGTGGACTCAAGATCCTGGGAAAGCGGCTGTCGACCCTGAAATATTTTGCTTCAAGCTCTCCCTTCCGACCGGAATGCTCAAACGAAACGGTTTTCCACAGGTGGGTGGCCTTGTCGGCGAATCGGACGAGAAAGAGATCCTTATGAAACGAAAGCAGAGCGAGGAACCGGAAGTCAAGAAATCCCAACGGCGCATTTTTCAAGAGTACTCCGAAGCACTGGCAGTGGCCATAATTCTGGCGATTTTGATCCGTGCGCTCTTTGTACAGGCCTTCAAGATCCCGTCGGGATCTATGATACCGACCTTGCTCATCGGCGACCATATTCTTGTCAACAAGCTCGTGTATGGCATCCGGATACCGTTCACGAACCTGAGGTGGCCCCAGTTCAGGGAGCCGAAAAGGGGAGACGTAATCGTTTTCGTCTATCCTGAAGACAGGACAAAAGATTTTATCAAGAGAGTCGTTGCCGTGGGGGGCGACACGGTCGAAATCAAAAACAAGGTCGTTTACCTCGACGGAAAGCCTACCGCCAGTCCTCACGCGCGTTTTTACAGCAACGCCGTGATTCCTGGAGATATCTCGCCTCGCGACAACATGCCGCCACTCAAGGTTCCACCAGGATCTCTGTTCGTGATGGGGGATAATAGGGACTACAGCCACGACAGCAGATGGTGGAGATTTGTCCCCGTGGAAGACGTCAAAGGAGACGCGTTCCTGATCTACTATTCTGCCGAGAATCTCAGCGGCATTCGGTGGGACCGGTTATTCAAATTCATCCAGTGAGGCAGCTCAATCAGTTCCCCCCTGCTCGGACCGCTCTGTTATGCGCCCATCGCTCGAGGGTCTTGATTTGCTCTTTCATGGTCGTGGAAAGCGGGACAATGCTCTCCAACGCAATAAAGAGATCGTTGTGAGACACCTCGCGCTTCTGCGTGTACGCCCGGAAAAGCGCGCCCATGACCCCCTGCTCGATCTCCGCGCCGTTAAATCCTTCAGTAGCCTTGACCAAGGAAGTGTAATCGAACCTGTCGAGAGGAATGTTTCTCCTGGCCAGGTGAATTCGGACGATTTCCGCACGCTCCTCGTCCTGCGGCAATTCCACATAGAACAGCTCGTCGAATCGCCCCTTCCGGAGGATTTCCGGAGGGAGCAGCTCGATGTTATTTGCTGTCGCGCCGATAAAAACAGGGGATGTCTTCTCTTGCATCCAAGTGAGAAAGCTCGCCAGAATGCGGGAAGCCGAGCCGCCGAGCGACTTCTGGCCCGCATTGGCGATCCCTGCCTCTATTTCGTCGATCCACAGGACGCACGGCGCTGATGCCTCAGATGTCTTGATAACTTTGCGCAGACACTCTTCCGGCGTCCCTTCCAATCCGTCGTATACCCTGCCCATATCAAGTCGCAACAGGGGAATTTTCCAAAAAGCCGAGATTGCCTTGACGCACAAACTCTTGCCGCATCCGCTGATGCCCATGAGCAGGACGCCTTTGGGAAAAGCAAGGCCGAATTCCCTCGCTCTCTTGGAAAAGATGTCTTCCCGTTGCCTCAGCCATCTCTTGAAGTTGGCGAATCCGCCGAGGTGGTCAAAGTTCATGTCCAGCTTTACCAGCTCGAGCAAACCGCTCTTCCGGACGATCTGGCGTTTCTCCTCGAAAAGAATCTCCAACTCTTTTGAGGTGATGGTCTTCTTGCCTGCCAGAGACTTGCGAAAGGCTTGGATGATCTGTTGGCTGGAAAGTCCTGAACCTGCTTTGACGCATTGGTCTCGAATTTCTTCCGTGAGCGCCCCCAAAAGACTGTCCCTGTGCCGCTCCTTACCGATGATCTGATACAAGAGCTTTTCCACTTCCTCGATAGTCGGCAGCGGAACGTCGAGCAGCACCACGT
>CAYZET010000261.1:3941-7837 GCA_964477215.1 uncultured Syntrophaceae bacterium | reverse complement strand
ACCGTCATGGTCCCGGGGACCTCCCACCTGGCTGCCGCGGCCTCGGCGGTGCCGCTTCCCGCGAGCCAGCCTTGTTTCTAGCCGTTCCGCCGGATACACCAGCCGTCGGGCATGCGCCTGCCGGGCCATATACCGCAAATCCAGCGCCGCTCCAACACACTAATGACATTGCACCGTGCGGACCCACGAAGCAAGTCTCGAAGTCGCAGGCACTCAGTGTAATACTTCAACAATACAGTCCCGTATTCTGCCACGGCTCACTTGGGAGACTTGCGCTCTGGAGGAGCGCATCTAACATAGTCCCTCCGGGGCATGAAGAAATCAATGATCACGAAAATTCCTCTTCTTGACAGCCCTGAAATACGTAATCGTGCTTATGAAGTCTCGCACTTAGCCTTCTGCCTCAAGTCGCCCTGCGCGCGGCTCCCACAATACCATGTATGGAGCCCACTTTCACCCCCTCCAAAAGGCAAAGGCCATTCCGAGCCATCTCGCTCAGGAAATCCTTTTCGTAGAAGCGATCTTCAACAGGATGACGCAGCATCCGCTTGAGCAGGAAATTGGCGTAGAGCGGCGGATAGATCTCCTCGAAAAAAAAGTGCCCGCCTGGCTTCATGACCCTGCTTATTTCTCGGATACAATTTCGCCAGTCGATCACGTGATGGATAATCCCGAAGTTCACAACAGCATCGAAGGTATTGTCTGGGAACGGCAGATCCTGAGCATCCGCGGTGAAAAACATGACCCGGTTCTCGAGTCGGGCAGGCAGGAGCCATCTGGCTATTCGTACCAGTCGATGCTCGAGGTCGAACGCAATCACCCGTCGGAAGCCCATACGCTCCACGAGCAGCCGAGCCCCCCTGCCGACGCCGCACCCTATCTCGAGAGCGTCTTGTCCGAGCGGTGGCCCAGTCAATCTCAACCAGCGGGAGATCTCACGCCTTTGAAACAGACCTCGAATGGGACTGTAAATCCAGACCCGTTCGGGCCAGTTCATAAACATCTGATCTTTGTTCGGTCTGCTCAGTGCTGTCACCAGACTCCTTCCTCCTTGCCGAGGACCTGCGTAGATTCCGCAGGAGGTATCCCCTTCGAGAAAGCTCAAAACGGTACGTACAAAGAGATCGTAACAATGACGAGAAAGCTTACCGGCAGATAACTGGCCCTGTTGAAGAGAGCCGCCGCGGTTACTTTTCCCGGCTCAAAATAGACCTTCCGAGCAGGCTTCAGCAGGAGTACCCACCCAAGCACAGCCGCCGCAATGGGATAGAGCCACCCAACGCCTGCTCCTGCCACCCAATAAATGGCCACGCCGCTGACAGCAGCCATCGACACAGCGGCGGTCAGTCGGAAGACGGATTCGCTGAGCCCTTTCACAGTCAGCGTTGTCTTCGCACCGACTCGCAGGTCTGCCTCCATGTCCACGATGTCATTGGCTATGTTCTGCCCGCCCACTTCCCAAGCAGATAGCCACAGTACCAAGATCGCCATGAATGCCGGAGAGGGTGAGGGATCTACCGCGTACACGCCTGCAAGGCCTCCTATGGATTTGACGGCAACGGACGGAATGATCTTGAGATGAGTGACTCGCAACAGCTTGCAGTAGGTGGCTTCGAGCGCCGCAGAAACAACAAACAGAAGCGCACAGACTGGATTGAGCCACCATGCGCCTACCAGTGCTACGCCAGCCCAGGAGGCACACCAGACGAGACCGCTCTTGAAGGAGAGCATGTCCTGTGCCACCGGATGCTGCGCCATGACCTCATCCACGTGGAACACAGCTCCAGTCCGTTCTGAGACCGACAATCGCTCCCGGTCAACCCGATAGTCGATCAGGTCGTTGAGAGCGTACACGGCCGTATATCCGGCAAAAGCGGTAATTAATCCAACCACCACTATGGAAATGGGTGGGAAGTGACCCAACAACAAAAGCGCGGCCATCCCCGGAGTGGCAGCATCCAGAATACCGTGAGCGGTACGGGACAGTCCGAAATAAAGCTTCCACCGAGGTGCACTATCCACTGTGGCTCCATTGTGTCGCTGAGGTCCGTATCCTGTGATCCGACTCACGAAAAAATGCTCTTACCCCAGGACTGTCAGGTTTTCGTCAAAGATATCACTGTTCAAAAGGGAAAGTAAGCCTTCCGCCGAGATAGCCAAGGAATCCGACCATAATGGCCAACACAACGACAAAGATCAGGTTCAAGACCGCCAACGGATCCGATGAGGCAATCGGGTCAGGAACGAGCAGCAAGCGAAACGCGATGGCCGCAGATCCCACCAAGAGGGTGGCCCACGCCAGCCGGCGTTTCTTTCGGATAATGGGAGAGTCAACCAGCTCGTAGTTGATCCACCATGTCCCATAACCACTGGCTATGGCGGGAGGTATTGCGAGTAGGCCGGTGAAGGCACAACAGAGCGACGCCCATTCTGTTCGGTCCGATTGGAACACCATGCCTATGACGAGAAACGCAGGCGCCACCAGGAACAGACCGATGGGAACGTGCACCATGGCCGGATGCGGGTGCCGGCGAAAGAATGGATGGCGATCCAGCCAGTGGTCAACAGAGGCGCGAAGGCCCGACCTCTCGGGTTTCGCAGCTTCTTCATATGTCCCCACAACGGGGAAGCGATCGAGAACGCTCCGGTCGTGCGGTGCACCAGCGATGTCAGCGCTCAGGTTTGTTCCAGCCTCGTGACGGCGCATGTGCATGCCACTAGGCCATTTCTCGCTGGCACTGACATCGTACACCTTTCCGTCGACCGCAACCAGAGCTTGTCGCCCCTCCCGCCCATCAGCTCGTGCCAAGTCGTACGTTGAATACACCCTCATCAGCCACCCTCAGGATTGAAAACAGAAACGGTGTGGCGCCTGGTCGCCGCCCAAGGAAATGTGGAGCGCGAAGTTCGAGGAAGCTCGTTCAATCGTCCCCAGGGGACCCATCCGGCATATGGTCCCCTGTCCTTTCCCTTGCCGTCCCCGCAGGCTTTCCCTTCGAATCGGTCGGGCTGAACATGCTGCCACGCATTCCGAAGGCGTGCCATTCATCAGGGTTGAGAGCCAGTGAGTCTTTCATTGACACGTCGTGAAGACAGGGACCGAGTTTTCCGAACCGCGCGTATGGAACGCCAGAATTGTCGCCGACAGGTTAGTGGACAGCGGACCGTGCTGTTACGCTGTCGATCATGGCTCAGTTTACGACGTGGGGCCACTCCACTTTCAATGCGCCCCCTACAGAGCCTCTCAGCTCTAGGTTGGCTCCACTCCCTGGAGGCAGGTATCGCCTTCCCTGAGCTCCATGACTTGCGAAAAAAATTAGATCAGAGCGCTCAGCTTCCAGCTTCGTTCGCCCGCGCCTTGACGGACACACATCGGTTTTCCCAGTTTCGGCTCTTTGCAGGATGCCTTGAGAATGCGCTGGGGGTTGAGAGTAAAGCAGTCACACGCGTCATCGCATTGATCTTCTACCACGGTTACGATCATTTGTACTTTATCGTCTACATAAATAGCTTGTGTACCCACAAAGAGGTGCGGATACCGCGGGTTGTCAGAGCGTTCACCCTTCTCAAGTTTTTCCGCTTTTCGAGCCGGCTGTGGCAACGGCTGCGGCGATCGGGTCGAACAACTTTTACAGCCAGACATGTTTCGCTCCTGAACGTTTTGGCCTATGAACCAGCATCCGTCCCCCATGCCCCTCTCCAACCTGAGGGAAGGAATCGGGAAACGTATCAGTCAAAATAAGACTTTGAGCTCTGTGTGTCAAGTGAGTCGGGACGAGAACGATCCCCCCTTCTCATGGGCTTCTGATCGAGAATTCTGCGGGAGCCCATGGAGAAAGAAGGTCTCTCAAGATGGATAACTAATTGGAATTGCAAGTCAAAAGCGTTTCTTGATC
>CAYZET010000261.1:0-3931 GCA_964477215.1 uncultured Syntrophaceae bacterium | reverse complement strand
TGATCCCCCGCCATCCGACCTACCGGAACCTTCACGGCGTCTCGTCCCCTCTTCCCAGATGGTTCGAGATGGTAAACGTAAAGGTCGAGCCAACCCCCGGTTGCGACTCGCACCAGATCCGTCCGCCGTGACGGCGCACCAAGATTCTCACGTACGCCAGGCCCATGCCTTCCCCCGGGACGGTCTGGCTGCCGGAGCGCTGAAACACCTGAAAGATGCGATTCAGATCCCGCCGCTGGATTCCTCGCCCGGAATCTGTGACCGAAAAAACGGTCTCGGTGGAATACTTGTGCCCTGTTATGTGTATCTCGCACGGTCGGTCGGGATCCATGTATTTCAGGGCATTCCCGATGAGATTGCCCATGATCTGTTCCATAGCTGTCCTGTCCGCTCTGGTAGCGGGGAGGTTCCCCACGAACACGCTGACTCCCTTTTCCTGCCGCTCGTGGGCTGAGGCATTCAGCGTTTCTTTGACCAATTCATTCATGTCCAGGAGATCAAAGTCCAGCTCCATCCGCCCGACGCGAGACAATTTCAGAATGGCCTTTGTGAGGTGGTCCATTTGACAAATTGACGATTCGATGAACGTCAAAGCCTCTGGAATGCTCGCTCCGATTGAGTCCACCACCCTGTCCCTTTCCCAAGGCTCTAACTCCGGGAGGGCCCGTTGTGCTGCCGCGATTATCAAATCCAGCTCGGACTGCAATTCCTTGAAAAAGCCTCGGATATTGGCCAGGGGAGACCGCAGGTCATGTGACACGAAGTACGTGAAATCCTTCATCTCCTCGACGAGCTGCTCCTGTCTTTCTTCTGACCGCTTCTGCTCCGTTACGTCTAACATGAGTCCCCGGAGAAATCGTGCTACGCCATCCTCAGCGACTACCGAGACAATGTCACGAATCCACGCGATTTCCCCATTTTTCTTGAGGAAGCGGTATTGGATATCATGAGATTCAAGGAGCTTGGTGCGTTCGAGAGAAAAATCAACTGCCCATCCACGGTCTGCCGGATGAAGATGGTCGGCCCAGAATCCGGGTTTGTGCCAATCAGAAATCGGGTAGCCCAGAATATCCTCTGCCTTCTTGCTGACAAACGTGAAATCAAACGTCCGAGCATCGGCCTCCCACACAATGCCTACCGTTGTATTAACGAGGTCCGCAAAGCGCTGTCGGCTCTCCAAGAGCTCTTTCTTCGCCTTTTTTCGCTCGGTTATGTCTTCCCCGGAGCTCAGCGAGCCGACCGTGCGGCCTGCGTCGTCGGTGACGAAATCGCCCCGCCACGCTATCAAACGCTCCTCCCCGCCCTTGACCAGAACGGAGCTCTCGAAATATTCGATGGGGTCTCTCACCCCTCTCATGATTTCAGAGAACACCTGATAAGCGCTGTCGCGGTCTCTCTGCGGCACAAACGTGTCGAACCAGTTCCGGCCGATAATCTCATTACGATCGTACCCGAGCACCTGACATCCCATCTGATTAATGAGAGTCACTGTCCCGTTTGTGTCCAGAGCAACGATAATGGCCCTCGCAATATCGAGATACATTCTCGCCCTGTCCCGCTCTTCACGAAGGGCCCTTTCCACATTCCTGCGGCGTGTGATGTCCTCGACTATCCCGATGAAGTAACCCGAGCTTTCTGAAACGTCGCTACCGAGGGAAACGGTGAGACGACCCCAGACGAAGGAACCGTTCCTCCGCACAAAGAGCTGGTCCGTCGAGTAATGATCGATTTCTCCGGATCGGAGCCTCTCGGCACTCTTGGAGTCCTCACCGAGATGATCAGGATGTGTTACGTCCGCAATGGTGAGCCGGCAGAGCTCCTCTTGAGTGTATCCGAGAAAATCGCAGAGCGCCTGGTTCACCCTGATGAGCCTCCCGTCAAAGCTGCGGTGGCACAAACCCACTGCAGCCTTGTCAAACGTGTCGCGGTACAGGCGTTCGCCGGCGCTCAAAGCCTGTTGCAGGAGCTCCTTTTCACGAAGCAGTCGTTTCCGTGCGAGCGCTGCTTCGATTACGGCAGGCACCAGCTCCAGATATCTGGCCTGCGCGTCTTTCATGATGTAATCGTCAGCCCCCAGCTTGATGGCTTCCGCCGCTATCTTCTCATTTCCGGGCCGCGTGAGCATGATGGTGGGAGGAAGCCGGCCTTTTGACGCAAGCGCTCGGATTACATTAAGTCCACTCACGTTGGGCATGTCGTGATCGACCGCGATGAGATCGTATGATCCTCGCTCCCACATATTCAGACCCTGCTTGCCGTCGAATGCTATATCAACCTCGTACCCGAAGCGCACCAGCCTCTTCTGAAGAAGTCTCGCTGCAGCGGGGTCATCCTCCATGTAAAGAACCCTGATACGTTGTTCTGAGCACATCTTTCATTCTCCGACCTCGAATCCGTCTCGACACGCAGTAGTCGGCCCCATGGAATGTTGTCTTATGGGGGTCCCGGGTATTCCCAAGAGACCGGATCTCTGCCTAAGGACGAATGACTGACCCAACATGTCACCGAATTTCCCCATCAAAGTCTAAGCGCGGTCAGGCTCCTTCTTAGAGGAAAGCATGTCACCCGGAGGAAGGCAAGCGCTTAGCACTGCCTTTCGTAAGTTCGGTGCCGAATCAGGGGACCCCACCCCAACCCTCCCCGTTGACTGCTTACTATTACCCATACTTGACACCGTGGCCAATCCGACCGGCCCCTAGCGAGCCTCTTCAGAATCTTCGCCCCGGAGGGGCGCTCCTTCAGAGCGCAAGTCCCCCAAATGAGCCGTGGCAGAACGCGCGACCGTGTTTGCGAAGTGCAATACTTACGGAAGCTTCCTAAGTGTACACCGGGCTGCTCTTCACTGCGACAGGTCAAGTTTCGACAACGCCGGTCCCAGGGGTTGTGATGAAAGCAAAGAGGGCGTAGGGTCGTTAAGGTGCATTTATGACATCTTGTACTTAGGGTCATGACGGAAATCGTGCCAACCTTCGCCTCTGACTGGAGGCCTGGATGTGCATCATTGCCTCCGGCCCCACTCTGGGGCGTCCCATGGGTGAGGGCGATCCAATGCGACAGTCCCAAGATCCGGCAGCAAGAATCCTCAGGCATCTCATACCCGAAAGAATACCGTGGTTTGCTGCACCCCTGTACGACCGCATCGCTCACAGTGCTGTCTCGGGCTACTACCGAGAAGTGGCAGGGCAACTCGTTCACAGGGACAGTCGGGAGCTAGTTCTCGATGTGGGAACGGGTCCGGGATACCTTCCCATTGAAATAGCCCGAAAGGCACCTGGGGCGAGAATTGTCGCAGTCGATTCCTCCCGGGCCATGATACGAATCGCGCGGAAGAATTCCAGTGCTGCGGGCGTCGCAAATCGAATCCACTTCGCAAGGGGTGACGGCAACAGGCTGCAGTTCGAGGACGGCCTTTTTGACCTGGTGATCAGCACCGGCTCGCTTCACGCATGGAAATGTCCGGTCCGCGTCATCAACGAATTCCATAGGGTCCTCAAAGAGGGGGGCACAGCCTGGATTCTCGATCCTGCGCACCTCACCAGCCCGGAAGCGACAAAGATTGTACGCGGAAAGCTTGGCATACTCGGGAGGCTGGCTCACCTGTGGGCTTCCGTGACTTCCAGGGTCACACCCCCATACGCACCGGAACAACTAGCGGAGATCGTACGCCGAACGCGATTTCAACAAGGAAAGATCACGAAACAAAGGTGGCTTTCCGTGGAGCTGACGAAAGGCTCGGTCGCGAGCGGACCGACCTGATCGTTGCGCAATGGAAACAACGGGATCGCCTAACATACGTGAGATTTCGTGAGCTGCGGTTGTCCCTGACGGTGCCGGAGGTCCCGCGGCGCGGGTTGTCAGCCTGCTCTGTTCAGAGTATATTTAAGCTGCACTTGCAAACTATTCGAATTGGAAGCCGCTAGTCGCGATCGGT
>CAYZET010000260.1:0-7851 GCA_964477215.1 uncultured Syntrophaceae bacterium | reverse complement strand
GTTTGGGGGCTGCCGAGCATAAATACCCGATCGAAGAACCAGCGTGTTACCTCGCGATAGTACGAGGTCTGCGCTCTATTGATCAGGATTTGTTCTTCTCTGGCTGGATCCGGGCTCGCATCCACAGTGCTGAATGGGTCACGAATATTACGCTTCTCCAGCACGATATCACCTCACTTTTTTTGAGTGACACCACTCCTTTTTCCATGCCTCCGCGGGGGCATGCTGCCTCCGCGGGCCGCGCGATAGGATTATGAAGCCACCCGTATTAGATCGCTTCTCGGCATGCCTCGGCACGCAAGCCGTTGTCCAAAGCTTTTTCCACCCTCCAACACGATGGATCCGATGCTGACAATGCCTCGTACTCAGTCAGTCCCATCGATTTTGCCCACTGATAGACCATTCCACGACAGCCGCCGTAGCATTGTCTACTCCTGAACAGCTCGCAATTCTTGCAGTCCCCCTGTATATGCTTCTCCAGGTTGCGAATAACTTGTAGCTTCTCGTTCCGGATAACCTCAGCCAAGCTTTGCCGATTCAGATCCCCCAGGTCGATCTCGATGCTTGGGCATGGCCGAACTTTGCCGTCAGCATGAATGTCGACACGGTACAGGTTCTCGTAACAGGTGGTCGCAACGCACGGTGGCTTAGGGTGCCAGTCCGGAAATCCCATTGACACGTCTTGCTGCCGGATAGTCTCAAAGAGTTTCCGAACCTCTTGACGGGCGGGGTAAATATGGCCGTTCCTCTTTCCCATACCCTGCATTTTCGCCACTTCAATGTGAGCGTAGATGTTTCTCACGCGAAGCCAGGCCACGAGCTCGGGAAGGTACGGTAGGTTCAGCGTGGTGATTACCGATTCGACCCCTAACCGACTGTAACCAGCCTGCGGATGAGAATTGAATCCGAAGTCGATCAAAGCCCCTATGAGCCGTTTCTGATCTTCGTACACTCTTCGCGCCGCCCCCTTTGCCCCAAAGAGCCCTTTCTGAATGCGGCACAGATCTTCATATCTGGGATCGATTTCGTCGACCAGGGGCGTGTTCATTTTTGTCAGAACGGCAACGTCCCAGTCGAGGAGTAGCCTCATGGAGGACCTGGTTAATAGAGAGCCATTCGTTGCGAGTGTAACCTGAAGTCCCTCACCCCTGCAGTAATGGATGATTTCGCCGTAGTCAGGCGACATTGTGGGCTCGAATGTGCCGTTGATGGTAACGGCTTTGATGCCCAGCGCGATGCCCTGGGCAATCCAGCTTTTCATGCGTGAAACCCACTCGGGATCTTTGTCCCATCGAGGTGCCACGGTCTTGCCCGGAATTCTATCCCTGTGCTGCTCCGCCTCGGATATGTGAGCATAACAGTAGGGACATGCCCAGTTACACTTGTTGGGCGTGTTCACTTTGACACCAAGCCTGAAGAGTCTGTTGTCGGCCGCAAGCTCGTACTGCTCGTCCACACCAAGCCTGAATCCGAAAAATCCGGGCATGAACCGGTGGGTTGATTCTGAGCTCACGGGACCCCCCAAATGGTTGGGATCTGAAAAGACCCTTTAGGGCAGTGTCGGGCTCCCCTCTTCCGGGGTTTCTCGCGGAACCGAAGACCTGATGAAGTGCGCTGCTCAGAGCTAAGATCCGATTAACCCCTTACAATGAGAAGCAATCATGGTCACAATTCTGTTCCTTCCAAAGGTGGGCAATGCCTTACGCCAATTCGCGCCCCTGTCCTTATCGCCAATTCGGTCTGCTGAGGCCACCAGCGTGTGTCTGAGGAGCATTCCATACCGCGATTCTTTCACACGATGACGGAGGCTGAGGTCTAAATCGTTTCCACAAAGCTGTGCCCTGCCTCCACCCCTGGGGGACCGCCACCGTCCCCGTCTCTATGCGCTGTCCCATGGCATCAGCAATTATCAGCATAAGAGCTCGACAAATGTTTGTCAACAATTGAACCACGTGCTCAAGCCGGGTAGACGAGTCCCGACGGCCATCCGTCTGATTCGATGGGATTCCCCCCTGAGCTCGGGTCAAACCCGGCGGGCCTCCCTCGATTGAATCGTGATGGGCCGTCGGAGAAAATTCACTCGTGCTCCCACGATCCAGGCAGCGGCCAGGTAGTACACACCCGGGAGAAGCTCTTCGGCGATGGGGATGTCCAGGTCAACACTGCACTCATCCCCGCCTTCCACTCGGAAGGGACCGGCCTTCACGAGGGGGGTGTCACTCAGAGGGTATCGTTCCAGAGCGACCACCCCGGCCGCGGGCACAGCAAAACCGTAAGGATTACGTCCGGCCAATCGAACAGAGATGGAGAGAGCCCCGTCTGCGGCGACGGATGCGTCGATCCATCGGCCGATCCCCGGGTCCCCGTCGTATACAAGCCCACACGCATGACAGTTGCCGATTCGCCGTGCAGCATCTGCCATCCGACCGTCAAGTACCCATTCGTCCACACCATGCCCGCAGTACCTGCACGCGACCCGATCCACCTGAATACCACTGAGCCGATACCTCCCTACCCAATTGGTGTAATGGGAGCCAATATGGGTAGCCAGGTACCCTCCGTAGAGATCGACAAGCGCTTCCGCCAGAGCGGTCAGACCTGCTGTCAGGGCATCCCATGCCGAGCTCACGTAGCTTCTCATTACCGTTCTGCCCGGGGTGAGCTCGGCCAGAGGCCAACAGGACAGAAACTCTTTCACTGCAGCCAGGGTCTCAGCGACCCGGACCACAGAGTCCCTGTCGCACTGGGACTCCAACAGCTCATGGAGGTAGGAATCAAAGAATCCAAGATCCTGGAAGACCTTCCGCGAGCCGTTGGGTGTTTCCACCACCTCCGTGCGAGGAACTAGTTCGACGGCCACTACGTTTGCTCCCGCGCTCGAGTCTACGGTGGCATACCAGACTCCCGATGGATCGAGCACGCCTCCCACATTCTGTCCGGAAGGCAGGTCGTCCACGAGCACGACCATGTCGCCCCCTAATTCCGAAGAAATGTCCGCTCGAATATCCACGGGCCCTTGCTGTTGCGCAGGTATGTTCACATGCCACTTGTTACCATGACGGACAGTTTCTCCTTTGACGATCTTCGGTTTGATCCGAGCCCGGGGATCGCCGAAACACAGAAGCTCCGCGCCTCGACCGGCCAGAAGCCTGAGTCGGTTGGCCCGGTTAGTCACCTGGCCCAGTGGCAGGCCTTCGTTGCACAAGAAGTAGATCAGCGCGAGATCCGTCTGTTCAATCCACGCGGCTCGAACGGTGGTGACCATGACTTCAACCGCACTCTCCTGTAGGAGCCCTTCACCCAGGGTGTAGAAAGGGGTGTAGGGGTTCGGGGCTATCGAAACTCCCCAACAGATGAGATTGATGACGCATCGTGCTCCTATGTCTTCCACGGATCGTCTTATCGCTTCACTACCCGCGGTACGGAGACAGGGTCCTCCATGATAGCACGGCCACACACCGACCTCATCGGGCGGCGCGGGTGCAGTCCTGTCGTGACGGCACAAGACCACCTCACCCAGGGTCATATTCAGTCCGTTGGAATGCCCGACAAAGAATGTGAGATCCATAGGCGACATGAGGAGATCGCCAATTGCAGCGGGGTCAGGGGCTTCCTCTGATGCAAGAGACAAATGGGCAGCCCTGAAATCCAGAGCAAGCTCGCGGGGCGCGAACAGGAGCTCCTTTGGGGGATCGCCCACGTGAGAATCCTGGATAATCCGCCTGGCCGCAGCTAGCAATTGTTCTTCACCTCGGCCGTAGAGGAATCCTAGACAGAGATCGGGAGATCCACTTGCCGCGGCTTCTGCCACTGCAGCGAACGTGCGTGGTGCGTGCTCATCAGCGCCGGCTATAACGACGATCGTCCCGTCGACACTCCCTCCGACCGAATCGGCAACTTCAGACATGTTGGCCGCCCTTGAAGCCGCCCACCCCAGGTGTTCCTTGAGATAGGCTGCTGCAGCCTCCGCGGACTGACCCAGGTGAATCACTCGGCAAGAGAGGCCCCTTGCAGGTTCCTTCATGTTCGTTCATCCCCTCAGAGATAATAACGGGAAACCTTATTCTGAACTTTTGCCGCGAACCCTTTTCGCTGCCTATGCATCATAGTAGGTTAACGAAGAGAACGAAAGAGGAAGGACACAATGGTCAGCACCTCAACAGACGTTCCCATAAGTACGGTAAAGGTGTCCTTCCTTTCCCGCGGAATTACGCCCGCGCTTCTGCGGAACATCTCAAGATCTCCCACGAATGGACATCGGCCGATTGCCGCAATCCATACAGGTCGAGCTCTGCAATTATCAAGCACGTACGGACACCCCGTACAGGGGTCGGGCGTCACTGAGCCGGGACATTTTCTTCGTTCTATCAATTGAACAAGAGAGGAATTGTGCCATGAACAGCGATCAGGGACGAATAGAGCGAGAGGATTTGGCCCGGGATGATGCTTCGCACTCCGGAAGAGACTTCCTTAAGAAGGTAGCGAAATATTCTGTGGCTGTGATCGGTGCCGTGGCTCTGGGTGGCACACTGGCTTCCCAGGCCTACGCAGGGAGTGCAAAGAAGGGGGTAAGCGGCTTTCAGTCACCTGCCCAGATGGGGAAGCAGATTTCTCCTGTGGATAAGAGTGCAGTGAGCGGTGCCGTGCAAAAACCGGCTGACGCGAGCAAAATGATGCAGAAGGCCCCACTGGGTGACAAGCTTCGCAGGGGTGGGGCTGAATGCTGGTGACGATTTCTCTAGGACCACAGGCCCTGAGGACCTCCGGCGCCGCGGGAGAGACACACCGGATACACGGGGGACTGGCTGGGCTCCGTTATACTCCAATGTCGTAGAGTCTTGGAGCGTAGAGGAGGAGGTCATCGAATACAGAGAATTTCCTGCAAGCGGTGCGGAGGGCAGTCCATAGCGAGATAGTCCTCCGCCCGTTATTGCGTGAGAAATTCAAACTCACGTAATATGTTACAATGATTTTTTACAGATATGTTGCATGGCGCGCCATATTGTCCTGACAGAATTCATCAAGCCACTGAAAGCCTCGTATGAGAGCGCTTCTTCCCGTGCATACCATGCTTTGTCGGGCTGAGGATGGACGTGGATCATGAGACCATCCGCGCCCGAAGCTATTGCCGCGAGGCAAAGAGGCGCGACGAGCTCCCTCTTTCCCGCAGCTCCACCGGGATCCACGAGTACCGGCAGATGACAGATTTGCTTCAGAAGTGGAATAGCAGAAATGTCAAGAGTGAACCTCGTACGAGTCTCGAAGGTTCGGATCCCCTGCTCGCAGAGGATAACGTTAGAATTTCCTTTGTGCAAAATGTATTCTGCAGCAAAGAGCAGGTCGTCAATGGTGGACCACCAACTGCGTTTCAGGATCACCGGTTTTCCGGATTCGCCCACACTTTCCAGGAGTGCGGAGCTCTGCATGCAGTGCGCACCTAAGAGCAAAGCGTCCACGAATGGAGCGACAAGCTCGACATCCTTTGTGCAGAGGACTTCCGTTACTGCCGGAAGACCGTTCATCCGCGCTGCCTCGGCAAGATACTCCAGCCCCTCTTTCCCAAGCCCTCGACAGGAATCCGAAGAAGATTGTGGCACAAAGGCTCGGCCTTGAAGCATGGCTGCGCCCGAAATCCTGACGACTTCAGCAATGCCCAGTATGCCCTCCCTGGACTCCACCACACCTGGACCCGCTACTACTGTTAACGCCCCGGCCCCCACGACGTGTGAGCCTATTTTGATGGCGGTAGCCTCATTTCGATGCCTGCGAGCGAACAGGAAGGAGTTGGTCGGTTTGTCTCGCATGTGTCTGTGCCGGGAGAATTTGCGGAAACCGCGTAACAATTAACCCTTATCTGCCAGTATTTTAGACAACACCTCGGTTGTCAATGAGCCCTGTCAAGAAACTTTTGGTCCGGGCCGGGATCAGGCTATCGTAAACGCGTCCTCATGGGGATTGAAGCCACGAACGTTTCTCCTTTCCCGATGTTTCGACAGTACTTCGGGAAGGGCAATCGAGGCTGCGGGAGTCCCCTGGACCAGGCCATCTTCGTGAGCACGTTCCTGCTCCGTCCCTGCACAGTTACAAAATTGATTGGTCCTCTCGACAATTTTGTCGAGTCATTGTCAGGAATTTCGTTCCGAGGACTTGCCTCTCCTCGATGGAGCAAGGGAATAAAACCTAGATGTTCCGCATTGTTACCTCTTGGATCCTTGGCTCCCTCTTCGTTGGCACGCTTGTTGCCTCACTCGGCCCCAAACACTATGGAACGGCGGTCAATACCATGAGGAAAATTGCAATCTACGGAAAAGGCGGGATCGGGAAGTCTACCACTACTCAGAACACGGTGGCGGGTCTCGCGGAGATGGGACGAAACGTCATGGTGGTCGGCTGCGACCCCAAGGCTGACTCCACGAGGCTTCTCCTCGGAGGTCTCGCCCAGAGGAGTGTTCTGGACACCCTCAGGGAGGAAGGCGAAGACGTTGACTTGGAAGACGTCCGGAAAATCGGCTTCAAGGGGACCATCTGTGTGGAATCGGGTGGTCCTGAGCCAGGCGTGGGGTGCGCGGGACGTGGCATCATCACTTCCATCAACCTTCTCGAGCAACTGGGTGCGTACGCTGACAGTGAGAACCTTGATTATGCCTTCTATGATGTGTTGGGCGACGTGGTTTGTGGAGGCTTCGCAATGCCCATCCGTGAAGGGAAGGCGCAAGAGATCTACATCGTAGTTTCCGGCGAAATGATGGCTATGTACGCAGCGAACAACATTTGCAAAGGTATCGTTAAGTTCGCGGAAGCAGGTGGCGTTCGTCTCGGAGGGCTCATTTGCAACAGTCGAAAGGTGGACAACGAGCAAGAGATGATCGAAGCGTTCGCCGATGAGCTGGGCACCCAGATGATCCATTTCATCCCACGCGACAACATGGTTCAAAAGGCGGAAATTAACCGAAAAACAGTTATCGAATTTGAACCTGCTCACCCTCAGGCAGAGGAATACCGGACCCTTGCCAGAAAGATCGAGCAGAACACGATGCACGTCATTCCCAAGCCTATGACCACGGACGAGCTGGAACAGCTCTTGATCAAGCACGGCCTCGCTGGCTGAGCGAAACAGTGTTCAAGGATCGAAAGAGAAAAACGAGGTGACGCACATGTTGATGATCAGATCCATCGTACGGCCCACAAAGGTAGATAACGTGCTTGCGGCGTTGATGGAAGCGGGGTTTCCGGCAGTGACAAAAATATCGGTGGTCGGCCGCGGTAAGCAGCGGGGGATCAAGATCGGTGAAATAACCTATGACGAGATTCCCAAGGAGCTGCTCATTACCGTGGTTCCCGATGCAGACAAGGATTTTGTCATCAAGACCGTGATGAAGGCAGCCAGAAGCGGTGACAAGGGCGCTTACGGAGACGGCAAGATTTTCGTAAGCCCGGTGGAAGAAGTCTACACCATCAGTTCGGGCATCAAGGAGACAGCCTCCGGCGCTATCGAAGAGGTGAAGATATGAGAGAAATCATGGCGATTATCCGCATGAACATGATGAACAAGACCAAAGAGGCGCTTTCGGAAGTTGGCATCTGCTCCATGACTGCAAAGGATGTCCTCGGGCGAGGGAAAGGTCTCGTGGATACCAGCCTGATGGAAGGCGCTGAGAAGGGGTACGAGGAAGCCATTGCGCAGCTCGGGCAGAGCCAGCGTCTTATTCCCAAGCGACTCCTGATCCTTGTAGTGCCTGATAAGCTCGTAGACAAGACCGTGAAAACCCTCATCAAGGTGAATCAAACCGGCAAATCCGGTGACGGCAAGATCTTTGTCATGCCGGTGAGCGATTCGTTCAGCGTACGGAC
>CAYZET010000259.1:0-7958 GCA_964477215.1 uncultured Syntrophaceae bacterium | reverse complement strand
TGCATTGATGGTCTTGAGCTCGAGGAGAGCTCGATCCGCGGTTGGCCACACAAGAGGTCTGCATCTACTGTTGTCCCACTGGGATAATACTTCGCCGATCAAAGGAGTGATCGTCCAAAATATCAGAACCCCCATTGCCAAGACATACGGTACTCTTGGCCTCATTAGCTGTAGAGTATGCCTTATTGTCTGCGCTCCCCAAAGCAAAGCTGCGCCCCCCCGCTGTGGCTATAGCGGAGCGCATTTAAAGCAGGTCCAAGCCCAATTGGTGAGCCGGGCAATGAACGACCGTGGGAAAACACGGTCCGCTCTCCGCTATCCTCTTGGCGAAAACTCACGCCGGTCGCCGATCGGAAGACTCGACCTCCGTCATCGCGACGTGTCAATCCACGGCTCGCCGGCTTTCAACTGTGATGAATGCCACGCACGTTCAATGCGTGGCAGGAGGGCTCGCGTCAGGCCGAAGAAGGATCCTGTCGCGGGTCACTGGGAGCATCACTGTTACACTCATCACAGACCGTTGCGGTAATGTTTTCCCCCAAAAGAAAAATCTGTTCTACGATTGGTCGGAGAGTGCTGTCTCGGGACGACAGTACTTTCAGTATGCTGGCCCCCCAGTTTCGGGTTGGTGTCAAGCCCCCCGGAGGCCCCTCGCCAAGGGGCATTGTGTCATGCACTGCCTAAGATGTGCTGATGCAAGGCGGGAAAGGATGAGTGCCACGATATCGAAGAAGCCGCGAACCGTCAAGAAAAAACCGCACCAGAAGGCTCGGCAGAGCTTCCCGGGGGATCGGGATCGGGAATTCGGCGAAATGCACGACAAATTCGGGGTGAAACAACCCCGCTCGTTGTTAACACGCGGGCTGATCCCTCATCGCGTCGCGGCATGGCTCGTCTCCCTCGCACAGCGGCGTGGCTGGAGACTGCATGGTGTGTCGGCGTCGACCGGTTCCTGTTTCCGCTGCCCTACAACGGACAAATACACCTTTACATTCACGCCTGGCGCCCCCCGGAGATTGAGTAATGGCTGCTTTGACACGTTGCTTGCCGTTTCCAGGTGTTGACCCTTCCCTCCTTCCATGCCAGGATGAGGCCCTTGTCGTCCAAAGCGAAAGGTCAACGGCACACGGTGCGGGATATTGGCCACGGCCTTCTTGTGGACGGAGAAGATCCACTGAGAGTGGGTGCCCGAGGTGAAGCATGCACGTGAACTTCTTTGAGCTCGCGACCATGGGGCCTGAAGAGAAAAGTCGATTATTTCGCAGAAGCGGGGTGGATCTGGATCGTCTCGTGGAACAGGTGCGACCTCTGGTGGCAGATGTGCGGGACAGAGGCGATGACGCTGTCCGCGAGCTTACACTGCGATTTGATGGGGCCGATATGGACCCATCCGCGTTCCGCGTTCCCGTTGCAGAGATGGACCGTGCTGTAGAAGGTCTCGCCCCTGACCTCCGCGATGCCATGGAGGTTTCAATCCGGAACATTGGAGCCTTCCACGAGCGTCAGGTCGAACCCGCGACCTGGGAAATGGAGATCGCTTCAGGGATCGTTGCAGGAGAAAGAACCATTCCTCTGGAGTCCGTGGCTCTGTACGTTCCGCGAGGAAAAGGATCCTTCCCGTCCATGATGATGATGGCAGGGGTGCCGGCAAAGGTTGCAGGGGTAGGGCGCATCGTGACGATTACGCCGCCGGATAGGGCAGGGAAGGCGGATCCAGCGACCGTGGCAGCGGCGCGATTGATCGGACTGGACGAAGTATATGCGGTGGGCGGTGTTCAGGCGATCGCTGCCGTGGCGTACGGAACTCGGACCCTGCCAAAAGTGGACAAGATCGTCGGACCTGGCTCGGGTTACGTTCTGGCAGCGAAACAGATCCTTTCCACAGTTGTGGATACCGGTTTGCCGGCCGGGCCCAGTGAAGCTCTCGTTCTTGCGGACAGGTCCATCGACGTGGAGACTGCCGTGATAGACCTGCTCATAGAGGCGGAACACGGTCCCGATTCTGCTGCGTACCTGGTAACTGCAGATCCGGCAGTGGCTCGAGAAGCTCATCGGCTCATCCCCGTCCTGGTTGCCCAACTTCCAGAAGAGCGACGATCATTCTGTGAGGCTGTCTTCAGTGCCAATGGAGGAGTGGTGCTTGCACAAGACATGGAGGAGGCGATAGGGTTCGTCAATGCCTTTGCACCAGAGCACTTGCAGGTGCTCACAGAAGACCCTTCCGCCATCCTCGATCGGATAGCGTTTGCCGGGGAAGTCCTCCTCGGCCCGTACACTCCCGGCACTCTGGCTAATTATTCAATAGGTCCCAATGCCATCTTGCCCACGTCAGGGTTCGCTCGGACCGCTTCCGCTCTGTCGGTGCGAGACTTTGTACGAAAAATGTCGTTCTCTCGAGTAACCAAAGAAGGCTTCGAATACCTCGCACCGAAAACAGTGGTCCTCGCACGATACGAGGGATTTGCTGCTCACGCACGGGCGCTCACACACAGGCTCGACGTGAGGGATCCGGGAGAATAGAGGGCATTCCAGGAGTAGGACATGGTTGACTTCACACACTTCGATGAAAAGGGTCAGGCGGTCATGGTGGACGTGGGCGAGAAGGCCGTCACGGCACGGGAGGCGGTCGCACGGGGAGAGGTACAAATGAAGCCCGAAACCCTGGACCTTATCCTCGGAGGCCGGGCAAAGAAAGGCGATGTCCTCGGTGTGGCACGGCTCGCGGGCATCATGGGAGCAAAGAAGACACCGGACCTCATTCCCCTGGCACATCCACTTCCTCTGTCTTCTGTCACCATAGAATTCTTTGCAGATAGAGAGCGCTCGGTCGTGGAAATAGAAGCTAGAGTCAAGGTGACTGCTCGGACAGGAGTTGAAATGGAAGCTCTGACCGCGGTGGCATGCGCAGGGCTCGCCATCTACGACATGTGCAAGGCAGTGGACCGTGGGATGGTGATCGCGAACGTCCGACTGATGGAAAAGAGCGGCGGAAGATCCGGACGCTATACGAGAGAATAGGTGAGGAAGCATCCTGCCTCTTGACAGCCGGTAGCTCCTCTGCTAGGAGTCTCCCCGGAATGCCCAAGAGTTACTTGTACTTGGGTGATGACCCCGTAGCGGGTATGGAGACGACGATTCCGCTACCGATTGCAAGCTCCCGGAATCCAATTCTCTGGGCGACGGGGTCCCGGCCCGGACCGAAGAGGCAAGAGAATGGACCCGACGGAAGCAAAGATTCCAATAAGAGCCCGGGAGCTCATATGGTACATCAGGTCTGGCATGGCCGACTCCGAGCTCATGGAAAAATACGGGTTGACGGCCAAGAGACTCAAGAAAGTATATCAGAAGCTCATCGAGGAAAAACTGATCGATCATGACGAGCTCTATGAGAGGTCGCCGCTGTTCCGCAAGCTGGTCGATGAGTTTCAGGCACGGAGGTCGCCCCGGGTCGAGCTCACCGTTCCCTTGTGGATTTTTGATGTTGTCTCGTCAGCACGGGGTATCGTGAGAGACATATCGGAATCAGGATTGAGAATAGCGGGACTTCAAACCGCTGTGGGAGATGAGCGCTCCCTGCAACTTTCCGTGGACATGTTTTTCGGCCTCGACCCTTTCGTCTTTTCAGCCACGTGTGTGTGGGGTGAGACGAAGGGAAAAAACCTGCGATACTACGTTGCTGGATATAAGATGACGGACATCTCGGAGACGGGAAAGCAAACGTTGAGAAGGTTGATCAGCCTGCTGCTGCTCAGCAAGTCCGGAGAATGGACGACGCTCAAGTAGGCGGCAAAGAAGCAGTCTCGTCGCGTCTTGGCCAGCTCTGTTACTGGAAGGTGACGGTAATGACCTGAAGAAGATCTTGGAGGTCCTTGGTCTCGGCACTGTCCACGCCTACGATCTCGAAACCTGCCCGCATCAGCCTCTTCGGAGATAACTTGTTTGCCCACCTGCATTCTGCTCTCACTGCAAACGGCTTGATGTCGGTGAAGTCGTCAGGGACCAGCATCAGAGTCTTCTCCTGGCCGACTGTAGTCTCTACACCGAGCGTGCCGATCCCTTTCTCGGACAGATCGAGCACCTTGCCCCTATTGACCGGGTTTTGCTCGTCGTAAACTTCGACGACGAGTATGGGGTAGCACCTGGGCCATTGCCGGTTCTTTTCCAGTGTTACCGTGTCGTCAAAGTCCTTATGGGGGCATAAAAGCTCATCCCAGCTCACAATACCCGCTCGTACCAGCTTCCAGAAGGCGCTCTGAAGACCTCGGGGGGACAAAGAATACTTTTTCATGAGGTCCGTTTCAGTCGCTCCCGACCTAATGTCCGCCACGAGCTGGCGCACATTGATCTTTTGACTCCCCCCCGCATTCTGCCTGGCAGGGAAAAAGGGAATATTGGCCTCCATCATGTCGACAAGGAGCCTTCCGAGAGCTTCTGGCGTCAAGTTGTACTTTTCCATCAACCCACGGTTCGTTATCCCGGCCCTGATTTCACGAAGCAGATCCTTGGCACTGATTTGTCGTATGAATCCCAGCTTTGCCAGCTTGCCCATCAAGTTGTTCAATTCTCCAACAGAAAATCCGTACTTCGCCCTCAGCCCGGTGTCTGTCATGCCCGCGCGAATGTCCTGCAAAAGTTTTTTCACGTCGACTGCTTGCTTTCCCACAATTTCACCCCATAGCTATCCTGACAACCGGAGCACTTCTTGTCCTTCATAGTGGCAAATCCGGTTCGCCTGATGTCACCGAGAGGGAGTTGGCGCCGTGAATAAGAGCACGGGTCAATATCCCGTCAGTAAAGGATCTTGTTTCAGGTAAATGCGGCCAAATCTTGGCTTGAAAGCAAGGTTAATCGCATACGTACCTGACATCGCTATATTAACTTATAATTAACTCTGTGGCAAGAAAAACCTCGTGGCCGAAGATTACATCCGTCCATGTTCCCAGTGTCGACAAGATCTTGCCCACGCGGTGACTGACCATTGACAAGACCGCACGGAGTTTAGAGAATTTGCTGAGTGGAGAGAGGTCCGCTCAGGATTTTTGCCCTGTAAGCAGGCAATAGGAAGGTCAGGGCTGAGCGAGGCCTTCACGCCGAAAAGTTCCGAGATTCTGGTGTGGCTCGACAATGCACGCGTATGGCGAAGAGAGGATACCCGAGGAATGACGCACCCCACTTCCTCCGCGGAGAAGACAGATTACCGGAAGCGATTCGAAGATATCTTCCGACTGGCAAAAAAACTGACTTCCTCTGTAGACATCGGTGACGTGCTGGAGATTATTCGTGACGAGGCAAAAGCAAGCATGCCCAAATTGCAGGAGACCTGTCTGCTGGTCATCGATCCAGAGGCTCAGGACTACACTCGACCTCTCCACTGCGCAATGGAACGGCAGCGGATCAACTGTCAGCTTTGCAAGAGGGGGAGGTCCACCGTTGCAGAAGCATTGAACAAGGGCTCCACTGCACTGTGCTTTCTTCCGGGTCCGCTCGTGGCGAAGTCCTGGACGGAAGAGGAAGTGCCGGAAGGCTGTTGCGAGATTGTGGTCCCCATCTATAGCGATGGGAAGCCCCTGGCGGTCCTGGATGCTATCGCGAGGCCCGGCGCTTCCTTGGACAAACAAGATCTCGTGACTTTGACGGACCTTGCGGAGCTTGCCAGCAATGTCATCAGGAATGCCCGGGGGCATTGGAAGATGGCGCGGGATAAGCTTACCGTAGATCGAATCCTGCATCACCTCCGTCCCTTTGTGCCGGCCACGGTACAAAGAATCGTGGAGAAAAATCCGGATGCGCCAGGTCTGGATAAGAAAGACACCGAGGTTTCGGTTCTCTTCCTCGACGTGGCCGGTTATACGCATATCAGCCAAACCCACACGAGGGAAAAGGTCAATTTCATTATCGAGAAGTACTTTTCGGCTTTTCTGGATATCATCCATTCCCACGGAGGGGATATAAACGAAACAGCGGGCGATGGTCTCATGGTGATATTTCAGGGCCCCGGAAGAGACACCGCGCACAACGCAGTTCAAGCGGCCCTCGAAATTCGGAAGAGAACCCTGGAGATCAATGAAGAGCTGCGCAACAGGTTCGCGCCGGTTCAGATTAATATGGGCATAAATTCGGGGATTGCGGCGGTAGGAATGAGTCAGTTCAAAGGGAGTACCGGAACGCGTATGACCTTCACGGCAACCGGTCCGGTAACCAACCTGGCGGCCAGGATCGCATCAGCGGCCAAACAGGGGGATGTCTTGATCGGATCCGACACAGCGTCACTCCTGGGCGGCATGTTCCAGCTCTACGAGCGCGGGCTCATGAGGTTTAAGAATGTAAGCGAGCCGCAGCACGTGTTCAGCCTCGTTCGCAATAGCGAGGAGGTTGTTCCCATCAACCGATCCGAACGGGTGGACAACTCGGGTCACCGTCCGTGAAGAGCACCCCTCTATTTCTGACACCAAGGCAACGAGGGCCTCTTCCACTACCGGACAAGGACGGACGCGCAATGAAATCGGAATCAAGAGACGATCGAGGGCTCCAAGTGGAGCAATTTCGTAAGGTCTGCCGGGAAAACGGGATCAAAGTTACGCCCCAACGCTTGGAAGTGTTTCTCGAAATTCTCGGTGCTACGGATCATCCATCCGCGGAAGAGGTTTTCAAGAGAGTAAGGCGAAAGCTGCCCATGATTTCCCTCGACACCGTGTATCGCACGCTCACGACTTTCGACGAGCTGGGACTTATAGCCACGTTGCGGTCCTTGGAGGAGAGGTCCAGATTCGATCCGAATACCCGTGAACATCACCACGTGGTCTGCACTGGATGCAAAAGGGTTATGGACATATTCTGGCCGGAGATTGATGCGTTGAGCATGCCCGCTCAAATTGAGGACTGGGGTAAAGTGGAAACCAAGCACGTTCTGTTGAGGGGTACTTGCTCGACGTGCCTTTTGAAGAACGAAAGTGGGGCTGACTGAGGAAATCCAGCCGTGGGGATCCGTCCGGTATCCTTGATCTCCCGACGTTGGACTTGTATGCGACCCACAAGGCACGGACACTATCTCTTGGACCGTTCGTCGCAATCGATTAAAGTACTTCGAAGCCACCGGAGAACGTTGGTGGTCGGAGAGGGGTACCGGTGAGATGAAACGGAAAAGATGGGCCTTTCAAGCAGGACCCCGGAGAGAATCCCTCGATATGCGGGGTCAAGCCATACTCTGTCAGGCGAGCCGTTATGAGCGTAGAGAAGATTGAAAATGTCTTACTCGGCCGGACTTCCCTGATTTACCTGATTTCGGAAGAAGAAGAGCGCGTCGAGCGACTAATCGAAGCCGCTATCAAGAAGGTGTGGTCCAATCCCGTCAGAACCTACTCCTGGTCCTGCGTGGAGGGGCTTTGCTCCAAAGACGGGGTGATCGAGGCCTCGTGCGATCCCATTGCGGGGCTGGAAGGCTTTCTCTCCGTCAAAGAACAGGCCGTCCTTATATTCAAAGACATTCATCTGCTGCTGAACGGCAATCCGCGACTGATCAGGCAACTCAAGGAGTGCGCCCGAGTCTTGGGACCCACAGCCAACAAAGTCTTCTTCCTGGCGCCGGTGAGAGCATTGCCCGAAGAGCTTATTCCCCTGTTCAAGGTGGACGAGATACCTTTGCCCGGATACCAGGAGTTGGCTGCCATTCTGGAACGAGCAATAGGAGAACAAGAGGCCGCGGCGTCCCTGCAAGAGTCTCTAAGCGCTGACCTACGAAACAAGATGGTTCGTGCCGCTCAGGGGTTTACGGCGACCGAGGCGGCAAACGCGTTCCATATCGCTTTGCGAGGCGCTCGAAAGATCACCGGCAAGACGGTGGACCAGGTGCTGGAGGAGAAGCAAACTCTCGTGCAGCAAAGTGGAGTAATAGAGTTCGTTAGCCGCAAAGCCGGCTCCTGGGAAATCGGCGGACTCCTTAATTTGAAAAAATGGCTGAA
>CAYZET010000258.1:509-7968 GCA_964477215.1 uncultured Syntrophaceae bacterium | reverse complement strand
ACAGGCCTATGCGGGAATATTGAAAGAATAGGAAGAACAGAATCACCATGGCCGATGCCAGCACCATCGACCAGAAATGCGTGTGGGAAATCACCATTCCCCCAAGTTTTATGGGGGCAACAGGAAATGGCGATGGAAAAACCTTGTTGTCGTGCCCGAAAACGATGCCCGCTATGCTCCTCAGGAAGATGGAAAGCCCGACGGTAACCATGACGACCGCAAACTGGGGCTCGCCAATCAAAGGCCTGAGAACGATCCGTTCGGAAATCATGCCGAATCCCAGAGCACAGCCCGCTGTGATGGTGAGTGCCCAGACAAACGGAACCGATGAATTCACGAGCACATAGCAGACAAGGGCTCCCAGGAGCATGGCCTCACCATGGGCGAAATTGAGAATGTCGGTGGCCTTGTACAGGAGCACGAATCCCAACGCTACGAGGGCATAGAGGCTCCCCACCGCGGCACCCGAGAGCAGCAGTTGTACGACATAGAGCACGTTCTCAGTCATGTTCGCTCCGCTTCGGTTTCCAAAGGCTCAAGTCGTGGACACGCGCCGGAGTCAGTTGTACATGGCGTCAATGAGATGCTTGAATTTCTTCTCGATCATTGCCCGCTTCACCTTCATGGTTGCTGTGATTTCCTCGTCATCCTGATCCAGCTCCTTGTCGAGGATCGTGAACTTCTTGATGGTCTCGACCCTCGCGAAGTTCTCGTTGCTTCTGTCTACTTCCCCTTGGATCAGCTTCCTCACTTCTGGGTGCGTAGCGAGGCTCTTGTAGTTGGTATACGGGATGCGGTTATTCTGAGCCCAGTGGGCCACCGTCTCAAATTCAAGCTGAATGAGGCAGGTCAGGTATTTGCGACGATCGCCGATGACAACGGCTTCCTTCACATACGGGCTGAACTTCAGGCTATTTTCTATTTCAGACGGCGAAATGTTCTTGCCGCCTGCTGTTATGATGATGTCCTTCTTCCGATCCGTAATGCGCAGATCGCCCTGCCCGTCGATCTCGCCCACATCCCCCGTGTGTAACCAGCCATCCCTCACGGCCTCTTTCGAGGCATCAGGGTTTCCGTAGTATCCGGCGAATACCGACTCCCCACGTTGCAGTATTTCGCCGTCCTCGGCAATTTTGATTCCTACACCCGGTATAGGCTTGCCTACTCCCCCAATCTTTATCTCCCCGTCCCGGGGAATACAGGAGATGCCGCTCATTTCGGTCATTCCGTAGCATTCCCGAATCGGAATGCCGATCGCGTGGTAGAACCTCATGAGGTCTGGAGAGAGCGGAGCTGCCCCGCTAACGAATATGCGGGCCTCCAGAAGCCCCAGGTGATTGCGCAAAGGTCTGAAGAGAAGCAAATAGGCGAGCGCGTGGAGAATTCTCCAGTGGATAGGGACCGAGCGCCCCGCTAGCCTCAATTCCGAGACCTTGCGTCCCACAGGCAACATGGCGTTGAATATCCATCGCTTGAAAAAGACCGCATCTTGCATGCGAATCATCACGTTCGAATGCATCTTCTCCCAGATGCGAGGAACATTGAGAAACGCGGTCGGAGAAATCTCCTGAAGATCGTCCTGAAGCGTCGCGACGCTCTCCGCGAAGTTGACCGTGCATCCGGCCCACATGGGAAAAATGAGAGAAAACATTCGTTCTGCTATGTGGCACAGAGGCAGGGCGGACACAAAGGAATCGGAGGCCTTGAAATCTAGGACCTGAGACAGCCCCCGGATCATGGCAAGCACGTTCCGGTGAGTTATCATCGCCCCTTTGGGCTTTCCCGTCGTACCGGAGGTATACACGATTATGGCCACGTCGTCAGGATTCGTGCTCTGCACCATTTCCTCAAAGAGACCCGGCTGCTGATCGTGCAGCTCCTTGCCCAGGGCTTCCACTTCAGCGAAGCTGATTATCAGGGGATCTCGGTACCTATGCAGCCCTTTCATGTCCACGACGATGATTTTCCGGAGCAGCGGGACCTGATCCTTGATTTCGAGCACCTTGTCCACCTGTTCCTGGTCTTTGGCCACTATGAAGCGGGATCCGGAATTCTCTAAAATGTACTGGACCTGGGAGGCAACATCCGTGGGGTATATTCCTACCGAAATTCCGGAGGAAGCCTGGGCAGCCAGATCAGCATAGAGCCATTCCCGGCAATTATCTCCTAATATCGAGAGCTTGTCTCCCTTACGGAAGCCTAACTGGTGCAACCCAAGGGTGAAGCGACATACATGCTCCCAGTACTCCCGCCACGTGGTACGCTGCCAGATGCCGAGATCTTTTTCTCTCAACGCCACCCTGTTCGAATAGAGATCCCGGTTCCGAGCGAACAACTTCAGTAGGGTATTCGCCTCCACAATGACTCCACTCTTGCCGCGTTGCTACTCCCCCAGGTACGCAGCGATGACCCGGGGATCTGATTGGACATCATCGGGCGTTCCTGCGGCGATCTTAGACCCGAAATCAAGGACCGTCACGGTGTCCGCGATATCCATTACCACCCCCATGTCATGCTCGATCATGACGATGGTCACGCCCATTTCCTCCTTGATATCGAGCACGAATCTGGCGATGTCCTCCGTCTCCTCCACGTTCATTCCCGCTACGGGCTCGTCCAAGAGGAGGATTCGCGGCTTCATGGCAAGAGCCCGTCCGATTTCCACCCGTTTCTGAACGCCGAACGGAAGGGTTCCCACTGGTTTCTTGCGGACCTTTTCGATTTCGAGGAAATCGATAATCTTCTCCACATGGAGCCGGTACTGCACTTCCTCGGCGAGCGCTCTTCCGAAAAAAAACGCCCCAGACAGCGGTCCCGTGCGCATCTGGGCGTGGCATCCCAGGAGGAGATTGTCGATGACGTTCATGTGGCTGAATAGCTCGATATTCTGGAAGGTTCGAGCCACCCCCGCCTGTGCGATATCGTGTGGCTTCCAGCCCGTGATGTTCTTTCCATCCAGTAATATCTCCCCATTGGAGGGTCGATACACGCCGCTGATGCAATTGAACAGCGAGGTCTTTCCCGCACCGTTGGGGCCGATCACCGCATGAAGCTCGCCCTGTCTCACCTTCATGTCCAGATGGTTCAGCGCGAGTATCCCTCCAAAGGAAAGAGATACATTCCTGATCTCCAAGAGCTCCGTCACCACCGTATTCCTTCACGAAAGCCAACGCTTGCGGCGTTTGTAATGCTTGACGTTTGCGTAGCTTTTCTTTTCCGCGTCTGCGCTCACTCCCAGGTAGAACTCCTTGACGTCTTCATTCTGCAGCAGCTTTTCCGTGGGGCCGTCCAGGACAATCCTCCCGTTTTCCATAATGTAGCCGTACACTGCAAAGTGCAGGGCCAAGAATGCATTTTGTTCCACAAGGAGGATGGATGTTCCGGATTCGGTATTGATACGCCGGAGAATCCCAAATATCTCTTTGACCAAGAGCGGGGCAAGACCGAGTGACGGCTCGTCAAGCATGAGCAGTTTCGGCCGCGACATGAGAGCCCGGCCTATGGCGAGCATCTGTTGCTCGCCACCGCTCAGGAGAAGGGATAGCTGTCTGGCTCGGCTCCGAAGGATTGGGAAGTATGACACGACAGAGTCGAAATCCCGTTGCATCCCTGAACGGTCCCGCCGGGTGTGGGCCCCGATCCACAGGTTCTCTTCCACCGTCAGGTCATCAAAGACCCTGCGTCCTTCAGGAACCATGCTAATTCCCATACGCACGATGGCATCGGGATCTTTGTTTGCGATGGGCTGATCGTTGAATCGAATGTCCCCTTCGGGCAATTCCCCGTTCTGAAATTTCACGATGCCGCTTATGGCCTTCAGCGTTGTCGTTTTACCTGCCGCGTTGGCGCCCAACAGCGCTACAACTTTGTTCTCGGGCACTTCAAGGGAGATACCTTTGAGCACCATGATGACCTTGTTGTACACAACCTGGATGTTGTTTACCTTGAGCATTGGCTCATGTCCTCGCAACCGAGTCCCTTGGAGCCGCAAAATCAATTGGGCGCCATACTGACTCCCGAGAGCTCTGTTTCCGCGTTTCTTAGGAGGTGTTTTCCACAACAAAGGAAAATCCCATTCCGCCTCCAGCGCACAAAGATGCAACGCCCGTCCGAAGGCCTTCAGCACTGAGGGCGTGGACAAGGCTCACGACCAGCCGGCAGCCCGTGGCCCCTACCGGGTGCCCCAACGCGATGCCTCCGCCGTTCACGTTCACCTTTTCTCGAGCCAGCCCCAGAACGCGCTCGCACGCGAGATACTGGGCAGCGAAAGCCTCGTTGATCTCGAACCTGTCGACTGCAGCCAGCTCGATCCCCGCGCGAGCCAGAGCCCCGCGAATGGAAGGTACCGGTCCAATACCCATGATGTGCGGGTCAACGCCGGCCACATGGTAGGCTCGTACCACTGCGAGAGGCGGCACACCCAGTTCTTTGGCCTTTTGCGTGGTGGTCAGTATCGCCGCGGATGCTGCATCGTTCATCCCGCATGCATTTCCCGCGGTTACAGTTCCGCCTTTCTTGAATACAGCGGGTAATGTTGCCAGCTTTTCCATAGTGATGTCACGGCGCACATGCTCGTCGGTGTCGAACAGGACAGGGTCCCCCTTGGGTTGGGGAACCGACACGGGTACTATCTCCGCGGCGAACTTCCCGGCGGTCCACGCGGCTGCCGCACGCTGATGACTCAGGAATGCAAATTCGTCCTGCTCCTGCCGCGAAATTCCATGCAATTCAGCGAGATTCTCCGCAGTCAGCCCCATTCCCACTCCGATCGGGTACTCCTGCATTCCTCGCCAGAGCAGATCATAGGACACGGAATCACGGATGCGTTGCCCCCATCGTGCAGACTCGGCTATGTACGGGGCATTGCTCATGCTCTCTACACCTCCAGCCAGCACCACGTCAACTTCGCCGGTCTGGATTGCCTGTACCGCGCAGATCAGCGCTTGCATTGAGGAACCGCACGTGGCGTCAACGGAGAAAGCGGGTACGGTTTCCGGAATGCCGATCTTGTATGCTGCTATTCGGCTAATGTTAACATCGAGAGGAGCAAAGCAATTGCCGAAGATCACCTTCTCTATCCAGGAGAATTCCCCGCCAACACGTGCCACAGCGGCGTTCATGACGATCTTGGACAATTCTACCGGCGAGACGGCCTTAAGAGTGCCACCAAAGGCTCCAATCGCTGTCCTCACAGCCGAGATCACAACCACGTCTTTCATGATTTGACAGCCTCCTGCCTGGGCGTTGGGATAATTTCTCAAGATTTCGGAAGACGGCAACGAATCAGAATTTGTGATTCGATCTGGCTTCTTCACTCACAAGGCCGTAGAGAAAGATCTCACGAAATGTCCGGACATAGAGCTCCCCGTCGAGATGACGCTTGTTTAGTGTCCATTGATGAAGGACCCCGTCATGCAGAGCCATGAAGGTCAACGCAGTGATCGCCGGATCAAGATCTCGTTTGAAAAGCCCCTGGCGAACTCCCTGGCGGACGAGATCCGAGATGACTTTCTGGTATTCCCGGTAGACCTGGTTGAGAGCAGGCTCAAAATCCACATCAGCGTACAGCTCGGTGGTTAGAAAGGTTTGGAACACGCACAGTTCCTGGTTTTCCACTGCAAATCGGGAATTGAAGCTTATGACGCGGTGGATCTTATCCAAAGCGTTTCCGGAGCTTTCCTGGAGAACTTCTATCATCCCGCCGATGAAGCGAGATTTGAATTCGTCGATGAGCCTCAGAAGGAGCTCGCCTTTGGATGAATAGTGTGCGTATATGGCGCCCTTTGTGACGCCGACCTTCTTGGAGATATCGTTGATGGATGTGCCGTGATAGCCTTTGCGGACAAAGAGCTCGAGCGCGGCCTGGAGGATTTTGGATTCAGTGTTTGCGGGCGGCTTCATGAGTAGGCCCCTGGTAGCATACTGGCCGACCGGTATCCCATTCCATCGTACCTCTGTCCCATTGTCAACTCTTTTTCTCATTCCCTCACCTATTTATGCAAAATAGATACCGACACCATGAGCGGCGTCAGGACGTTCGTTTGTCCAAGCATACCAATCGGTTAGTACCTTGCCGCGTGCGTTGCCCCAAAGCAACACTCCAACCACCTTCCACCCAACCTCGAACATTTCCACCTCCAATTGCTATAATCTCTGTCTTGCTAACCCGGCGTCCGGAAGTGCGCGCGAACAGGTGGTGCATGGTTACCCAGATTCCTCATTCTCTCAGACGATTGATCTTCTTCGGCTTTCTCCTGGCTTTGTTCCTGTTCTTTGCCTTGTGGGCTCAGCCCCTCGTCCACTCCTATTTCGACCAGGTTGGCATACGCGATGCCGGTACCACGTTAAGCTCCATAGTGACGGGGCCTCATCCGATCACTACGTTTATGGATCGAGCTATGCTCCATGTCGAGGGGCCGCTTCAGTTCATCCTGCTCAACGTATACATCCATGCAGTAGGTGATCTCGTGTCGCTGAGCCCTGCAGTCGTAGCGTTTCCTAATGCCCTTTTTGCATTGGGGGCCGTTGTCTTCGCGTATTTGCTGGGAAGGAAAGCGCATTCTGAAGAGGTCGGGTACTGGTGCGCGCTGGCCTTTGCCCTCGGGCCATGGCTCGGCGAATCACTGAGGCAGCCGTGGTATTTCAACTCGCTCTCCTGCTTCTTGCAGTTTGCGGTGCTGTATTCTTTTGTGAGTCTCGCCCGAGACCCTGAATCGCGTCGGTACCGCGCCGCCGCGCCCGCGTTTCTGGCTGCGTACCTCTCGACCGGTATGGACTGGCCGTCGTTCCTCTTCAGCCTGGGACTCTTCATGCTCCTGAGCGGTCGACTCAGAGTATTTCTCAAGAATCCGTACAATGTCCTTCCCCTGGCCGTGGCGGCGGCACATGTAGCGTGGCCCATAGTGCTGTACGCGACCGGGCGCGAGCGCTTCTTGCCTATGACCATGCTCCTCTATCCCTTCCTGCGGTATACGGATCTCACTCAAAACCCGGATTTCTGGGGTCGAGTGTGGAGCAACGTGGCTGTGGGGTGGGGGCCCTTGGTCCTGTTTGCTCCCGCGGGCATGGTGATTTATTTCGCGTACGTACGCCGTATGATGCCGGATCGGGTGGTACGGGCGCTGTTCGACGCCTCTAGTGTCTGGTTCATCGGAGGCCATTATGCACTGATCAAATCCTCCACGTCGGCCACGTACCTGTACGTCGTGGCAGTTCCCACCGCGCTGATGGCAAGCCTTGCCTTGGTGAGACTACGGCTGTCCCACGGCATCGCTATTGCAGCGATTCTCCTTTCGGTGCAGGTGTACGTGACAGCGAGCAAACACTTTTCGGAGGATATCCATGCTGGACGTAGAGTCCTCGCTGCTGCCACCTTTTTGCTAGAACAGCGGCCCGATCTGCTCGCCAGAGAAAAGACCGCATTCCTCCCGAGAAACATGGCAGCGAATGTCGGTCAGTA
>CAYZET010000258.1:0-499 GCA_964477215.1 uncultured Syntrophaceae bacterium | reverse complement strand
ACGCGCGAGGTCAAAACCAGCGCATTGTCATGCCTCAAGAGTTCCCTGTGGAGCGTCATAAGCATGCCATAGGATCTGACGAAACAGTACTTCTCGCATTCGTGGACGCCTATGAGCGAGACGGGCTGATCTTGGCCGATTGGGTCGTGCTGGATTCCGAGCTCTTTTCCGGGGATCTTCAGGCCTCGGGGTTTTACGGTCGCCTCGCGAAGGATTCTACAATCAGGTGGATTGCGTGCTTCCAGGATTCGGGCGGCGAAATGTTTATCGGAGAAATAACCTCAGGCCGAGGCTCTCCCCTGGAAGAGGCCCCCAAGCTGGATACAGAAACGCTCTCACAGTTGTACCGGGAACGGTACGACCGGATCAGTCACCTGAAGAAGAACGTCGAGTATGTAGATCATTATTGATCAGACAGGGGGTCAGGTCTTGTTTATTGATCTTTGTGGCATCTCTTAAACTCGCCTACTCGGTCTAGACCAGGCCAGTGGCCTATTCA
>CAYZET010000257.1:0-7987 GCA_964477215.1 uncultured Syntrophaceae bacterium | reverse complement strand
TCGGTGCAAGCCGAGATCAAAGGCGATCCCAATAGCCCCTCCTCTTCCGGTGCGCCCAAGAAGGGACTGCTCGCTCGATTGGGACTCAAGCGATTTGACGAGCCGGAGAAATAAGACCATCGGGGCCTCAAAGGGGGCAAGACAGGGAAAGCTTATGGAATTGGCCCCCGATCTCCCCTCCCCTTGTGATCTGACTATTACCTAAAGTACAACGTTTCATAAGTATCGTTCCCTATTTGGGGAAACGTGCGCTTAAGCCTCATTCATTAGTTGACAAATTCTCTTCTCTATCTTAATATTACACGGTCTTTCTTACAACTCAAATTGTTCGTTGTGGAGGATTCGACATGTCTGGTCTCTCTCGCGTTCTCGCTGGCCTCGCCGCTGCTTCCCTGACGGTTTTTGGGTGGGTACAGTATCCTGGCTGGTACTACCAATGGTACTCGACGTGGCCTGAGCTCTATGCATGGCCCGCATCCTTTTCCAACAACTGCGATCCCCGGTGGGGATTTTGGTTCTGGTGAGGCGGAATTGCAGCAGAATCATGAATCCCCCGCCCCCAATCAATCGGGGCAGGCGCGGGGGATTTGTCTTTCGTACCCCTATGGGCGACACGTCCTGTGATGTCGTGAATCCATCGCGACACTGCAGTGCTGGCTGGGAGTAAAACGGGTCTGAGGCACGACTTCACGCTTCACGCACGATCACCTACTTGCCACGAAGCAGGCCGTTATCGTAAAAGTACTGAAATACTACAAACTGGTCTATTCCGGTCAGCTCCACGACTTTGAATATGGTAACGGACTGCCTCGCCATCTTCAATTCGTTGATGACTCGAGTGATTCGACCGTATACTTCGCTGCTTTGATTGATGTCCATGGCTCTTCCTCTCTAACGATTCTCCTTACAATTGGCCGCATTATCTTGTTTCTGTTTAGTTATTCACGTAATCAACGACCGTCTCCAGCGCCTGATCCAGGCATACCACATCGGGGCCTCCTGCCTGAGCCATGTCCGGTCTTCCGCCGCCAGAGCCTCCCAGCATTGCGGCCGCCTTCTTAACGAGATTGCCGGCGTGGAAGCGGTGTGTCAAATCTTTGGTAACAAGAGCAATCAGGAGGGCCTTGCCATCGGAGCGGGCGCCAAGAAGCGCCACCCCTGACCCGAGTTTTTCGCGTACTCGGTCCGCGTATTCCCTCAATTCCTTGGGGTCTCTGACCCCCTCCACTACCTTCGCGAGGACGCGCACACCGTTCATCTCCCGTACACCTTCGAGGATGTCCGTTGTTACGCCCTTTGCCAATTTGGCCTTCAGGGCTTCAATTTCGCGTTCTCGGGCCTTCTTCTCCTCCAGGAGCTTGTCCAATTTGCGGATCAGCTCTCCCCGTGTTCCTTTAAGCCGATCTGCCAGGCTTTTCAACTCATCCTCGACTGCACGGAGGTACGCGAGCGCCTCTCGGCCCGTTACGGCCTCTATGCGTCGCACCCCGGAGGCAATCCCGCCTTCGCTCAGAATCTTGAACAGGCCAAGATCTCCCGTTCTGTTGGCGTGGGTCCCGCCACACAGTTCTCGGCTGAAATCACCGATTGAGATCATTCGTACGATGTCACCATACTTTTCGCCGAACAGAGCCATCGCGCCCAGAGCATGGGCTTCCTCCAGCGAGGTGATGCGAGGGCTGACAGGGATGTTCGCCAGCACCTTTTCATTTACCAGGTCTTCCACTCGCTGCAATTCCTCGCGAGAGATAGGAGAAAAGTGGGTGAAATCAAATCTCAGGCGATGAGCATCCACAAGAGACCCTCTCTGCTGCACGTGTTCTCCCAGGACCTCCCTGAGAGCCCATTGGAGCAAATGGGTGGCCGAATGATTTGCCATGGTGGCCTGCCGTTCATCCGCGAGGACGGTCAGATCGACCCGATCCCCCACTCTGAATGTGCCTCTTTTCACGGTTCCCAGATGAACAATCACCTCGGGCAACGGTCTCACGGTATCGGAAACTTCGATCTCATTCCCATCGCTCCTGATAAACCCTTTGTCTCCCACTTGGCCGCCCGATTCCCCGTAAAAGGGGGTACGGTCCGTTATGACCTCGACCTTGTCACCGGCATGCGTCTCCTGAACTTGATGGCCGTCCCGTATGATCACCTGCACGGTGCCCGTGTGTTCCAGGGTGTCATAGCCAGTGAATTCGCTTCGGGCTCCCTGTTCGACAAGCTGCTTGAGTACCTGAGCCTCTCCGGCCGGACCGCTGTCCCAGGCCTGGCGGGCCATATGCCTTTGGCGCTGCATTTCCGTTTCAAAGCCTGCATGATCGACCTCGAGCCCGGATTCCCGAGCCAGGTCGTCCGTCAAATCCAGGGGAAATCCGTACGTGTCGTAGAGCTTGAAAGCGACTTCGCCGCTTATGATTCTTCCGCCGCCCTGAGCGATCCGTGCCGCCTCTTCCTCGAAGAGCACAAGTCCTCTCGCCAAAGTGTCCAGAAAACGCTCCTCTTCGTGCAGGATCACCTTTTCAATGAGCACCCTGTGCGTCTCGAGCTCCCTGTACGCCGGCGACATCTGGTCAATGACCACTCGAGCGGCATCGAACATGAACGGCTCGTGCAGATCGATGAATTTCCCGTACCGCAGAGCTCGCCTCAAGATTCTTCGGAGCACGTACCCCCTGCCCTCGTTGGAGGGCAAGACGCCGTCAGCGATGAGAAAAGCTCCCGCGCGCGTATGATCGGCAATGACGCGAATGGCAATCGAATCTAGATCCTTGCCTGCACATTCTTTGCCGGAGAGCTGTTCGATGTGACGGATAAGAGGTCGAAACAGATCCGAATCCCAATTGCTTTCCACTCCTTGCACGACAGCAGCCAGGCGCTCCAGGCCGAGGCCTGTGTCTATGGAAGGCTTGGGAAGGGGGGTTATCCTCCCCGAAGCGTCCCGGTCAAACTGCATAAAGACGAGGTTCCACAGCTCGAGGAACCGGTCGCAATCACAGTCGGGCCCACAGGCGGTGCTGCCGCAACCCAGCTCTTCTCCCTGGTCAATGTGAATTTCTGAGCACGGTCCACACGGCCCAGTATCACCCATACTCCAGAAATTGTCTTTTTCTCCCAGTCGGATTATCGGGTTTGCTCCCGCTCCCAGAACTCGTTTCCAGATCTCTTCCGCTTCGTCATCTTCCCGGAAGACCGTCACATGGAGTCGCTCCTTCGGGAGGCCGACGACTTTGGTGAGAAAGTCCCATCCATAGGCAATAGCGTCTTCCTTGAAATAGTCACCAAACGAGAAATTGCCTAACATTTCGAAGAACGTATGGTGGCGAGCAGTGTGGCCTACGTTTTCCAGGTCATTGTGTTTACCGCTCACTCGCAGGCATTTCTGAGCCGTGGTTGCCCGCGTGTACGGACGTTTTTCCTCGCCGGTAAACACGGACTTGAACTGCACCATTCCCGCATTGACAAAGAGCAGGGTCGGATCGCTTTCAGGTATGAGCGATGAGCTGGGTAGTCTCGCATGATCTCGTTCTTCGAAATATCTCAGGAATTTTTCCCGTAATTCGGCGCCGGTCATAACTCCTCCGGGAGTGAGCGTTGATTCGCGGTCCGTTTGTCCGATATACCGGACATGGATAGACTCGACAGGGACTTCCGCATCGTGCACCGCCGGCCGAGAATAACGACTCTTCTGTCGAAGGGGCACTCATGCGAGAGCAACATCCAACAACCGCGACCATAGGTCGACATCGGTGTAAGTAAATAAAATTAGCACATCCTTCCACCGCCTTGCAAGGTTCGTGCTTAGTTGCTATGGTGGAAACGTGCTTTCAGCGAGCCTCGATAGAGCTGTGGAGCTCAACAGCAAAAGGAATGACGATCTTCCATGACCATTCGTTTCACCTGCACATGCGGAGCAGTGTTTGAAGTCTCCGAGGAGAGCGCAGGCCGTCGCGGGAAATGCGCCAGATGTGGCTCAGAGATGACCATTCCTCGTGCGTCTGAGCAAACCACGAGTCCGGGCCCGTCTGCTCATGCCCATGAAGGGCACGGAAACCTGCCAAGAGAATTGCCGGACGAAGCTCCATCTCTCGCGAAACCACTCACCCGGTACTGTCCATTTTGCGGAAGAGAAGTGTCCGTTGACGTCGAGACCTGCCCCCATTGCTTGCGACAGGTAGCCACAGGTGGGTGGCAGCGGTTCCCTGCCCCAAAGCTCACGATTGCCGACTGGATCCTCGTCACGTTTCTCGCTCCCCTCGGCTTCTTGGGCGGCTTTGTCAGCCTCATCGTCGGCAACCGCAAGGGATTGTACATGATCGGAGTCTCTACGCTCAGCATGCTCCTCATGTGGTTTGTGGTCACCGTTACGACTCGCTTGGCGGGATAACCCCGTCTCTTAGGGAGGAAATTCGGAAAAAGGTGGCGGGAAAAGGGCCCTTGTGCGAGCACCTTTTCCCGGATGGCAGGCGTGTCGATCAGGAGATGTTGCCGGCCAGGAACAGCTTAGCCGTCCCTCTCTGAATCTTGAACCGAACCAGATTTTCCTTCTTCGCCTCGGTTATTGCTTTCTTGAACTCCTCCAGACCAGTAAACGACTTTCCGTTCACCTCGAGAATTATGTCGCCTTCTCGGATGCCGATCCTGCTGCCCGCGCCATCAGACTTAATGTCTTTGACTCGCAGGCCTTCGCCGGCCTTGAGGCCGAGCTTCGAGGCAGCAGCGGAGGGAACGGCCTCGAGCTCGAGCCCCAGCTCAGTGGCGGTCTCCTGTTCTCCCTGCGATTCGATACTGGCAAAGGATTGAGGAGTCTTCTCACCTACCTGCACATCGAGATTTCGGATGTTGTTGTCCCGAAAGATGGTCAAGCTGGCCTTGGTACCCGGCTTCACGCGACCGACAAGGTTCTTCAAATGGGCTGCACTCGCCACGTCCTCACCGTCGAACTTCAGGATGATATCACCCGCCTTCACCCCCGCATGCTCCGCAGGGCTTCCGGGAATAACCTGGGACACGAGAGCTCCCGAGGAATCCTTTCTCCCGAAGGACTTTGCCAGAGCTTCGGTCACGTCTTGAATGTTCACACCGAGCAAGCCTCGTCGCACCTTGCCCGTCGTGAGCAAATCATCCATGATAAGCTTCGCGGAGCTGATGGGAATTGCGAATCCGATTCCCTGGTATCCCCCGCTGCGAGTTGCGATAGCAGTGTTGATTCCGATGACTTCGCCGTAGATGTTCACGAGAGGTCCACCGGAGTTTCCGGGATTGATCGCAGCGTCTGTCTGAATGAAATCTTCGTAGTCAATGATACCCACGTTGGTCCTACCCGTGGCGCTGATGATTCCCGAGGTCACCGTCCGATTCAGGCCGAAAGGATTGCCAACTGCCAAGACTATTTCGCCCACTCTCAGCTTGGATGAGTCTCCCAACTTGGCCGTAGGAAGGCCCTTCGCGTCGATCTTGATAACCGCTATGTCGCTCTCCGGATCTGCACCAATAACCTTGGCTTTAAAGGTCCTCTTGTCCGAGAGTTTCACGTCGATTTCGTCCGCATCCTTCACCACATGGGCATTGGTAAGTATAGTACCGTCCTCAGACACAATCACCCCGGAGCCCATGCCCTGCTGCCGAAATCCTCCTGGAGGAGCCTTCTTGAACCGCTTGAAGAATTCGTCCCCAAAAAATTCCCTGAAGGGGTGATTCTTAAAGAACGGCTCCATTTCCTCTGTCATCCCGCTGCTCGGGGCCTTCTTCGAGGAACTGATGTTCACCACCGCTGGCGTCACTTTGTCAGCTACAGCCACGAATGCTTGATCAAGTTGCCTGAGGGCTTGTGGAGCCTCCTCGGCTGACACAGGGGACACGCCGGCAGAAAAAACTCCCACCATGAAAGCAGCAACAAGCATTGCAAGCAACCGAGATAAATTACCTTTCATTGCATCTTCTCCTTCGGGACTCCCATATATTGTAGTTATAAGACTCTCGTCCCCCGTTTTGGTTCTTGCGACAGGAGACCTCGGTGTTATACTCGGATCAAGAGGAGGAAATCTGCCGAATTCGGCAGTAACATAAAAATTCTTCCATTATGCCACGGCTCGCGAAAAATTGGAGTGGTGGAACGATGCCGGGTATGAGGAAACTGACCTCATCTGGTCATATTACTGTGTTGGCGTGATGGTAGGAAAAAATCTGCCGAATGAAGCGAAATCCCGCGGACGAGATCCAACGGCCGACTTGAGACGATTGTGGAGCGCGGCTAGTACTTCCACGCTGTCGTCTATGAGCCAGCTTGCAAATGAGGTTCAGACCTGTTCTCAATTCGCTCCGCTAGACTTCTTGGCTTCCTCTATCACCTCGAATCTACCGGGTTCAGACTCGAGGTCCGGCTTCGTTCTGTCAGGATCGGTGTTGATCACTATCCACCGCCACGCGCCAGGCATATCGGGAGTAAACTCGAAGACGGTCCTTCCTCGAGGGACTTTCAAGAGTACGTACGTTCCTCCCGGTCTCACAAACACGATGTAGAATCCATTCCCGGGATGCCTTCCGTCTTCGCACGTCCAACGGAATGTCCCAGCGTCCCCGAGGAGGACGACGGGGCAAGGCTGCAGCACCGGGCGGCAAATGCGTGAGGAATTGTCTACAGTCTCTGCAGACCCGGACACCCCCACCGCAGTGAGCGCGATTACAATGACTCCAGTGAGAACTATGGTGCTCGTTGACCTTTTTCTCATGATATCAAAGCGCTGGGGCCGGATACCGTTTGTTCCCTCGCTGATCGGGTGATCCTGCAATTGATCTGAGGGCGCGTTCCAGAGCCTAACGTAAGGGATTTCTTTTTGCAAGCCACGTGCGCAGGAGGTGAAGACTTCAACTGGTTTCTTGGAAATCTTTCTAACATCTAAATTCATCTTGCCTTTTTTGGCTAAGTTTGGTATAACAATCTCGCACTGTCTACGCGAGGTGATGCCCATGAACACTGTTCAAGAAGGCCAAGAAAAGAGAACGATCCGGGTCAAAGAATTTCTCGACGATTTTTATTCGGGCGCGTCTGACGACAATCTCATGACCAAGTATCGGCTCAGCGCTACAGGGCTTGAGAGATTCTACGACATGCTTCAGGACAAGGGGATCTTAGATCCGGACGAACTGGCGGTACGATATTCCCGGCAGTTGGCCATCGAGGATGACTGGGATTCCTTTGACGATGTGGAGAAATCCACGTTCATCTGTCCGTCGTGCCTGGCCTCTCACGACGCCATGTTCGACATCTGTCCGAAGTGCGGCGTGTCCTTTCAGGAAACGATCAGTGACGAATCGCCTGGTTACGAGGATCCGGCGCAGGATGAATTCCTCGGCGCAGTTGCCACCGAGGACCATGCCGACGATCCCGATCTGCAAGCTCTTGGGGAGAATTGGAGCGCTGTCGACAAACAGGAGAGCGCCGCACTACCTCGTGACTCGGAATCGGATTCAGAGTTTTTCGGTCCCCCTTCAGTGCCCGAGTCTGGGGAATTCCTTGCAGGAGCTGTGGTGGAGGAGCCCACTGGCGATGCGCTGAAAGGGGTTGAGATGGAGACAATGATTGTGGGTGCCCCTGCCTCAATCGCTCCCAAGGCGGGCTTCGTTGATTCATTGGATGACCTCGATGAATCCGATTTGCCTTTTGCATCAGACTCTCAAGACGTGGTCGTTGAATCTGCCCCCCAGAAGCGCTGTCAGATCTGTGACAATATGATGGAGCCAGGGGTGCGGGATATATACGATCACAAGCGGTGCTATGCAGCACTGCTGGGAGCCGGCATATGCATGGTTCTCGTCCTCGTCGGGGCAGTTGCCCTGAGCTTCTTTGACGGGTATTCGCTTGCACGGCTTCTTGTGGTGTATAGTACAGGAATGTCTCTTCTGGCCGGAGCCATAATGGCGGGGGTGGGAACATTCATGCTGTTGGCACGGGAGAAAGTGTACCGTTGCTCCGGCTGCAAGAGCATATGTC
>CAYZET010000256.1:0-7990 GCA_964477215.1 uncultured Syntrophaceae bacterium | reverse complement strand
GTTGCGGTCGTTGGGCACCCGACGGAACGGCTGCCAGGCAACGTCAGCGTGGTCGTGCGGTACGTCGAGGGGGAAGCCATGCTGCTCTTCCTCGACATGGAAGGAATACAGATAGCCAGTGGTTCCGCGTGCATTTCCCGATCGCTCAAGGTATCTCACGTGATGCTCGCCATGGGAATAGACGCGGGTACTGCCCAGGGGTCGCTCCTGTTTACCCTGGGTGCCGACAATACCAACGCAGACGTTGACGAAGTCTTGAAAGTCCTGCCTTCCATCGTGCAGAGGCTCAGAGACATGTCGCCGTTGTACAAGAGATCCGCAAGACTCAGGGAAGCGGGATGACCGATCCGCGCGTCGCATTTCTGTGCTACACTATGATCGCAGTCTCAAACCTCAGGAGGTTTTTGCATGTATAACGAAGTAGTCATGGATCATTTCAAAAACCCGAGGAATGTCGGCGAAATACCTGACGCAGACGGAGTGGGAGAAGTAGGGAATCCGGCCTGCGGAGACATCATGGCCTTCTACATCAAGGTCAAAGACGGCAGAATCGAGGACGTGAAATTTCAGACATTCGGGTGTGGTGCGGCCATAGCGGTTTCCAGCATGGTGAGCGAATTGGCTAAGGGAAAAACCCTGGACGAGGCTATGAAAATAACGAACAAATCTGTGCTGGAAGCCCTCGAGGGCTTGCCGAAAAAGAAGCATCACTGCTCGAACCTCGGTGCTGACGCACTTCACCGGGCCATCGAGGATTACAGGGCTAAGGAGGCTGGCCGGCAAATTGAGAAGCCGGAAGACGGTCCAGAAGTCTGCTCGTGCCCGGTGTGCGACATCGAGGATCCTGAGGAAGCCCCCTACTGCGCGGTTGCGTGCGAACGGATTCCCTCGAAGTGAGCCCCGGCCTGCACGTCGCCCTGAGTGAGGTCGGACAGCGCTCTGTCCAGTGACGAGGGGAGGGTGAGAGCGCCTGTGAGGGGAAAGGTTTGCGGACACGGGGACGAGCCCCCCACGGGCAGGGAAAGGATGGGAGTGGCCGGATTCTTGGCCTCTGCGGTGACCGCACTATATAATAGTCATTTCGCAATCTTGTCTGTCTCTTTTGGACCCAAGATGAATTTTTTATCACGTGTTGATTTAAAAAGACTTGACAACATCCTTATAACATGTTTTTTTCTGCCCAGCGACAAACCAAACCTAATCCTTCCTTTGGCCCGTCCCAGACGGGCTTTTTTTTTAATAGAAATCACGCTCTCAATCCGCCCACCGCTAGGCGGCCAAGGGGTGAGCAAGGAGAATCGGATGAGCACGCAGTCAGTATCTCTCGAAGAAATGATCCGGCAGGTCAAATCGCGGCCAGACAGCCACCGCGCCGGGATGATCCTCTGTCATAACGGTATTGTCCGGTCCTCTGACCGCACTGGAGAAAAGGCGGTACTCAAACTGCAAGTGCGCACCCACGCGGAAAAGCTTGACGAAATCCGTGCCTGGGGGGAGCAGCAACCCGGCATCGTCGCGGTTCTTATCGAGGCTCGGGAGGGGGAGCTCAAAGTGGGCGACGATCTACTGTTCGTCGTGGTGGCGGGAGATATCCGGGAGCACGTTTTTCCCGTGATGCGCGAAATTATTGAACGGATCAAGGCTCAAGGGGTGACTAAGACGGAAGTCTACGGAGCGTAAGCACAACCTAAGCCTTTGAGCCGGAGCAATACGGGGATTTTTGTGGGGGCGGATTTGGGAAACTGTCTCGGAATTGCGGCAAATGTTAAGATCGTGGCACGCTTCTTTTTTTGCACCCTCACCCTAGCCCTCTCCCGAAGGGAGAGGGGACTTGCAACCGCCCGGAATGACAGAGCCCTCTCCCTCTGGGAGAGGGTGGGGTGAGGGCTCCATGGGCAGTATCCTCCCTCACCGTACCACTTTTTCTGCTGTTTCCCGAATTTCGAGACAGTTTCTTGGAAGCCGCCCCTCGTGCCCCGAAGCTCAATGCGAGGCCTATAACGGATGCCTATGATCTCTTGATCACGGAGAGAGGAATGAGAGATTTCCCTCTAACAGAGGCGAGGTGCGTCATATAGTCACGCCCCGTGGGCTTGGGGGTTCGCAGCTCGGACTCGGGCTTCTTGCGCAACGTTAGGGCAGAATTGGGACACGTGGGTACGCATAGGCCGCAGCCGATACATCGATCGCGGTTTACTTCCGCAACATCTGCGGCTCCCACTTCGATAGCCTCCATTTGACATCTGTCGGTGCATGTCCCGCATGCTGCACAGGCTTCGGGGTCGACCTCCACGTAGTAGTTGGTCAAGACTCTCTCTGCGGGCTTGGGGTACAGTTTTATGCCCCGCAGTATTCCGCAGCAGTCTCCGCAGCAGTTGCAGAGTCCCCCCGCGTCCTGAGCCGCGAACGGTTGGGGCACAAGACCTGCCTCTTCGCAGGAATCGATTATTTTCAGTGCCTCATCCGTGGAGACGAAACGGCCCATGCCCTTGTCCACGTAGTAATGCGCGTGGCTCCCGAATTGGAAACAGACCTCCAAGGGCTTATCACAGCCTTTGTCGAGAAGTCCCTGCTGCACTCGGCAAATGCACTTTGACACGGAGATGGGGTCTTTCCCTTTGATGATGGCTCTTACGTCCTCGTACGGTTCCACCGGCCATGCATAATCGATGGACTTGTTGACCGGAACGGTGCGCATAGGTGGCTCCACGCCGAATCCGTGCCGAGCGAACGCTTCGACAAAGTATTGGTCGTACAGCGCGGCAAACTCGCGGTCCATATCTTTGAGCTGGTATTCGAACGATCCGACCACGAACGGTACAGCCGCGTATTTGACCGAATCTCCCTTCCTGACTCGGAAGATGAGCCCTTTGTCCACCATGCGCTCCAGTACTTGGGCGACTCCTTCAGGGTCCTTGCCAATTCGCTTGGCCACTGAGCCGGCATCTTCGAGCATCATGCTGAGATTGAGGTACATGCCCGCCTCTTCCTCCGTGAAGAGCTTCTGGAGGATTTTCATCTCAACCCCGGATTCCGTAGAGGGAAACCCGAGGGAATACTGATCCAACTGTTCACGGAGGTCATAGTAGACTTGGCTGATCATGGTTTGCTCCTTTCACGCGGTTTCGTCCGGTTTGGTGCCATGGGGCGCTCCTTGAAACTGACTCCTTGTTCTAGTTCTGCCTGATACATCTTCGCGCTGCTGTTCTCCTCCCTCCAACCTGTGCAATGAAATAACCAATTTCAAAGCGTCCCGGGTCTTTTCCAGTGGTTCCGGCTCAGCCAGCACGCGGTGCAGAATCAGCGCGCCCTCTATGGAGCTTATGACAAGGTGGCTCAGCGCGCTGACATCCGCATCCTCTTTCAGTGAGCCGTCCCCCTTGGCTTCTTCCAGCAGCCCCAAGATCATGTCATGCCACGCCACGAAAAACTTCCTCGTCACGCAGGAAAGCTCCCTCTCTTCTTCGCCCACCTCCTGGGCGATCTTGGCGAAGAGTCAGGTGGCTTTGCCACCGCGGGCTGCGAAGTACCCCACGATGCGGTTGATGAGCAGCTCAATCTTGCCCAGTGGATCTGCTTCCTCTTCCATGAGCGTCTGAAAGAACGGCAGGTAACGATTCCCGGAATCTTCGACGGCTTGGCATGCGAGATCTTGCTTGCTGCTGAAGTGAAAGTAGAGATTTCCCCTCTTCACCCCGGCCGCTCTGCAAATATCGTCTATGGTTGTGCGGGTGTACCCTTGATCGCGCAGGAGGCGCTTGGTTGCGTTGACGATCTTCTCTCTGGTGGCTCTACCGCGTCTATTCACGCCGGCCTCTGGGTAACTGACTTGTTGGTCTATTCTCGCAGCCACCCCCCATCAGCGTCAACTCCTTTTTTCACGCCCCATTGCGAAACGCGGCGTGAGCTTAGTGCACCGTTTCATAAATATGGTCGCGTACTTGCTTTAGCCCTGTTCAGGGAACGGCGAGTTTGAAGAAACTGTCTCAAAACTCCGAAAGAGGCCAAAAAATCGTGGCGCGTTGCATTCCTGAGCGTACGAATCTCATTCTGATGCAACAGGATTTCGGTATGTTGCTCTGGCCTATTTCTTGTCAGGGGTGCTACTTACTCAAGGTTTTGTGCCACTGTCAGATGCCCGTCCCACCAGCAGGATGCCCCTGGCCCGTGTCCTGAGGGAATGGTTCGCTGTGAGATTTTTTCCCTGTTGCCAGCTCGTAAAGTGTGGTACCGAAGTAGGGGTATCAACGGAAGGCTTGCACCAACAAGATGGCCGCATAAGGCATGCGATTCAAGGCCCGGATTCGCTGAGGAGAGGCTCTTGGCTCCGCCTACTGTCGGCCCCGGACTCTAAACCATGGCTAGCGCAATCCTCATGATATACGACCAGAATGCAAAAACTCCAGCCTTCGCGGCCCTCGGACAGGTGCTCCGCAGCCTCGGCCGCGGTTGGCGCGCGGCCATAATCGAGTTCAGCCGCGGTCCCACCTCCTTGGGGGAAATAGGGTCCGTCGGCCTTGAAAGTGCGCTCGAGTGCCATGTCCTGAGCGATGTCGCCAACGATGGAAATGAAACCGCCGGGATTGCCCGCGCCTGGGAGCATGCACAAAGTGTTATTCAGGCGGGAAGATTCCAGCTCGTGCTTCTCGACCAACTCACCGAGCCCCTCAATCGCGGTCTGCTCAAATTGGACCAGGTAATCTCTGTTCTCAGCGTGAGACCGTCCCATGTCCACGTGGTGATCACTGGCCACGGTTTTCCGGCATCGCTGCTCGAAGACGCCAATCTTATTACCGAGGTGGTACACATTGTTCCGCCGCACTGTAACACTCCGGACGCATCGGAAAACTGTTGATTTCTGCCCGAATTCTTTATAAACCGACGGCCTGACAAGAGAGCCCTGAGAACAGGGAGGTGTGTCGGTGCGTTGGATGAATTTTCAGATTGCGCTTATGGCTGCCTTGACGTTGACGCTTTTTCCTACGCCAGCCCTTTCGGATGGAGAGGTACTCGAGCTCGCATGCCCATCGTGTGGTTATCGTCAGCATTTGGTCCAGGGGTTCAACGCTGACGATGAACGCCGCAACGTCCAGAGTATCATTGTGGTGTGTGAGCGCACCCGAGAGATACGCTCCATTAGGATTCCGATCGACCCCGCGGCCCCGGTCCAGGGTGAGCCGCTGGTGGCCCGTCAGTATGGCACGGGCCGCTCGGACCTCCTCGGACTTCGACTTCCTCGGTTCCTCGTGCCAGGCAATACCTGCCCGCTCTTCCCCATAACAGCGTACCTGGAGCACAATGTCTGTCCGCTGGACGGCAGACCCGGTATCCAATACGCGGTTGTCGTATACTTCTGACGTGCCGGTTCCAGGTCTTTGGTGAAACTCTTGTCCGATTCCGGATCAGTCCCCCAACTGTCGAGGGACGCGGCGGGTGCTCTCGCGCATGCAAGGAGGCGGAATCTTCGAGCCGCTGCGTGCATCTAATTTACCGATGAAAACGCAGTGGCAGAGGTGCGTCATGACACGAGAAGAGATATACAAGGAGATGGAAGGGATGTTCGGACTCGTACCGAGCTTCTTCAAAATGGTTCCCGATTCTACGCTGGAGTTGGAGTGGAGGCTCATGAAGCGGGTCCAATTCGACGAAGGCCCAATTCCTAACAAATATCGCGAGCTTATTGGACTGGCTCTGTCAGCGGTCACTAAGTGCAGGTACTGCACGGTCTACCATACCGAAATGGCGAGGCTGTACGGTGCCACTGAGGAAGAGATCGAAGATGCCGTGCATTATGCCAAATCCAGTGCGGGCTGGAGCACATACCTCAACGGAATGCAGGTAGACTACGACGAATTCAAGAAAGAGGTCCTGGAGGCTTGTGAATACGTAAGGAGAGAGAAGGCTGCTTAATGTGGGGGGATCGCCGGGCCAGACAGGCGCTGTGGATAGGAAAGCATGTCTCCTTCGCGGCGTGCTGGCTGGCCCATTGGGTTGCCGACGATGTCTTCTCGCGTACAAGCTCACCGAGCAATATTTCCCGGCTGAAGTCAGCGAGGGGCGGAAAAGCCCGCCCGACAAAGCAAGCGCAAGAAGAAGTCTCAAGCAAAAGGTCGCCCCCTGTGGGAGCGGGGAGCGTTACGCCATCGTGTGCCGCTGGAAGTAACCCCGTCATTTGCTCATGTTGTGAGAGCAGAGACATGATTCCGACCGCTGCAAGGGGGTGTTATGTCCCCCATCTCTCTGGTGTCGATATCGATTTCAATCGATTATGATGTTGTGCTATGCTACCGCCTTTGACGAAGGCAGCGCAGTCGGCAGAGCCCCCAAGAATTGATCCAGGCTGCAGTCCGGAAAAGAGGAATCGCAGAACCGCTATGCAGAAAGATCGAAATGCAAAGGGGAATTCGGGCGGGTCCCCAGAAGTGGGAGAATTCCATGAGGGTCTTCGGCTTCTGGAAGACATGTCTGTAGGGACCCAGACTCTGGACTTGAGCGGCATTCTTTGCGGAGACTTAGAGGAAACGGGCACATTCGATATCAGAGGCGTGCAAAAGACCGCCTTCAGTAAGCTGCTCGATGCCCTTCCCCTCCCTGCGTTGCTGCTGGAAAAGGAATATGCAATCGCGTTCTCGAACGAAGCATTTATCCGCATGCACCCAGACTTGGCTCAGCTTCAGCACGCAGTGTTCACGCGGATTTGCGTACGCCAGCAAGACAAGGAGGACCTGGCGAAGAATCTTGCATATGTGAGCAGGGAACGGAGGCCGCGAGTTATTGAGGCGCTTATCGGGAGCGATTCGACGCGAATCTGGGGCAGGATTCACATACGACCGGTCAAGGTGGGAGCGGACCGATTCATTTTTGTGGTTGTGGAGGATCTCACTGCGGAAAAACGGCAGGCCCTCCTGTCGAAAAAGTACACGAGGTCGCTGAAACAGGCTCACGATGAGCTCGAAGCTAGGGTCCGTGAGCGGACGTTCGAGCTGCAGAAGGCAAACGAGGAGCTCAAGCGCGAGATCGCATCTCGAAAGAGCGCCCAGGAGCGACTCGATCTGGCAGCCAAAGTAATTTCAAGCAGCAACGAAGCCATCTTGATAACAGATGACCGGGGCAGCATAGTGGACGTGAACGAAGCGTTCACCCGGATAACCGGCTATTCCAAAGAAGAGGTGATGGGGAAGAACCCAAAGATCATGGGCTCCGGTAGGCACGACCGAGCATTTTGGCAAAGCTTCTGGCTCAGCCTCACGGAAACCGGCCAATGGAGGGGCGAAGTCTGGGATCGGAGAAAGAACGGAGAATTGTACCCCAAGCTCCTTTCAGTAAGCGCTATCGGCGGGGAAAAGGGAGCGGTCACTCACTATGTGGGCATTTTTTCAGATATATCGAAAATCAAGCAGAGCGAAGAGCGTCTCGAGCAACTGGCTCATTATGATCCGCTCACACGATTGCCTAATCGCCTGCTATTCCGGGACAGGTTGAAACGGGCCTTGGTTCGGGCCAGCCGGGCCAAGACGATGGTCGCGGTAATGTTCATAGATTTGGACGGTTTCAAGAGCGTTAATGACACACTGGGTCATCCCAAGGGTGACGAGTTGCTTGTGGCGGTGGCAGAGCGGCTAATCCGATGCGTGAGGCGTTCGGACACCGTTGCGCGGCTGGGAGGCGACGAGTTTACGGTTGTGATGCCCGATGTTTTCCGGCCACACCAGACGATTCCCATAGCCCAGCGAATCATCGAAGAGGTTTCCAAGCCGTTCGTGCTCGACGGCAACGAGATGTTCACGAGCGCGAGCATCGGAATAAGTCTACATCCAAAAGACGGAGTGGATGCCGACAGCCTCCTTAAGCATGCGGACACTGCCATGTACCATGCAAAGATGCAGGGTAAGAACAATTTCCAGTTCTTTTCCCCAGAGATGAACGTTGAAATCACCCGCGTGGTAGACATGGAGCTGACCCTACGGCGCGCCGTTGAGAGACAAGACCT
>CAYZET010000255.1:0-8038 GCA_964477215.1 uncultured Syntrophaceae bacterium | reverse complement strand
TGCTCGGTGGCCCTGGGTCTTGCAGCGTGCGGCAGCGGTGGTGAAGCCGTGCCCGTGGACATCCATCCGGAAGAAGACGTGTGTCAGACATGTCGCATGCTCATTACGGACCAGCGATTCGCAGCCGAATGTGTCATGAAGAAAGGTCGGGCGAAGAAATTCGACGATCCGATCTGCATGATCAGATACTTCGATATGGCAAAGACACTGGGCATAGCACAAAGAGAAGATGTGAGGGCCTATTTCGTCAAAGACTACGATACCAAGGAATGGATGGATGCGCAGAAAGCACACTTTGTCAAAGCCAATGTGGTGACCGTCATGGGCTACGGCGTTGTCTCCTTCAAGAGCAAAGACCGGGCATCACAGTTCGCACAGGAATACAATGGGACGATACTGAATTTTGAGGACATGTGGGAGCTGTACAGGCAGGCCAATGCGGAGAAAGAAGTAACGGTTAGCCAGGGCGTTATGACACCCGACGTTGTTTCAGTGAGGTTCGGCGATCTGGTGGAGATCAGAATCAACGTGGACGATGACAGGGAATACAGCGTGGCAATCAAAGGATACGACAACGAAGGAGTGTTTCCCGTGGCATCGAAAGGGCATCCTGCTTTCCTGAGGCTCAATGCGGTCCGCCCAGGCTCTGACTTCGCCTTTATTGACATGAAGAACAATGAGGTGCTTGGCCGATTCCGGGTGGAAGGAGCCCACTTCCCGGAAGAAATGAAGAAGAGGTGAAATGAAAATGAGAGCCGCTGCCATGGCGCCGATAGCGAAGCTCGAGCTGAAGATTCAGTTGAGAAACCGGTGGATGATAGGCTTCGGGGCTCTTTTCGCCGCCCTTGTGGTGGGAGTCTCGTACTACGGGCTGACCTTCCTCGGGTATGAGGCGGAATTTCAGGATTTCTATCGCACGACCGTCACGATGCTCAATTTGGCTCTCATAATCATTCCTGTGGTCGCGCTGGTCTCGGGAGGCCAGAGTCTGTGTGGCGAACCGGGGTATTTTGAGATCCTGGCTTCACAACCCGTCAGCCGCACGGACATCCTGTTGGGCAAAGTGGCAGGCATCTTCATAGCATTGACGGTCATGACCGCTGTGGGCTTCGGTCTGGGTGGAGTGATCGTCGCGTTAAAGACCGAGTCTGAAGGGATATGGAGGTATTTCGTATTTGTCGGCGTGTCCATTAGCCTTGGTCTGGTGTTTGTCTCCCTCTCCGCGGCAATGTCTATCCTCGCTCATCGCAAGCCTATGGCTATTGTAACAGGGCTGATACTCTGGTTCTTCTTCCTCGTGGTTTACGATTTCCTCGTGCTTTCCATATCGTATTACATAGAAGAAGCGTACTTGAGGACGATGCTCTATTTCTCGCTCATGGGAAACCCCATAGATCTTGCGAGAGTGATAGTGCTTATGGCCGTCGGGGGAGAAGCCGCTCTCGGCGCGGCCGGAGCGGGGCTGCTGAGAATGTTCGGAGGGACTTTCACCTCAGCGATCGCGGCCATAGCCCTGCTCATAATCTGGATAGCCGTACCTCTTGCAGTAGCGGCCACCGCATTCCGAAGGCAGGACATAACGTGACGCGGACCTCGTTCACTCAAACACAGTGGCTTCGGTTGGTCGGCCTACGGGCATGCGCTCTCTTGGCGACGGTTGTGCTGTGCTCCTGTCTGTCCAAAGGTTTTCCGGAGCTGGGGGACAAGGCGCCGATCTTTGACGTCAAGACCCTGGAAGGGGAGTCCGTTCGGTTCGACCCCTCATCGGGGAGAATCCATGTTCTCTATTTCTGGGCCGACTGGTGCCCCCGTTGTGAAGATGACTTCCGGCTGATGGACCGGCTGTACGGAGAATGGATCAAATCTCCCGAGAGCCCCAGATTCTTGGCCATCGACGTGGGGCAGAGTGAGGAGCACATTCGGAACTTCGTGAACAGATTGAAAACTACCTTTCCGATCTACATGGATCGTGACGGCAAGGTGGCAAGGAGCTTTGGCGTTAAAGGGCTGCCGACGTACTTCATTACGGACAGACAGGGCGTTGTGCGTCACATTATTCTCGGGTGGGCAGACGAGAAGATCCTCCTGCAGCAGATCGCCAAGATCGATCGGGAGTGGAGAAGACTGGAGCGCCGGTAAGAATGAGCTCAGTACAGCGTTTTATAAACATCCATGACCTCGCAGTCACAACGGACCATGAAAGTCCGCGGCATTAAAGTGTTCGTAGCGCCGGCGTCTCGCCGGTAATCAGGGACTTTCAGGCATGTGCGGTCGCGTGATCTGCCACGGCTCATGAGGGGGTTTGCGCTCTGAAAGAGCGTCCCTAAAGTAGTCCCGCGGGACGCCGGATTTGAGCCTGTGGTTCCGCTGGATTCAATCCCAGGATAGCAGAACGATGAGGAATCGCGTTTCAAGGAAAATTGCGTTGAAATTGTCGCGAAAAGTGGCTCTCGCTATGTTCCTTCCTTTTCTCATCCTTCATTGTGCGTGGATTGTTCCAGTAGTGGAATGGAGCTGTCTCTGTCCGGACGACGATCCCCACTGGAATTGCTGCTGTAACTGCCCTAAATGTGTGGAACGAAGAGGCGGGTTCCAGAGTTATTGCCATTTGAGACCCAGTCAAAGCAATGAGTCAGAGATCGGGCAAGGAGTGCACCTTCCTTCGCCCAACACGGAGAGATGTTCAGACGAAGGCATACTGAAGCCTGTACACGTCTCTCTGGAAACAATCGGGTGCGAGTGTAACAGTCACATCAAGAAAATTACTCTTGACGTGCAAGCGTTTATTCCCCAGGCTACGGCCCTTCTTACCCTGGTATTGCCGGTCGCCTCAATCATCTCAAGAGACGACCGTCGGCCTCCAGAGGCCATTCCCTGCCAACCCGACGTCCCAGGCTGACACGTCCTCTCCTCGTTGCTCCACAATTTCGTCCGATTCAACGTGATATGCAGCCGCCCCATTCGGATGGGGACCGCAGGCTGACAAAGGAGGTAACGTATGCCCGTTCGTCTAAAATATACAGGTCTTTTCGCAGCGATACTGATAGCGGCTGTCGCAGTCGCGTGCCCTGTGTTGAGCCCGTTGCTCGCACAGGCTGACGAGCCATGCACGGTTCAGCATCCACTCATGCCGCCTATGAAGGAATTCTCCGGGCAATGCCCGAATTGCGGAATGGTAAGATCCATGTGGGCCCGAACGTGGATGACTTTCAAGAATTCCCAGGGCGATTTCGGCGTTTGCTCGTTTCATTGCCTCGCAGACATGGCAATGAAATCCGGCGAAGAGCCGAAGAGCGTCATGACCGCCCTTTATCTGGATCCCAAGCAAATGATCTCGGCCGACAAGGCCTCTTTCGTTGTCGGTTCCAAGGCCAAGGGAACAATGACAATGAAGAGCAAGCTCACTTTTCCGTCAAAAGCTGAAGCCGAACAATTTGCCAAAACCTGCGGAGGAGAAGTTGTTGGCTTTGCAGAGGCTCTGAAGATGGCAAAGGAGGGGGTACCCAAGGAAAACGTGGTCATAACGAAGAATCGTCTGGACGCGGGCAAGATTGTCGAACCTGAGGACAACAAGGATCAATGCCCAGTGTGTGCCATGTACCCGGCCAGGTACCCGAGAAACAAGTGCCAGATCGCAACGGAAGACAAGAAGATCTATCATTTCTGCTCTACGCAATGCCTTTTCGAATTCATGAAAGACCCGACAAAATACGCCAAAAAGGAAGTGAAGCCCTTCCTGCTGTGGGTCGTCGATTATCCAAGCGGAGCGTGGATCAGCGGACGAACTGCTTACTATGTAGTCGGATCGAAAGTCCAGGGCCCCATGGGACATGAGGCCATTGCATTCGATACCAAAAAGAGCGCAGAAGAGGTGGCCGTGAAGGAAGGCGGCAAGGTGCTGACCTTCTCCGAAGTCGGGCCTGACAAGATTAAGCCCAAGTAGGGGACGTGTTGACTCTCATGCCCGGACATTCGGCACGAACTTCCGTAGCGCTGGCGTGTCGCCGGTATTATGGCTTTGAATCGGCCTTGAGGGATGGACAGATTTGAAACCTGCCCCTTGTGTGGTCATGCCCAATCTCATTCACGTGTTCGTCTGCCTCGTAGGGGCGCCCCTTGTGGGTGCCCTGGGCAGGCACAAGGCCCGCCCCTACCATAATGGGTGGTGCCAATGTTGGGGCGCCCCCGATGACGGTTTTCGCGCCTCGCCGGGCGATGGAATTCGGGCCTCTCCGTTCAGCACGGTCCCCGACCGAAAGGCAAGTGGTGTAAGCCGGTGCTTTACTTGAAGATTTACCTAGCGATATTGGCGGTCCTGGTGGCACTCTTCCTGGGGGCCATAGTGGACAGCCTTCGAAGAACCGGGTCGGAAGCACTGCTCAGGGACTTGAAGGCGATCTCACGTGTTCTGCCGTCGGCAGACCCGGGTGTGAACAACTCTGCCCGGTATATTCGGCACCTTGGACTGAGCACACCTGCCTCTGCTTTTCCGGATTATCCGGGGCAACCGGACTATTTGCCCTCGGGTATGATGTGGCCGCCGCTTCGTACCTTTGTAGGGATCAGCAATGAGTTTTCAATCTCGGACTCCTTTGCCGAGCAGTAAGGACGGGCTCACATGAGAGCGCTGCTCTACACAGCAGACTTTGCAATCAGGGGACTCCTGAGACAGAAGACCAAAAACATGTCCATCGGGTGCCTCTTTGCCCTTATCGTCTTTCTCTTTTCGGGTATCGATTTTGTGTCCAACGCGGTGTATCAGGAGACACTCAAAGCGATCCAGTTTCAGCCCGCTATCATTGTTCAGAATATCAAGGCCGGTCGACAGGTTCCCATAGATCTGACGTCGGTAAGCGATATATCAAAGATCTTCGGAGTGGCTGACGTGCGTGGACGAGTCTGGGGATATTACTTCGACCCGTACACGGGAGCGAACTACACCATAGTCGGCGATCCTGGAGACTTGGCCGAAAACTGGGCGCTGACCTTGAAAGGGATCGGAGGAAACCCCGGAGAGTCGGCGTCCGGAGAGCTGAAGCAAGGACAGGCTCTGGTTGGTGAGGGCCTCGTTGGCATCAGACACCTGTCATCCGGTTCGTCGCTCAATTTTCAGGACTTCGCGGGCAGGCCGATTTCCTTCACGGTAAAGGGGGTGTTCTCCTCAACGGTATCCCTGTGGACGTACGACCTGATAGTGCTGACCGAACCGGACGCTCGGAAGTTATTCGGGCTGGACGAAGGGCTTGCATGGGACCTGGCAGTAGATGTTCCCAACGAATTCGAGGTCCCGAAAGTGGGGGAGAAGATCATCGACCTGGTGCCCGGCGCTCGCGTTGTTGCAACAAATCAGCTCAAGAGGACGTACGGAAGCTCATACGGTTTTCGGAGCGGCATGCTGCTGTCCACGAGCATTATCTGTCTCCTCGCGTTCCTGATATTGGCGTACGACAGGGTGGCCCGCCTCTCCCAGGAGGAACAACGAGAGATTGCCATTCTCAAGGCCATCGGCTGGCAAACAACGGATCTGATCCGACTGAACATGCTCCAGAGCCTTGTCCTCTCTCTGACCGGGTTCCTGATAGGCGCGGTGGTATCGTACTATCACGTGTTCTTCGCCGGCGCCCCTCTGTTGAGAATAGTCTTCTCGGGATGGTCCGTTCTGTACCCCTTCCACCCGCTTCCCCCCTCCTTGGACCTATCCAAGCTCTTTGGGCTGATGTTTCTCACTGTGGTCCCCTATATGGCCGTGGGAATCATTCCCGTGTGGAAAGCCTCAGTGAAGGATCCGGAAGAGGTGTTCCGCGCATGAGCATAATATCACTGAAAAATGTCGAGAAGATCTTCAATCCCGGCAAGCCCAACGAATTTACGGGCCTCAGGGACTTGACCCGCGATCTGGAGAACGGACAAGCCACGATAATTGCGGGGCCAAGCGGCTCCGGAAAGACCACTCTGCTCGCGTTGATCGGACTGATGAGCCGTCCAACCGCGGGCAGAATAACGATTCTCGGAAAGGAGACCACTCTTCTCGGGGATCAGTTTCGCACCCTGTTTCGGCGCCAGCATATAGGCTTCATCTTTCAGCACTTTCAACTTATCACGGACCTGAAGGTCAAAGAAAACCTGGATCTGGTGCTCTATCCTGAAGGGATTCCCTTCAAACATATCCGGGACAAGCGATCTCGACTCCTGGAGAAATTCGGGCTGCTCTCCAAGGCAGACAGCAGGACTTCCGTTCTTTCCGGCGGAGAAAAACAGCGTCTCGCCATTGCGAGGGCTCTCATGAACGACCCGGAAATCCTCTTGGTGGACGAGCCCACAGCGCACCTTGACACCGCACTGTCCCGGGACGTGCTTTCTCTCTTCTTGGAGCTCAAGTCAGAGGGCAGAACCTTCGTCATAGCGTCTCATGACCCTCTTGTGCTGGGCAGTGAACTGGCTGAACGGATTATCAACCTCCGCGACGGATCGGTCATCGAGGGGAAATAGATGATCTGGAACGCGTGGGTACTGAGCTTAATCATTGGACAGATAGCAGTGGCTGCGATCAATGCCGCAGCGTTTGTCAACGCAGTCCGAATCGTGCGGCACTGGGACACCTCATCGCTTTCACCGGCACAGTTGGAGTTGGAGCATAAATCGGAGCTCGTTGCTACCATTGTGTCCTGGAGCTTACTCTTCCAGGCGTTCTCCCTGTTAGTCTTTGAAATCACTGCCAGATCGCTGGCCCCCTTCATCCCTGGCGCAATGTGTACGGTGGGGACGCTGCATGCCCACTACCTTGGGTGGCCCGTTCTATTTTTCAAGATAGGAGCGCTTTATCTCTACGGATGGTGGATCGTTGTCAATCATCTGGATCTGCGGGTGGAAGGGTTCCCTCTGACGAGACTGAAAAGTTGGTATATCGTGGCGCTTTGTCCGCTCCTCGTACTGGATCTGCTCATGCAGATCGCATACTTTTCCGGTCTGGATCCGTCCGTCATTTCATCCTGCTGTGGAGTAATCTTTGAGGTCGGTGGGGAGGGATTTGGCTCTTCGGTAGCGTCTCTACCGCCCAGAATGACTCGATCTCTCCTGTTGGGATTCCTCGTCGCGCTTCTTGTCTGCTCGTATGTCCTCAGGTGGGAAAACGGCACCCGCGGCCAAATGGCGTACGCAATGGGCTCGTTCATAGGTCTCGGTCTCGGGATAGCGGGTGCAGTGGCGTTTGTAGCGCCATACGTATACATGATGCCGGCCCTCCACTGCCCGTTCATATTTCTCGATCAGGAGCACTTCAACTATGGATACCTCGTCTATGTCCCTCTTTTTCTGGCGTCTTTTCTCGGGATGTCAGTCGCGGTGCTCCAGGCTGTGGAGTGGAAGTTTCCCGTCACTGGAAGCGAGGCTCGAACACTCAGGGCCAATTTTGTCAGATATTCCCGGGTAGCCTGGTTAGTGTTCCTGGCTGCCGCGTATGCGCCTGTCGTCAAATTCTGGATAGATACGGGGGGACGGGCCGATCTCTTTCAGGTAGGTTATTAAGGAGGTGCCCATGAGACGACGAGAGTTTTTGAAACGGATTCTCGCAACCACGGGCATGTCCGGGCTGGCTGCGACAATGCTTACAACAGGTCCGACTGACGCGGTTTCGGCCGATTTCCCCAAACCGTCCAAGAAGGACCGCTGCCCGGTTTGTGGAATGTTTGTGTACAGATACCCCAAATGGGCCGCAGGTTTTGTCTTTAATAGCGGAGCTACGTACTTCCACTGCTGTCCCAAATGCATGTTGCACAATCTTGCCAACATTCCAAAGTATCAGCCAGGGGAAAAACGGGACAACCTGGTGCTGATATGGGTTACGGACTATTACACCACGCGAAAGATGGATGCCCGGGAAGCAGTCTTCGTGGTGGGCACAAACCTGGTCGGTCCCATGGGAGCGGACATCATTCCGGTGGGGGGCCGAGGCGCAGCGGAGAACCTCAAGAAGGACTACCAGGGCGAGATGATCGTCACGCTCGACGAAATTACCCCTGAAGTAGTGGAACGTGCCAGA